>JBBRLA010000471.1:0-6861 GCA_038231615.1 Polyangia bacterium | reverse complement strand
CCGGGGATATAACCGGCACGCAGATCTTCAACCCCAAGGACGGCACCTACAGCGTCAAGCGGGGGCCGATCTTCGAACACCTGATCCTGGCCGACGAGAACAACCGGGCCCCGGCGAAGGTGCAGGCGGCGCTGCTGGAGGCCATCAGGAGCGGCAGGTGCCACCCAGAATTCCATCGAGCTGGAGGGCACCTACCCCCCGCCCGAGGCGCAGCTGGACCGGTTCATGATGAAGGTGCGCATCAACTGCCCCGACGATCGGAAGATGTACAACCTAAAGGATTGAGACGCCATGTATATTCAGAGGATCAAGGTACAGAACATCCGAGGTATCGGCGATGGTTCGAGAGCGATTGATCTCGATCTCTCCCGACCCGATGGCACGTACAGCGGATGGACCGTACTGGCAGGGCGCAATGGTTCGGGCAAGACGACATTGCTGCAAGCCATCGCCATCACAATGGCTGGGCCGCGCGCGGCGTTAAATTTGGTGCCCAACGTCTCCGGCTGGCTGCGGCAGGGCGCTAGCGAGGGGCGCGTCGAACTGAGCCTGAATTATGACAGCCAGCTCGACAAGATCGAGGGTCGTGGACCTCGCCCTCACAACCCGCTCTCGATAGGGCTCCGCTGGGACGCCAAGGATGATCAACTCGTCCCAGTGCAGGCGATCAACGAAAGCGCGGCAAAGCGCGGCCCCTGGAATGAGAGGGGCGGCTGGTTTATCGCTGGCTATGGCCCCTTCCGGCGGCTCTCTGGACACAGCTCGGAGGCCGCCTCTATGATGGCCAGCAGCGGAGCGGCACAGGGGCTGGCGACGCTCTTTCGCGAGGACGCGTCTCTTGCAGAGGGCGTGCAGTCGCTACGGGAGATTTACCTGCGTCGCATGGAGGGAGACCAGACTGCCGCAGCTCTTGAACAGGGCACCATCGAGTTACTCAATGATGGGCTGCTCCCGCAAGGCGTCAAGATCCTGGATGTGCGCTCCGATGCGCTACGGGTGACTGTGGGCGGTGCAACCTTGCCGCTCAACGCTGTCTCTGACGGCTACCGCACGACCGTCGCGCTGGTGCTTGATATTCTTCGCCAGATGAGCCGCTGCTTTGAAAATTTTCATATCGACTACAATGAGGAGTCCCGCCCCGTGGTCCCCTATAGTGGAGTGATCTTCATTGATGAAGTGGATACGCACCTGCACGTCTCCTGGCAGCAGCGCATTGGCTTCTGGCTCAAGGAGCACTTCCCGAAGATCCAATTTCTGGTTACGACTCACAGTCCTTTTATCTGCCAGGCTGCCGATCCCGGTGGGCTGATCCGCCTACGTCCGGCCCCGGAATTACCGACGGGCGAGCACCTCTCCGAGGAAGAGTACAACCGTGTGGTTAACGAAGGCGCAGATGCGGCAGTCATCACTTCGCTGTTTGGACTCGACACACCCTATAGCGAAGAAGCTGAAGCCCGGCGTGCACGCCTTTCGCAACTGGAGGCGCGGGAACTCCAGGGGCTGCCGCTGAAGCGATCGGAGGCGAAAGAGCTAGGGCACCTCCGTCAGCAGATTATAGGAACTCCCAGCGCCGCCGTCGAGGCCGCGCTGCGCCGCCTGAAGGATACTCGATGAGGCGCCTGCACCGTACGGTCCCCACCCAGGAAGAGGCAAACTGGTTGAAGAAGCAGACCAAACTCATCCTCGACAAGCCGGAGGCGGAGAGAAAGGCCGAGTCAGACCGGCTTTGGTCGAGCGCCAAGCAGAACCAGCAGCGGAATCAGCTTCGCCACATCCATGTCCGTCTCCAAGATATGGCCAGCGGTCTACAGCGTTGCATGTACTGCGAAGACAGCCAGGGCACCGCCATCGAACACTTCTGGCCCCGTGCCAAAGCCCCGGAGAAGACCTTCGTCTGGGAGAACCTGCTCTACGCCTGCGGGCTTTGCAACAGCAATTACAAGCGGGATCAGTTCCCGATGCAGGATGACCAGCCGCTGCTGATCGACCCCACGGTAGAGGAGCCGCTAGATCATTTGGTGCTGGTACCCAAGACCGGAAAATTCGAACCGCGCATCGACGCAGAGACCGAACAGGAATCTGCAAAAGGGAAGGCGAGCATCGAGACCTTTGGCCTGTGTCGGAAGGTCTTGGAGGACGGCCGCCGCGATGCGTGGGCTGGCGTGCAAGCCTACATTATCCAGTATGACACCAGCCTGAGCGCAGGCAAGCAGCAGTACGCGGAAGCCCTGCGTATGGCCATCTGCAACCGGCCCTTCTCTGGTGTGCTCGTCTATCTCCTCCGGGTGGCGGCCCTTTACCCCGTGCCTCCTGCGGCCATGCTCCAGGCAGACTGCATTGCGGCCCTTGATCGCCGTCCGGAGATCGCCGGCTGGCTCGACATATCACCACCCCAAAGCGTGTAAGTGCTGTTTAAAGCGGCCCGTCGTTTTCTGTCCAGACCGGGGGGCTCCCCCCAGGGGGCTTCGCTTCCTGGCGATGGCCCTTGCCATCACCGCCCCTGGATGGTATCTCCAATGGCTGCGCAAAAACTTGGCGCGGGAGACCGGGCAGCGACCCCCCATGGCAGACGAAGTCGGAAAAGTTCAGGAGCGATTCGCCGAGTTGCGGGCCGAGGTGGGGAAGGTCCTGGTCGGGCAGGAGGCGATGGTGCATCGCCTGCTGCTCGGGTTTCTGGCCGGGGGGCACGTCCTCATCGAGGGCGTGCCGGGCCTGGCCAAGACCCTGGTGGTCCGCACGCTCTCGGAGTGCATCGACACCAGCTTCTCGCGCATCCAGTTCACGCCGGACATGCTGCCGGGGGACATCACCGGCACGCAGATCTTCAACCCCAAGGACGGCACCTACAGCGTCAAGCGGGGGCCGATCTTCGGGCACTTGATCCTGGCCGACGAGATCAACCGGGCCCCGGCGAAGGTGCAGGCGGCGCTGCTGGAGGCCATGCAGGAGCGGCAGGTGACCATCGGCGAGCACACCTTCCGCCTGGAAGAGCCGTTCCTGGTCATGGCCACCCAGAACCCCATCGAGCAGGAGGGCACCTACCCCCTGCCCGAGGCGCAGCTGGACCGGTTCATGATGAAGGTGCGCATCAGCTACCCCAGCCGCGATGAGGAGATCAAGATCCTCGACCGCATGGCCGGGGCCGCGGCGGAGCCCCGGGTCAACAAGGTGATGTCCCCGGCCGAGATCCTGGCGGCGCGCGACGTGGTGCGGCAGATCTTCGTCGACGACAAGGTGAAGCGCTATGCGGTGGACCTGGTGGCGGCCACCCGCGACCCGGCGGCGGCCAAGCTGCCGCAGTTGAAGAACCTGATCGACAACGGGGCCTCGGTGCGGGCGTCCATCAACCTGATCAAGGTGGCCAAGGCCAACGCGCTCTTGGCCGGGCGCAACTACATCAGCCCCCACGACATCAAGAGCATCGCCCACGACGTGCTGCGCCACCGGGTGATCTTGACCTACGAGGCGGAGGCGGAGGCCAAGACGGCGGACGACATCATCACCGCCATCCTGGACAACGTCGAGGTCCCCTGAAAATCACCGCGGGAATAACCCGGAGGCCTCATGCGTTCCTGGTGGTCGGGATGTTAGACTGATGCTGCCCTCGGAGATCGTCAAACAGGTCAAGCGCATCCAGTTCCAGACGGGCCGCCATGTGGCGGACGTGCTGGCGGGCGAGTACCTGTCCGTGTTCAAGGGGCAGGGGATGGAGTTCGAGGAGGTCCGCCCCTACGTCCCCGGGGACGACGTGCGCAGCATCGACTGGAACGTCACGGCGCGCACCGGGTCGCCTTTCGTCAAACGCTACGTCGAGGAGCGCGAGCTGACGGTGCTCCTGCTGGTGGACGTCAGCGCCTCGCAGGACTTCGGCTCGGCGGCGCGATCGAAGCGCGAGGCGGCGGTGCAACTCTCGGCGCTTTTGGCGTTCTCGGCGATCCACAACGACGACAAGGTGGGTCTGTTGCTCTTTCACGGCGAAGTCGAGGAGTACATCCCGCCGCGCAAGGGGCAGAAGCACGCGCTGCGGGTGGTGCGGGAGGTGCTGGCCCGGGGCGAGGAGATTGTCCCGGCGATTGATGAACCGCGGGGCCTTCGGCCCTTCGCGATAGGTGAACCTCGGGGCCTTCGGCCCTTCGCGATAGGTGAAGTGACCGGCATCGTGCCGCCCTCGGCGGAGGCTCGGCCGGGGTGGCTGCGCCTGCCGGAGGCGGTGCGGCGGCAGTTGGCGCGCCTGCGGGGCGCGTCGCGGAAGGACCCGCGGCGCTCGACCCGCATCGGCCACGCCCTGGAGTTTTGTCAGCGGGTGTTGCCCCGTCGGGCGGTGTTGTTCCTGGTGTCCGACTTTCTGGATCAGGGGTACCTGCCGGCGCTGCGCAGCGCGCGTCGCCGCCACGATCTGGTGGCGGTGCTGATGGGGGACGAGCGGGAACGATTGGTGGAGGGCGCGGGCATCGTGGCGCTGGAGGACGCGGAGACCGGGGAGCGGCAACTGGTGGACACCAGTTCGCGGGCCTATCAGGAGGCGGTGCAGGCAGAGGCCGCGCGGCGGGGCAAGGCCCTGGAGATGGAACTGCGCTCGTCGGGGATCGATCTTCTGCGCATCGACGCGACCCGTCCGGTGGTGGACCCGCTGCTCCAGTTCTTCCGCATGCGGCAGCGGAGGCGGCGCCGCCGATGAGGTTGACGACGACGACCCGGCGGGTCCTTTTCGCGGGCCTGACCCTGGTCGCGGGGCTGGTCGCTTCGGGATGCAAACCTTCCGTTCGACCCGCGCCTGCCGGGGAGGAGGCCAAGGACCAGGGCATCACGAAGACCAGTCAGGAGGGGCCGGTCAAGGCCACGGTGTCGCTCTCGCCCAAGGCGCCCAAGCTGGGAGACCAGCTGGTGCTGACCCTTTCGGTCGAGTCCGAGCCGCAGGTGAGCGTGGAGATGCCGCCCTTCGGCGAGGCCCTGGGCCGCTTCGCCATCGTCGGCTTCACCCCGCGGAGCAGCAGCGGCCCGGACGGTCGCACGGTCGCCTCGCAGCGCTACCTGCTGGAGGCCCCGATGAGCGGCCGGCAGCGCATCCCCTCGCTGCGGGTGGAGTTCACCGACCGGCGACCGGGGCAGGCATCGGCGGGACCGGCCGGGCAGAGTGGGTCGGATGGTGGCGTCGAGCGCGAGCGGGAGGTCTTGACCGAGGAACTGTCGGTGGACATCGCCTCGGTGCTGCCCGAGGGGGAGGTGCAGGCCCAACTTCGCGGCCCGCGGGGGCCGTTGCAAGAAGAATTCTACCGCAGCCGCGGCTTCCGCTACGGGGCGGCGTCTTTGGGGGTGGCCGCGCTGGTCGCGCTGCTGCTGCTCCTTGGCGCCCTGCGCCGCCGCGCCCGCCACCGGGCCCGGGTGTCGGCCTTCGACGTCGCCATGTCCCGCTTGCAGCGCCTGGAGGACCGCGGGCTGCCCGCCCCCGACGAGGCCGACGCGTTCTACGTCGAACTCTCCGACATCGTGCGCCACTACGTCGAGTAGCGCTACGGCGTCCGCGCCCCCGAGCTGACCACAGAGGAGTTTCTGCGCGAGGCCCGCCGCCTGGCCGGGATGAACCAGGCGCACCGGGAGTTGCTCGGGGCGTTTTTGGCCGTGAGCGATCGGGTGAAGTTTGCCGGCTACCGGCCGGAGAAAGACGAGTCCCGTCAGGCCCTTTCCGAGTCCCGGCGCTTTTTGGCCGAGACGCGGGTTATGCATGCGCAGTCGGAGGGCCGGCGATGAAGCTCCTCCACGTCCTATCCTTTCGTTCGCCGTGGATGCTGCTGGCGATGCTGCTCGCGGTGCCGGTGTATCTGCTCTCGCTGCACGGCGGGGGCCGGGTGCTTTTTTCGTCCTTCCGGCTGCTGCCGGAAAAAGTGCTGAGCTGGCGCGTGCGGCTGGCGTTCCTGCCGCCGCTCCTTTTGGCGCTGGGCGCGGCGGCGCTGGGACTGGCCCTTTCCGGGCCCCGGTTGCAAGACAAAAACGACCGGGTCAAAAAGACCGGCATCGCCATCATGATGGCCATCGACATCTCGGGCTCGATGCAGGCGCTGGACCTGTCGGAGCCGGGGCGGGAGCGGACGCGCCTGGGCGCGGTGAAGGAGGTCTTTCGGGACTTCGTCCAGGGCGGCCATGGCCTGCCCGGACGGCCCGACGACATCATCGGCATCGTCAGCTTCGCCCGCTACGCCGACACCCGCTGCCCGCTGACCCTGGACCAGGGCAACCTGATGCAGGTGGCCGACCAGATCGAGTTCGTCAGCCGCCCCGACGAGGACGGCACGGCACTGGGGGACGGCCTGGGCCTGGCCCTGGAGCGCCTGCGCGAGTCCAAGGCGAAGTCCCGGGTGGTCATCCTCCTGACCGACGGCGTCAGCAACACTGGCGAGACGGCGCCCCTGCAGGCGGCGGAGCTGGCGGCCAAGATCGGGGTCAAGGTCTACACCGTGGGCGCGGGGACCAATGGCATGGCCCCCATCCGGGTGCAGGATGCGTTCGGCCGCAGCTTCCTGCAGCGCATGCCGGTGGAGATCGACGAGGCGTCGCTGAAGGAGATCGCCCACAAGACCGGCGGACGCTACTTCCGCGCCACCGATGCAGAGGGGCTGGTGCACGCCTACCAGGAGATCGACACCCTGGAACGCAGCGAGTTCGCCGAGCAGCGCTTCCGGCAGTACCGGGAACTTTACCCCCACGCGACGGCGCTGGCGCTGCTTTTGTTGAGCCTGGGCTGGCTGCTCTCCGGCACGATCTTTCGGAGGCTGCCGTGATCGACTTCGCCGGGCTGCACTTCCAGTTCGTCCACGGGGACCGGGTCCACCTGCTGTGGGGGGCGCTGGGGATTTTCGGGCTGCT
>JBBRLA010000470.1:0-6873 GCA_038231615.1 Polyangia bacterium | reverse complement strand
GGGAGACGTGTGACCGATCTGCGGCAATGAAGCGCAAAAGGCATGCGCTTATGTAGGGAAATGTCGCCGATAAACTACATTACGTCAACTGATAACCCAGGCGGCCTGACGGGCGCGCCCGCCCAGAGGTTCTGAATAGAAGGGCGGACTGGGGAGCCCCACATTTTTACGCACCGTCTTTTCTTGGATGGCCGCATGACGCTGACAGCATAGTTCAGGAGCACTCCAATTCTTTGCTCACCAGCGAAAGAAACGGCCCCCAGTTGGTCAGGATCTGCTCTCGCGCCGCATCCGTGGCGGCCGACTTCACCTCGGCCTTGACGAACTTCAGCGCGTTGTTGATGAGCATCCACGAATACGACTCGGACAGGAGCAACCCGTCCATCGCGCGCACCTTGATGCGTCCGGCCTCGTTTTGCGTGCTGTAGAGCAGCCCCCGCTTTGTCGGTAGTTCCAGCAGCGGCCCAGCCTGGATGCCGGTCTCGTCCTGGGCCTTCGGGAACGTCTGCAACCCGTTGGTGTAAGTCATCACCAGCGAATTCTGCCCCGAGAAATCCTGCCGCGTCCCCTGCTGCTGCTGCTCCACCAAGCTCAGCTCGGTCGTGCCGAGCTGCTGCCGCACGTAGCCCAGCTCCTGGGTCGTCTGCTCGATCACGCCCAGATCATAGTAGACGAAGATCCCCCGCTGGCCGTTCTCGTACGCCTCGATCCCGGCGGGGTTCTGGGCCAGTCCGCTGCGCGGCGGGCCCCGGGGCGATAGCTCATTCTCGTTGATCTTCTTGTTCTTCAGAATGCGCATGTGAATCCTCGTTCTCCAGTTCCCATTTCAGATCCGGTGCCAAAAGGTATGCCGTTGCCGGGCCCGCCGATCCGGCGCGCGCCTTGCGACGTTCACATCTCGACGGGCTGGCTGGCTCAACGGCATGGGCGCCTAACCGTTATCGTTATCGTGCTTCTTCACCGTGGCCAAGAATTTGTTGATGGTGTCCAGCGTCTCCTTGGCCTGCCGGGCTGCCTCCAAACGCTGCTTGGCCGGAGCGATTTTCTTGTCGACTTTCTTGTGCGTCTTGTTCTGCCTGGCGGTCTGCTCCGCCTGCAGCAGCAGCGCCGCTGAGAACGCCGACTCCACGTCGGCGCGCTCCTGGTCGAGACGGGCCATGTCGAAGGCGGTGCGGCTGGCGTAGCCGCTCAGCGTGTCGGTCTGCTGGTTGATCTGGCCGGAGAGCAGCATCGCCCCCTGCCCTGCGGCGCTCTCGACGTCCTCGGCGCGCACCATCAGGTCACGGAGTACGATGCCCTGCAGGGCCACGTTCTCCATGTCCTTGGGGCTGGCGCCGATCGCCTGCTGCGCGGCCGGGGATTTGCTGGCAATGCGCGCGGCAGTGCTGAGGATGGCGGCGGTGTTGGACGAGCGCGCCCCGACGGCCCGCTTGCGTTGGTCGCTGTTGACGTAGGGCAGCGGCAGCGCGCCGGCCAGCGCGCCGACCTTGTCGTTCAGCGCCTCCAGCTCGCCGATGGTCTTGCCCATGATCGGCTCGGCGGAAGCCGATACGTTAGAGATGCCATCGAAGAACTCCTTGGCAGCGTCGTGATTCATGGCAGGGACTCCATGGACTGGGTTGGTCTGGACATCGATGTCGTTTTCAAGAACAACATCGGCGGCCACATCTCGCGGCTTGAGTGGAGATTCTGGTTTGAGCGCCACCTCTGCCTTGAGTTAGCCGGAAACCAGGGGAATGCTGGCGGACACGACCTGCGACAGCGGAAGGATGGCCGGCAGCTCCGGTTCAGAGCCGGCGCCCATGATGACGCGGTTCCTGCCCTGGTGCTTGGTCTGATAGAGCGCGGTGTCGGCCCGGCGGATGAGGTCCGCGATCGGCGCGTTGGCGCCCTTGTCGAAGGCGGCGACGCCTATGGAGACAGTGACCCGCACCTCCCGGGGCTGGCCGTCGGCACCCGGCCCGGCGTTGATGCGCAGGAGGGCCACATGCTGCCGGATGCGCTCGGCCAGCACCATGGCCCCCTCGGCGGTGAGTTCAGGGGCCACCACGACGAACTCCTCTCCGCCGTAGCGCCCGCACAGGTCGGAGCGCCGCAGCATCTCGCGGATGCCCCCGGCCACGGTCTTCAGGACCATGTCGCCGATCTCGTGGAGGTAGGTATCGTTGACCCGCTTGAAGTGGTCGATGTCGATGATGAGAGCACCCAGGGGTCGCTTGTAGCGGCGGCTGCGCTCATGCTCCATGTCCAGTACCTGATCCAGGCGGCGGCGGTTGGCCACGCCGGTCAGTCCGTCGGTATCCGCCAGGGCCGCCAGCTTGGCGTTGGCCGCCTCCAGTTGCTCGGTCAAGGACTTGATGCGCAGCATCGCGTCGATGCGGATGGCAAGTTCGTCCGCGTTGATCGGTTTGTTCAGGAAGTCGTCGGCGCCCGCCTTGTGGCCGCGACGCCGGGTGTCGAAGTCAGTCCTGGCGGTGAGCAGGATGATTGGCACGAAGCCCCGCATCTCCGCCTTCATCATCTGCGCGATTTTGAAGCCGTCGATGGAGGGCATGATCACGTCGAGCAGCACAAGCCCTGGGCGGTGCTCGCGGAGCAGGCGCAGGCCCTCCATGCCGGACTCTGCCACGATGGGCCGGTGCCCCGCTGTAGTCACGTAGCTGGCGATCTCCTCCCGCGTACTACGAGTATCGTCAATGATGAGAATGGTCGTTCCGGAGCGCACTGCATTCATGTTTCACCGAATCCTGTTATCGGTGTCTTCGGCGTTCGCGCGTCACGCCTTGAGTCCTACTGGTTTAGGATCAGGTCGGGGTCCTTGTAAAAATGCGGCAGGCACCGCTCACAACAGAAAGCCAGCGTCTTGCCCTTGTGGTGGCGAGTCGGCGAGGTGGGTTGGATGACGAACTCGTCCCCGCACACCGGACAGGTCACCCGGGTCCCGACGGGGGCTGATTGGTCGCCGTCCCAGATCGCCAGCGGCGGGGTCACCTCTGCGCTGGGGGCCATCCGATGATCGTGGGATTTTTCCGAAGGGAGAGACGGAGGCGGTGCGGCCTGTGCGGGAGCCGGCGCGGTGCTTTTGGGTTCGGGGAGTTGGGCCGGGGTGTGATGGCAGGCGAAAAGAAAGAGGACGGTGCACAACCAGGAGGGCGCTACCCACTGGGGCCAGCGGGACAGCAGGACACACCTCTCGAACATCGTCAGAAAGTTCACATGATAGGAAGGCCACGTCAAGCAAGAAGCGCCTGGGCGGGTCCGATGCTAGAGCAGGGCCACCCCCCGCGGGTGCCGTATTTCGCTTTTTTCCAGTAATTTTACGCACATATCGCGCAGGGGCACGCCAAGGACCGGGTGGATCAAATGGGGGTCCAGATCCAGAAGGGGCAAAAGCGCGAAGGAACGCTGGTGCAGCCGTGGGTGGGGCACGACGAGCCCAGGCAATCGTTCCCGGCCTACAGACGAGGGCAGGTGGAGCACTTCGTCTCCATGGTCTCCCAGCAGGAGCACATCCAGGTCCAGGGTGCGCGGCTGGTCCCGCAGGCCAGGCTCTCGCAGACGTCCCAGGGTGGCCTCGATGCGCAGGAGGTGCGCAAGGAGCTGCTGCGGACCATGGGGGGTTTCCAGGATCAGGGCGGCGTTCAGATAGTCCGGCTGTGCCGGGTTGACCATCGACACGGGCGCGGTCTCGTAGACTTGCGAGCGCCCCAGCACCTCGCCCAGGGTGGCGATGGCTTCCGCTCCTTGCCGCAGGGACGCGAGCCGGTCGCCCAGATTGGCCCCCAACCCGATAAATGCCGTCGTCATCGAGGCCCCGGCTGTCCTCGCTCCACGGCATGCCGCTCCGCTGCCGAAGGACAGATGTAATTCGGCGACGCGCTGGCGAGGTCGGCTCGGTCTGGGCCCAGCAGCCGCGCCGCGCCCAGGCGTAGGAGATCCGCGGGGTGCGGGGCCAGGTCATCGTCCAGCAGCGTGCTGCCCGGCACCCGGATCGGGGCGTATTTAAACGCCCCGTCGCCAACCAGGAGCAGCGGCAGGGGTCCCCGGGTCAGGGAAGCGAGCTGCTCCCCGAGGTGGGATGGCTCCCACTGTGCTTCCTCTTGCAGGGACGCCGGGATTAGCCCGATCCTCTCATCATCAAGGAGCCCCTCGGTCGCCTGGTTGGACGCGACGACCCGGGCGTACACCTGCCCCCTGCC
Organism: Polyangia bacterium; assembly: GCA_038231615.1. Taxonomy (GTDB): domain Bacteria; phylum Myxococcota_A; class Polyangia; order Palsa-1104; family JAEUJZ01; genus JBBRLA01. Next base: position 2,674 of record JBBRLA010000470.1, on the reverse strand, counting down.
GGCGTCGATGCACGAAAGGATCAGCGACGGGGTGGTGGAATGCCGTGCGGCCCGTGCCGCCAGGGTCAAGAGGGAGGAGATCATCACCAGCGGGGCCCCCAGGGCGTAGCACATCCCCTTGGCGGTCGCCGCGCCAATGCGCAACCCGGTAAACGAACCCGGGCCCGCCCCGCAGGCGACTCCTTCGATGTCGCGGGGCACCCATCCCTGCTCTTTCAAGCACTCGGCGATCAACGAGAGCAGCGTTTCCGAGTGGGTTGTCACGCGGGCACGGCGCACCGTCAAGTTTCCGTTCTCCGGATCGCCCACGGCCACCCCGGAGAGCGGAGTCGCCGTATCCAGCGCCAGCAGCTTCATGACGCGCCCGCCCCGCATCTTCTTAATGCACGGCGTTCCGCTTCGCCACTCGTTATCGACAAGGATGCCCATTTCAGGTGGTTCATGGAGTTCTCGACATATTCTGTAGTCTGGTCCTCTGCGAGGACGCCATCCGATGAGGGGCCTGAGGTCGTCGCCGTATGGTACTATCCATCACAATGCAGTCTCCGTCCAACGAGATGGACGTATATGTCAGCGAGCTTCAGAAGAAGTTCGATCGACTCAAGGTTCTGTATGAACAGTTTTTCATGGGGATCGAAAAGATAGAACCGCTGACAGCGCGCAAAGAACTCACGCGGACGATCCTCAATCTGCAGCAGACCCATCTGCGGGGCACCGGGCTGCGTTTCAAGGTGGCGACGCTCATCCAGAAGTGGAACATCTACCAGTCCTACTGGAACCGCACCATGCGCGACATTGAGGCAGGGCGCTACGTCCGCCACGTCGCCACTGCACGCCGTCGGGCTGAGAGCAAGGGGCTGCCCTTCCCGGCGGAGGAGATGGGCCTGCACTTGCCCCGACGCACCCACCCTCACCCGGCCGAGCCTCGGGACGATGGGCCTCCCGAAGACTTGAAGGAGTACGCCGAGGGCCCGCCGCCTCCTCCCGTCCAGGCCCCCGCGGCCGATCCGAAGTCCTCGTCATCGGCCCTCCCTGCGATTCCTCCCCCTCCGCCCGGGGACCTCACGCCGACGCCCCCTCCGCCCAGTTCGTCTCCCTCCATCCCTCGGCCCACCGCGCCAGTCCCTGCCGGGCCGCGCGTCCCGGGCAGATCGTCCCCCTCCGTGCCCCAGACCATCGGGTCGGTCCCCGGGATGTCCGAACCCGAGCTTCGGGCCTTGCATCAGCGTGTCGTGGCGGCGCAGCGCGTCCTTGGCGAACCCGTCGAGATGCGCTTCGAGACCCTGGTGGTCCAGCTCGCCAGGCAGGTCCCCAAGCTCATGTCCGAGCACGCCTGCAAGAGCGTCAGCTTCGACGTTGTCACCCGGGACGGCAGGGTCAAGTTGAAACCCAGTCCGCAGAAGTAGCCCAGATCGCCCTCCGATCCCTGCCGGACGGAAGTATTTTTGGTATCTTGTTAGCCTCGTGGCACTTTTCGATAGTAAAGAAGAGGGCATCCTGACCCTCGCGCCCGAGGAGATCGCCAGGCTCTTGGTGCGCTCTCAGCGAGAGCGGGAACCACCCGAGCTGGCGCTCGATACCCACCTGCGGGAGGTACTCGCCCGCGCCAACGACTTCGTGCCCTCCGATTCCGGGGCGCTCCTTTTGGACGACCCGCGCACCAAGCTCACCGGGCGCGGGCGCCTGACCGTGATCGCCTGTTTCGGCCCCAGGGCCGACGAGGAGCTGGGCAAAAGGATCTATCTGTCCGAAGGGCTGCCCGGGGAGATCTACCGCCGCGGCGAGCCGATGAATGGACCGGGCTCGGTGGGCGTGCCGGTCATCGTCGGTCAGTCGATCTGCGGGGTGCTGGTGTTGCGGCGCCAGGCCCCGTACTCGTCCCGCGATCTGGAACTCTTGCGCATCTTCGCCGCCTACATTTCCTCGTCGATCCAGAACGCCCTGGACGCCATCCGGGCCCGCGAACTGGCCCGGGTGGATTACCTGACCGGCCTGTACAACGACCGCTTCTTCCACCGCCGCCTGCGAGAGGAGACCGAACGCGCCGAGCAGGACGCCACTGCCCTTTCCCTGCTCTTTCTCGACATTGACGACTTCAAGCGGGTAAATGACACCCATGGCCATCTGGCCGGCAGCCGGACCCTGCGGGAGATTGCTCGCGTCATCGAAGGCTGGCTCCCCACCGGGGCCATCGCCGCCCGCTATGGAGGGGACGAGTTTGTCATCATCCTGCCCGGGGCCCACGCCGCGCGCACCCGGGACCTAGGAGAAGAACTGCGCCAACGCATCGAGACCACCCCTCTGCCGACCAGCGACGAAAGGCCAGCCTTCGTGACGGTCACCTGTTCAATCGGCGCTGCATCCTATCAGGAGCACGTCGGCCCCTTCGGGCCACAACAGCGTCGGCAGGAGGTGTTACTGCAACTAGCAGACAAGGCGATGTACGAGGCCAAAGCCGCGGGGAAGAACCGCGTCATCGTCACTGCGCCTGAAGATTGAGGCCGTAGGCCAGCCGCTTGGGCTGTTCGGTGGCCTGGACCATGAGTTAGGGATGATCGTAGGGGACGGCGCTAGCCCCAATGCCGCTCGTATAAGACCATTTGTCGTCGACAAGTTGGCTACCTGCGCTTTCGGGGATAATTGCTCATCTTGATCTTGACCTCCCTTGGATAGC
>JBBRLA010000469.1:0-6924 GCA_038231615.1 Polyangia bacterium | reverse complement strand
TTGCACCCGCAGACCCCCCGGCCGATCCGCCCGCCGCCGAGCCCACCCCCGACGAAGAACAGGCATACATCCAGCGACTTTGCGCCCCGTCAAGCAGGTCGCGGAGCTGGTGCCCGGGTACGCCTTTCTGGGCTTCCAGCACGCCAGCGACCCGATGTTTCGCAACCAGGCGTTCTGGACCCAGCTCCGCGCCACCGCCACCTGGGCCGGTGGGGAGACGGTGCTTTTGGCGTAGAGATCACCCCGCCGCCCGCTCTCGTACCTCTTCCAGGACGGCGATCAGGCCATTGACCTGTGCCGACGTGAACAAACCCACCGGCCCGCGGGGGCTCTTGTCCGTGAAGGGCGACTCGTAGAGCCTGGCCGGGTCCATCGTCCCGTGCTCGCTCAGGTGGTCGATGATCAGGTTGATGAACTCGATCTGGTTGGCGGTGCTGGTCAGGTCTGATAGGAACCGGCCGAAGGCCTGCTTCGCCGCCTCGCGATCCAGGCCCAAAATCGATCGAATGAAGAGCCCGAGTCCCCGGCTCTCCGCCTCCGCCCTGGCCAGGTCCTCGTTCGTACCGACGCCGGCTTCCAGCAGCATCCGTCCCAACTCGCCCAGGTCCGTGGAGGTCAGGGGCCGGTTCCACCGGAGCTTCACGATCGCCACATGGTCCTTGTGCGCTTTCAGGAACTGTTGCGCCCGGGCGCGGAAGCGCTCGAACCCGGCGCCGCTCCCCAGGCCGGGCAGCTCGATGACGGCTTCGTCGCCCATCTCGTCCTCAAAATCTGTATAGACCGGCTGGCGTTTCACCTTCTCGATGAGCTTGATGAGCAGGCGGATGCGCTTGCGGGCCATCTCCAGGAGCGGCGCTGTCACGTCTTGCCAGTATTCGTCCGTCTGCAACTCCTGGATCAGCGCCATCTCCGCGCGGACCACCGGGATAGCACCCTGTTCCTCCAGCAGCCCGACGATGGTGCGGACCTGTTCGCGCAGCCGCTCGAAGCCGGGCTCCCCATGCAAGAGCGCGAGTTGCAGACGCAGCATCAGCAGGTCGAAGCGTTTGGCTTCCTCGTCGTCTTCCGGCAATTCAGAGGGCAGGCCGGCGACCTCGCGGGTCAGCTCGCTGAGGTTGTCTTTGCCCAGTTCTTTCCAGGCCACCGGCTGCGCGTACTTCTCGACCGCCTCACGGTGCGGACGGACGATGAAGTTGTTCACATTCATCGCGCCGACCTGCTCGCACAGGAGCGCCGCCGTCTCCTCCCGCACCTCGACCTCGCCGAAGGCGGTCTTTCCCGTGCCGTATCGCGGCCTCTGCTCGGCGGCGGCGCCGGGCGCTGAACCAAGCTTCCTGTCCAGGGCATCGATCAGCTCCAGCCGGGCGGTGAACAGCCGCTTGCCCAGCGGTGCCCCGAGGGCCCCCTCGGTGGTCTCCGGGTCCTTCTGGAAGAATTCCAGGTTCTGACAGGAGTCGAAGATGAAGAAGAACTTCTTGTGGTCGCCGGGGCCGAAGAGGTCCGGCCGGAGCCTGGTGCCACGTCCGATCATCTGCCGGAACTTCGTCAAAGATCGCACCATCTTGAAGAAGACCAGATTGACCACCTCGGGAACGTCGATGCCGGTATCCAGCATGTCGATGGAGATGGCGATGTGCGGCATCTTCTCGACGGCAGAGAAGTCGTCGATCAGCTTCTGCGCGTAGCTGATGTCATATTCGATGACCTGGGCGAAGGCACCCTTCAGGTGTGGGTAGTTGGCGTCGAAGCGCTCGGCGATGTAATAGGCGTGGTTCCGGTTGGCGGCGAAGATGATGGTCTTGCCGAGACGCTCGCCTCCGGCCACCTTCTGGCCCCGCGTCATCAGGTGCATGAGCACCTTGTCCACAGTGTCTTCGTTAAAAAGCCACTTGTTGACCGCCGCCGCCTCGACATGGTCGGGGACCTGCCCGTCCTCGGCCCATTCCTTTTCGTCCCACTCTTCTTTTTCCGCGTCCGAGAGCTGATCGTAGCGGATGCCCTCTCGCTGAAAGCGCATGGGCACAGACACCGCCCGCGGGGGCACCAGCACCCCGTCCTTCACGGCCTCGTCCAGCTCGTAGCAGTCCGTCGGCATCCCCGCCTCCAGCTCGAAGAGACCGTAGGTGTTGCGGTCCACCTCGTCCCTGGGCGTGGCGGTCAGGCCGATAAGAAGAGAATCAAAATACTCAAAAATTGCGCGATACTTCTGATAGACGGAGCGGTGCGCTTCATCGATGATGATGAGATCGAAGAAGCCCACCCCGAACTTGCGCAGGCCGTCATCGACCTCGTTGATGAGCCCCATCATCGTCGGGTAGGTACTGACATAGACGCGGCCCTCGGTGTCCCGGTCGGTGACCAGGTTCACCGGCGATGACGAGGGCAGGTGCTGCTTGAAAGCGCCGACCGCCTGCTTGACCAGGGCCACGCGGTCCGCCAGGAAGAGCACGCGCTTCACCCAGTTGCAGCGCATGAGCAGGTCGCACAGGGCGACCGCCGTGCGGGTCTTGCCCGCCCCGGTGGCCATGACCAGCAGGGCCTTGCGCTGCTGCTTCTCGAAAGACTCGCCGATGCGGCGGATGGCCCGGGTTTGATAGAAGCGGTTGACGATGGCGGCGTTGACCTCGGTGTCGCCGAGCGGGGTCCTGGTGGCGCGACGCTGGATGAGCAGTTCCAGCTCGTCCCTGGTATAGTACCCCTGCACGGAGCGCGGCGGGTAGCGGGTGTCGTCCCAGAGCCAGTGCTGGTAGCCGTTGGTATAGAAGATGACCGGCCGCCTGCCGAATTGCGTTTCGAGGCAGTCCGCGTAGAGCTTGGCCTGGTGCTGTCCGACCCGAGCGTCGCGCCGGGTCTTCTTGGCCTCGACCACGGCGAGGGGCTTGCCGTCTTCGCCCCACAGGACGTAGTCCACGAAACCCTGCCCGGTCTTGTTGGGCATGCCGCTGACCGGGTACTCGCGGTCCCGCTTCTGGTCAAGCGGCCAGCCGGCCTCCTTGAGCAGCAGGTCGATGAAGAAGTCGCGCGTCTGCGCCTCGGAGTAGTCGTGCCTGTCCGGACGGGCGGCGTTCTTCGCCTTGGCCTTCGCGATCTGGGCGCGCAGGCGGGCCAACTCGGCGTCCGGTCCCTCCTTGTCGCCGAGCAGGACCGAGAGGCGGACGTCCTTCTCCGTGATCTTCTTGGCCAGCGACTGAAGCTGCGGCAGCGTCAGGGGTTTCGACGAGGCAGCGGGCAGCAAGGCGGCATCGAAGGCCAGCCCATCGGGGGGCTGCCCGCCGATCGCATAGGTGTGGGCCAGCCAGTAGCAAACATGAAAGAGTTCGCGCAGCGCGACCAGGGCATCGTCGGGCCGCATCTTCTTGTGGCTCTGGACGGCCTGGTTGCCCAGCCGATTGATAAGGCTGGCCTTGTTCCACACCGTCTGGCCCAAGCATTCCCGGAAGCTGGGTTCGTAGAGCAGGGCGCCCAGGTGGTCCTGGTAAGGGAGCGTCAGCTTGTCGTCATGCTGGTAAAGCCAGACGACAGCCAGCTCCAGCGCCCGCCTGGCGTGGAAGCACGCAGCCCGCGGGTCGGCCAGGGCCAGCGCCTCCGCCTTCGCCGCCGGGTCCTGCACTGCGGGCCACTCTGCCAGAAGGAAGGCGAAGTTGCTCATGTCAGCCAATCGCTCCGTGCGCCATTCCGGCGACGGTTAACGATTTTATACGACAAGGGTCTGTCAGGACAGGGAGATCGGCCCGAATTCAAGAATTTCTCGCCGGCTCCGGTTTATGGCTCGTCGTCTCCGAAGAACACGCCGACGTGCACTTCCAATGGCTCGAAGGGCTCGGCGCGGACACGCTGCTCACGGGTAGCACCGAGCACCCAGAGGTAGCCATCCTTGGTGTAGCGGTAGACCTCCAGCGTCTGGTCCCGGGGATCGAGCAACCAGTAATGCCCGACCTTGGCCTGGTGATAGTCCGCCATCTTGGTGATGGTGTCGTTGCTGGCGTTCGATGGCGAGATCACCTCGCAGATCCAGTCCGGAATGTCGGTGACCACCGTACCGGATGGAGGGGCACTCAGGCGTTCCCGTCTCCACCCGGCGATGTCCGGGCGGTACCTGAGCCCTGGGGCAAACTGGACCAGCGCCTCGGTGGCAAGCCACCAGCCACCCGGGCGATCAGGGGGGCCTCCCGGGGGACGGCGGCCGAAAGCCGGCACGAGCGATCCCATGACATTGCCCTGGGCCCGACCGTGTTCGCCCGAGGTCTGCTTCTCGACCAGATCGCCATGGGCCAACTCGAAGCCCTGCGGCACATCGGTCTCGTCCGCGTTCTGCTTTTCCACGGGGGTGGCAGTCATTCCGTGAATCCTATCAGCCTATGGGCCTGACCGTCGTGCTACTCGCCGGCTTCGGTGAACTGTCAGGGCTTCGTGCTTTCAGTGAAGAGCCCTAGTTGGCTTTTCTCGGCACCGGGTCGGAGTTCTCCCCGGAAAGCGCGGTGCTGGAGGGAGGCGAAGAGGGCGTCGAGTTTGGCGAGGGAGGCGCGATGGGTGAATTTCAGGCGTTCGATGGCGGCGACCTGGGTGGCGAACTTTTGTTGGAGGACGAGGGGGGGCAACAGCAAGGGGAATCCCCGTAGCTGGGTCATGTTTATCGACGCGATTCCGGTCGTCTGTTTTGCTGATCGAAGGAAGTATTGTTTTCCTCGCTGGCTCGCCACGAGCCAACTCACGAACAGGGGGTGAAGCGATGCTGAAGCATGCAATCGAACGCGAAATATGTGGTTTTGATGGATGCATTCAGGCAATTCTTCATTCCAAAGGGTTCCTCTTCCCAGTTTGTCTGGGTCGCCACCTTCAGTAAGAAGAAGATCGTTTTTCCGTAGCGTGTAGCGTTTGATTTCGTCTTCAGTAGCATCTATAAATTTAGTTGTATCAAGGTCAAGTCTTCGATCTTGAACATTAGAGACGGCAAGGTATGGGACTGATCGAACCTTGGTGTCACCGAGTTTTCGGCCTTTTGTTATTCCCGATACAATATCCGCAGTATCGCCAAGCGTCAGGGAATCAGTCCACTTCTTAGAATTCAGCACAGGATCCCCGAATGTGTCAATGAATGCGGACTTGGCAAGTTTATCTACTTGGGCGATGGCGTGGCGGCGCTTCGCGCGCAAGGCTTCGGCTTGATCTAGGATTGCTGCAATGCACCGCTGGTCTTCGAGCGACATCATGGGTATACGAATTTCCCATGCAGCAGACTTCGTAAGCTTACCACGCGTTGTTCCCGTTACGAACGGAGTAACATCATAGTTCTCCAGTACGCGACGAATGTAACCTAAATTTGTGCCTTTCTTGGGGCGAAGCACATGCGCATGGTTATTTACCCATGCCTTCCCAGCAATTTGATATGCGATTCCTCTGTCGGGTTGGTTGAAATGTCCACCATCCTCAGCCAGTAGAATTAGAGGTTCATCAAAAATATAGTCATTGACGGTCCCCTGTAATCCATTAGCACCGTAATACGGATAAGGTCCAGAAATCCGTTCAGATTCCTTCACCGGTCGACGCTGGTTGTCCAGAAATTCGACAAGATCACCTAGCGGCACAGTGGGAAGTTTCTCCGAAGCAGTCTTAGAGGAAATCATCCCAACATTCCTTCCAGTTCTTTCATGCCTGCCTCGATCTCTTTCTCCAGCTCAGCCAACTCCGCCAGGATTTGCTTTGGCGGCACATGCTCGACTGACTCATGCACTACTTCTTTGTAGCGGTTGAGGCTCAGGTCATATCCATTCGCGACGATGTCCGCGTTGGGCACGCAGAAGCTTTGCGCCGTCCGCGGCCGGGTCAGCTCTTCCTTGTCCCGTTGCCGCCAACGCACGAGCACATCCGGCAGATTGTTCTTCGCATGCTCCACCTGCGTCAGCGTCACCGCTGGCACCGGCCCAAGCTTGTCCTCGCCAAGCAGCGGCTGCCGCTTGTCGTCCAGGCTCCAGCCGTCGGCGTCGACGTCGTAGAACCAGACATGGTCCGTGCCGCCCGAGTTGGTCTTGGTGAAGAGCAAAATGGCCGTGGACACACCCGCGTAAGGCTTGAACGTCCCGCTCGGCAGCGAGACCACGCCGTCCAGCTTCTGCTCCTCGACCAGGATCCGACGCAGCGCCTTGTGGGCCGTGCTCGACCCGAAGAGCACACCGTCCGGCACGATGACCGCCGCGCGTCCGCCGGGCTTGAGCAGCCGCAGGAAGAGGGCCAGAAAGAGCAGCTCGGTCTTCTTCGTCTTCACGACCTGCTGCAAGTCTTTGGCGCAGTTCTCATAGTCCAGCGACCCGGCGAAGGGCGGGTTGGCCAGCACCAGGGTGTACTTCTCGTCCTCGCCGGAGTGGTCCTGCGCCAGCGAGTCGCGGTATACGATGTCGGGCTTCTCGACCCCGTGCAAGAGCAGGTTCATGCTGCCGATGCGCAGCATGGTGTTGTCGAAGTCGAAGCCGTGGAAGAGCCCGGAGTGAAAGTGCTGGCGCAGCTTGGGGTCGCGCAGGGCCTGGGGGTGGTGGGTGCGCAGGTACTCTCCCGCGGCCACCAGGAACCCGCACGTCCCCGAGGCCGGGTCACAGAGGATGTCCTTGGGCTGCGGCGCGGTCATCTCGACCATCAACTGGATGATGTGCCGCGGCGTGCGGAACTGGCCGTTCTGTCCGGCGCTGGCGATCTTGCCCAGCATGTACTCGTAGAGGTCGCCCTTGGTGTCGCGGTCCTCCATGGGCACGTGGTCGATGAGGTCCACCACCTTGGCCAAAAGGGCGGGAGTGACGATGGTGAAGCGGGCGTCCTTCATGTGGTGGGCGTAGGTCGAGTCCTCGCCGCCCAGCTCGCGCAGGAAGGGGAAGACATGGTCGCCGACCACGGTGAACATCTTCCGCGGCTCCAGGTTCTTGAAGCGCGACCAGC
>JBBRLA010000468.1:0-6928 GCA_038231615.1 Polyangia bacterium | reverse complement strand
TGGTCCCTGCCCTCGGTCATGCCCTGGACCCTGCCCTCGGTCATGCCCTCGGTCATGCCCAGGACCCTGCCCTCGGTCATGCCCTCGGTCATGCCCAGGACCCTGCCCTCGGCTTTGCCTTCCTTGATGAGATCCAGGTAGATCTGACTTTCTCTCATTTTGCTCCTCGGGATCAATTCTATCAGAAATTTTCTGGGGAGCCCTTCGGCTTCGGCGATGAACTGGAGCACGGCAAGGTGGTCGGCCCGCACGGGGGCAGGAAGGTCCCGCCGAGACAGGATCGCCTGGCTCGCCTCCTTCACCGGCCCCGCATCGGCCCCATCCCCGGTCAGCGGCAAGAGCGGCCACAGGGCGGGCGGCCCCTCCGAAAGGAGCTTCCGCCAGCCCATCGCTCTCAGGTTCACCCGCCGGTAGGTGCTCTTGCAGCCGGGACCCAGGTCGAGGACCTGGTCCTCCAGCACCCGGCCCTTTTTGGCCCCATAGAGGTCCCAGACCTGCGAGAGCACTGGCACATGCTCGCGGCGGAAGATCCGCACCTGGGACTCCGCCACGTCGATGGCCAGCTCCTCCAGGCTCTGGTGCCGGCGGTGATATTCCAGGTGGGCGATGTGCGGGAGGTCATCCACCAGCACCCGGAACACGTCATCCGTGTCGCGATCGCGGGCCTTCAGCGATGTGGATACAGGCTTTATGACCTTCACCGGCCGCCCCAGGCCGAAGCCAATGTACTCGGCGGAATGCCGCCCAACCAGGTATTTCATCGAGGTGTCGAAAGACCCCATGGGCGAACCTGACCACATTTGGACGGAATGAGCAAATATTTTTTAATCGTTGGCAATCGCCGGCAATGGCCGAGGTGCAGCAGAAGCTCGGAACGCAACGTTCGCGAAAGGGGCCGCAGGTCAATGGGCGTCGGCGACACTCATGTCGACAGAGACGCCGCCGTCGTGGGTGACCGGCACCTGCGGCGGCCGGCAGATGAGGAAGGTCTGCACCGATTCGCAGGTCCAGCCGGTCGGACACTCCTTCTTCGGGCCGCAGAAGAGCACGCACTCGCTGGCCGGCACGCCCGGGCCGCCCTGGGGCATGTCGGTGCAGAACGACTGGCCGCGGGCGACGGTGTCACACTCGGCATCGGTGGTGCAGGGGACGGCGCAGACGCCCTCCTGATCGAACTTCACCACCACCGAACAGCGGGTGCCTGTGGGGCACAGGTTGGAGTCGTCGCAGATCTGCCCGACGATCGGATTGCCCGCGCTGCGGCGCAGGTCGGGCAGGGCCCTCAGGTCTCCGCCTTCTCCGTTTTGTGTGCCGGTGCAGGCGGTGCCCGCAAGACCCAGGCTGAGCAGGATCATCGCCAGGGAACGGGAGGCATACGTTGTCGCGGCCATCTTGACCCTCTGCCCATCTACGAGGTGCTGCATGAAGCGTCCACCCAGAAACTATACGTAAGCATCATAACTTATTCATCGGCACCTGTAAACGGAAATTTCCCGTGCGGGGTCGCCTTGCGCGAGGGCCGTTGGTTTCTTGTCAACTACCTGGGGGGGGTCGCCTTGCGCGAGGGCCGTGTCGGGAATAACCTTTCCTCAAACCATGAGTCAGCCCAGCAGCAGCACGAATGCACCCATGTGGCAGTTTGTCGGCAAGCGGTCGATGTCGGCCCTGGGCATGGTTCCCCTTTCGGTCTATGTGGTCCTGCATCTGTGGACCAACCTGTCGTCGCTGGGTGGACCGGCGGCCTTCGATCTGGCGCTGCGGCAAAGCCGCCATCACCCGGCGTTCCTGGCCCTGGAGGTGCTGCTGGGGCTGGCCATCCTGGTACACACGGTGTTCGGGGTGCTCCTGATGTTCCGGTGGCGGCCCAATCGGCTGTCGGTAGAGTATTTTCGCAACTTCAAGTTCCTGCTGCAGCGGTTGGCCGGCATCGGGGTGGGGCTCTTCCTTCTGGCGCATGTGGTGAAGGCGCGCATCCTGCCGGCGATGAGCCCACAGGGCATCGAGAGCTGGCTGGGCATGCGCGAGGCCTTCAGCGAACCGATCACCCTTTTGGTGTATGTGCTGGGGATGCTGGGGATCTCGTTCCACCTGGCCAATGGGCTGTGGACCGCCCTGATCACCTGGGGCTTCACGGTGACTCCGTCGTCGCAGCGGATCTCGCAGGCGGTGTCGATGGTGTTCTTCGCGGCGCTCTTGCTGATGGCGGGGCTGTCGATCTACGGGTTCTTGCAGCCCATGGGGTCGGCCTACATGGGGGTGGGTTAATGTCGTCGTCGTCGTCGTCGTCGGGACCGATCATTCACAAGACGGCGGAGGTGTCGGACCAGGCGCGCATCGGGGCGCGCACCAGGATCTGGCATGGGGTGCAGGTGCGTGAAGGGGCGATCATCGGGGTGGGGTGCGTGGTGGGAAAGGACGCCTACATCGACGCGGATGTGATCGTCGGGGACCATTGCAAGATCCAGAACGGGGCCTATCTATACAAGGGAGTGGTGCTGGAGGACGGGGTGTTTATCGGACCGCGAGTGACGACGACCAATGATCGGACGCCGCGGGCGGTGAACCCCGACGGCAGCCCCAAGGGCCTGTCGGACTGGGTGATCGTGCCGACGAGGATACGCCGCGGGGCGGCGATCGGGGCCGGGGCGGTGCTGGTGTGCGGGATCGAGATCGGGGCCTTTGCGATGGTGGCGGCGGGGTCGGTGGTGACGCGGGACGTGCCGCCCCTGGGCCTGGTGATGGGCAACCCGGCGCGGTTGCGCGGGGCGGTATGCCCGTGCGGAGCGCGGCTGCGGGCGTCGCGGTGCGGTGCCTGCGGGCGGGAGAATATTCTGCTGGACGAGGTGGCGAAGACCCTGTAGGCGGGCGCCCAGGCAAATCGTTTTGGGCAATCGGGGCAACTGTAGGCGGGCTATTCTTCTCGGTAGATCCGGGCCAGCTCGACGTAGTGGGCGGCGGAACTCTCCAGCCAGAGCAGTTCGTGTTCGTTCAGGGCGCGCTTCACCCGGGCCGGCGCCCCAACCGCCAGGTGCCCCGCGGGGATCTTGGTCCCCGGGGTGACCAGCGCCCCGGCCCCCAGGATCGACCGCTCCCCGATCTCCGCCTGGTCCAGCACCGTCGATCCCATGCCGATGATGCACAGGTCCCCGACCGTGCAGCCGTGCAGGGTCACCGAGTGCCCCACCGTCACTCGGTTGCCGACGATCGTGGGGCAGCGGTCCAGGGTGACGTGTACCACCGTGTTGTCCTGGATCGACGTCTCGGCGCCGATGCGGATGCCCATGACGTCGCCGCGGATGACCACGCCGAACCAGATGCTTGAGCTGGGCCCGACCTCGACGTCCCCGATAAGGGTCGCGTTGTCGGCCACGTAGGCCGTCGGGTCGATCTGGGGATGCTTGCCGCGGAAGGGACGAATCAAGGCGGGCTCCTACATCTTCAATCGGGGACGGCGTATGGGAGACGAGGGCAGGCGCGGCCATCTGCCGCTGCGCTTGGGGCCGAAGCCGGGAAACCCATCCAGGCCGTCCAGATCGCCCAGGTCCTGAAGCCGCGGCAGTCCCGGCAGGTCCGCCGCGCCGTGCGGACGCGCCGGCCCGAGCAGCCGCGGCGAGATGAGGATCTCGCCGCCCATGCGCAGGGCCATGGCGATGGCGTCGGAGGGGCGGGCCGGCATGCGCTTTTCGATGCCGTCGTTGCGTCGCAGCACCACCGTCGCCGCGACTGCACGCCCATAGGGGCCGTCGAGGATCTCGTCGATCTCCGCCCGTAAAAGCTGGATCTCGCCGAACACCAGCACGTGCTTCAGCAGGTCGTGGCACACCGGGCGCTCCAGCTGGATCTCGCCGAGTACGGCGGTGATGGCCGAGGCCTCGCCGACGCCGATGGCGATGCTCGCCGAGCGGCGTCCGCTCTCGTCCAGGAGGATCAGGGAGGGCAGGCCGCTCAAGGGGTCGACGCTGACGCGGTCCACCTGGGCGCGCACCATGAACCGGGCGGATGATGGCGGCGGCGGCGACGACCCGCCGCCCTGTCCGTCGCCGTTGCTGCACACGCTCATGCTAACCGCCCGACCAGGGTGTGGGCCCGGGCCTCGGTCAGAACCACCGGCACGACCTGGCCTATTAACCGCGGCGCCTGCGGCGCTTCGCGATAGCTCGACCGCGGTGCCTGCGGCGCTTCGCGATGGTTCGACCGCGGCGCCTGCGGAGGGTTGGCATGTGGCCCGGGTGGATCGCCTGGCCCGGGTGGATCGCCTGGCCCGGGTGGATCGCCTGGCTCGGGTGGGAGGATGTTGACCATGTGGTTGCCTCCGGTTCGACCGCAGAGCTGGCCGTTTCCCATGCGGGCCAGCCCTTCGATAAGGATGTCTTCCGTGCGCCCGACCATGCGCGCCATGCGCTCTTCGCCGATCGCCTTCTGCCGGGCCTGGACCGCCTGTAGCCGGCGCGACTTCTCCTCGACAGGCACGTCTTCGGGGACCCCCTGGGCCGGGGTGCCGGGACGGGAGGAGTAGGCGAAGGAATAGATGAAGTCGTAGCGGACCTCATCCAGCAGGCGCAAGGTGTCCTGGAAGTCGCGCTCGGTTTCGCCGGGGTAGCCGACAATGATGTCGGTGGACAGGGAGATGTCCGGGCAGACCTGCTTCAAGTAGGCGATTTTGTCGAGGTACGCCTCGCGGGTATAGTCGCGGGCCATCAGCCGCAGCACCGCCGACGAGCCCGACTGCACCGGCAAGTGGAGCCACGGGCACAGGCGGGGCAAGGTGGCGAAGGCGTCGGCGACCCGGTTGCTGAAGTAGAAAGGATGGCTGGTGGTGAAGCGCAGGCGCAGCAGGCCCGGCACGGCGTCCACCAGGCGGAGCAGCTCGGCGAAGTCGTCGCCGCCGGGGGTGCCGATGGCGTGGTAGGCGTTGACGTTCTGCCCGATGAGGGTCACTTCGCGGGCCCCGGCGTCGACGAAGCGCCGGACCTCGGCGAGCACCTGATCGGCTGGGCGGGAGACCTCCCTGCCGCGGGTGTAGGGGACGATGCAGTAGGCGCAGTAGTTGTCGCAGCCCTTCTGGATGGTCACCAGGGCGGTGACCTTGACGTCGCCGGGGCGGGGGTCGGCGTCCAGGAACTGGTAGTCTTCGACGTCGATGACCTCGGTTTGGGCCAGGCGCAGGCGGTAGCGGCCGCGATCGGCATGGCCGTTCTTCTGCTGCAGGCGGGAGACGTGGGCCGGGAGGTTCTGGATCTGGTCCGGGCCGAAGGTCAGGTCGGCGACGGGGATGCGCCGCAGCAATGCATCCCCTTCCTGCTGTGCGACACAGCCGCCGATGGCGATCACCAGGCCCGGGCGCTTGGCCTTCAGGTCCTTGTAGCGACCGGCGGCGGAAAGGGCCTTGTTCTCGGCCTTTTCGCGGATGGAGCAGGTATTGATGATGATCAGGTCGGCGCCCTTTTCGTCGTCGGTGCGTTCGTAGCCGTCGCGGCGCATGACCTCGACCATGCGGGCCACGTCATAATCGTTCATCTGGCAGCCGAAGGACTCGATGAACACCTGCTTGGCGGGCGCCGGCACGGCAATGCCGGTCGGGCTGACGCTGGCGGGCGACTGAAAGGGCATCGGGGAGGTTGATTGCAAGCTCGGCACCGTGGCTCTGTGGAGGGGATGAAGACCGTTCACACTGTAGCTTCCGGTGGGCAAAACGGTCAAGGCGAGGGGGTACCGGAATGCTTGTGTTATGGCCCGGAGAAATTCCCGGGGCCATGAAAAAGATCGGCGAAAGGGGACCTCCCCGGGGATTGGCATTCCGGCTTGACCGGCAAGGAGGGATGCGCTAGTTTTGAATTCGACCTGACTGCCCGTTTCGATAGGTTGAGGCTGTTTTTTCCCTATATTTGAAACCAGGGATCTGCCTCTGGCCGTGGCGCGCAAGCCCGCTTGTCGGGAAGCCCAATTCGGCTATTTGTGGAGCCCACCTACTAATTTGTAGGGGTTCAAACAACTCGATCACCGACCGGGCGGGGGTTTTTTGAGGCTGGCGTCCTCCGCTTTCGTGCAGGGGACGCCGGCCTCGCCTTTTTTCTGCGGTTCGGGCTCGGGGGGCTCGTTGCAGAACGAGAGGATGGCGGAAAGGCCGTCGCGGAGGTAGGCGACGGCCTCGACGGACAGACGAGAGGCGGGGGTCAGCGCAAGCCGGGGTTCGATCGACTCCGACTCCGCTTCCGCTTCGGCCTCGCCGCCAAGTCCGCTGGTCAGGAAAGGCATGGGCAAGGGCAGGGGCTGGTCCAAGCGCTGGCGCACCGTGCCAAGGGGGGCGTCGCCCATCTCGTTCACCAGGTGTTTGATGCGCAGCACCCGCTCGGCCTGGGTCCGGGTGTAGTTCCGGTGGCCGGATCGGTTGCGGGCGGGGACGATCTCGGGAAATTCAGCCTCCCAGGAGGTCAGGGTCTTCGCCGGGACGCCGCAGAGCCCCGAAAGCTCGCCCGCACCGAAGGCGGCGCGGTTGGGCAAAAGGAGCAGCGCCGGGGCGCTTTTCTGCCAGGCCAGCTTGCCCAGGTTGCCCAAGCCGCGACGGCGCTTGCCGACGGGCTCCCCGTAACCAGAAGCACCTGGACCGGGCAGATTTTGGCGTACCTCTCCCCCATGTCCTCGCATTCGCGAGGTCATGGGGGTGCCCCCACGCTTCCTCGGTCACGTACAGTAGTACGCTCCCTCGGTCGCTGTGGGGGTGCGCCAAAATCTGCTCCGGCCATGTGCTTCTTACTGAGATGGCTCTTCGTCAACTGGCTCTTCGTCAACTGACTCTGGTTAGCCGTTCAAGGCGTTCTTCAGGACCTGACTCGGCTTGAAGGTCAGCACGCGACGAGCGCTGATGGTGATCTCCTCGCCGGTCTGGGGATTGCGCCCGACCCGGGATTTCTTGTCGCGTACGACAAAG
>JBBRLA010000467.1:0-6985 GCA_038231615.1 Polyangia bacterium | reverse complement strand
CTCTCCGCGCACGAGATCAGCCGCACCCCGCGCAAAAGCGCCGTCCCGCGCAAAAGCGCCCCGCGCCCGCCTTCTTTCAACACGAAGCTGATCATCCCCCCCGGTCCCCGCATCTGCCGCCGCGCCAGATCATGCTGCGGGTGCTCCCGCAGCCCCGGGTAGATCACCCGTTCCACCAGATCATGCTCCCGCAACCACTCCGCCACCGCCTGCGCGTTCTGCACGTGCCGCTCCATCCGCACCATCAGCGTCTTGGTCCCCCGCAGCACCAGAAAGCAGTCCATCGGCGAGGGCACCGCCCCGATCGCGTTTTGCAGGAACCGCAGCCGCTCCGCTATCTCGTCGTCCGCCGTGATCACCGCTCCGCCCACTACGTCCGCGTGCCCGTTCAGGTACTTGGTGGTGGAGTGCACCACCATGTGCGCCCCCAGTTCCAGCGGTCGCTGCAAAGCCGGCGTCAGGAACGTGTTGTCCACCGCCAGCATCACCCCGTGCTGCCGGCAGATCCCGGCCACCTTCTCCAGGTCGCAGATCTTCAGCAGCGGATTGCTAGGCGTCTCGATCCAGCACAGCTTAGTATTCGGCCGCACCGCCTCCGCGAACTGCTCCGTCCGCGTCGGGTCCACGTACGTCACGTCCAGCCCGAACTGCCGCATCACCCGCTCGAAGATGCGGAACGTCCCCCCGTACAGGTCGTCCCCGGCGATCACGTGATCGCCCGACTTCAACATGTGCAGCACCGTAGTCGTCGCCGCGCACCCCGAGGCGAAGCACATCCCGTGACGCCCGCCCTCCAGCGCCGCCAGGTTCTGCTCCAGTGCCTCCCGCGTCGGGTTCTGCGAACGGGAGTATTCATACCCCTTGTGTTCCCCCGGCCCGGACTGCACGTACGTCGAGGTCAGGAACACCGGGGTCGAGATCGCCCCGGTGGTCGCCTCCGGGGCCTGCCCCGCGTGGATCGCCAGCGTTTCCAGCTTGTGCAGGGTCATGACGTCCGTCGCGTCGCCAGATAGTCGATGAGGTCGATCTTGGTGATGAC
Organism: Polyangia bacterium; assembly: GCA_038231615.1. Classification (GTDB taxonomy): domain Bacteria; phylum Myxococcota_A; class Polyangia; order Palsa-1104; family JAEUJZ01; genus JBBRLA01. Next base: position 5,946 of record JBBRLA010000467.1, on the reverse strand, counting down.
CCCCACCAGTTCGTCCGGGCCCACCCGCGGCGTCTGCGCGCTGTTCCCTTCTCCGCCCAGGATGCAGATGATCTTCGCCTCGTTGAAGATGGTCTTCAAGAGCTTGACCTTGGTCTGCAACGTCACCGTGGCGTAATCCGCCTCCAGAAGCGACTCGATGGGCGCGTCCGCCGACCCACCCTTCAGCAAAAGATGGTTCAGCAAGTCCACCTCCGCCACCAGTCCGCAGAGCCGCCCCCCGTCCAGCACCGGCAATTGCGAGATGCTATGTTCCTTCAGCATCCCGATGACCTCGCGGATGGTGGCGTTCTTGTTCGCCGTCATCACCTTGCGCGGCGGCTTCGATCGCAGCAGATCGTTCACCGTGCCCAGCGGATCTTCCTCTTCCAGGAAGCCGTTCTCCCGCATCCAGTGGTCGTCGAAGATCTTGGACAGATACTTCTGCGACCCGTCGGGCAAAAGCACGATGATGTTCTTCTTCACCTCGCCCAGCCGCTCCGCGTAGCGGATCGCCCCGGCCACCGCCGCACCGCTGGAGCCGCCGCAGAGCAGCCCCTCCTCGCGCACCAGCGCCCGGGTGCAAAGGAAGCATTCCTTGTCGTCGACCCGGACGATCTCGTCGATGAGCTTCAGGTTCATCGTCGAGGGCAGGAAGTCTTCGCCGATGCCCTCGACGTAGTACGAGAAGGGCCGCGTCATCCGCCCGGTCTTCACGTATTCGTAGTAGAGCGAGCCGATGGGGTCGACGCCGACGATCTTCAACTCCGGCTTCTTCTCCTTGAAGAAGCGCCCGCAGCCGCTGATCGTCCCGCCGGTGCCCATGCCGGCGACGAAGACGTCGAAGTCCCCGTGGGTCTGGTCCCAGATCTCCGGCGCCGTCGAGACATAGTGCGCCTCGGGGTTGGCCGGGTTGTGGTACTGGTTGGCGTGGAACGAGCCGGGGGTCTCGGCGACGATGCGCTTGGTGACCTCGTAGTAGCTGCGCGGGTCCTCGGGCTCTACCGCCGTCGGGCACAGCACCACCTTGGCGCCCAGCGCCCGGAGGTTGGCGATCTTCTCGGTCGACATCTTGTCGGGCATGACGAAGATCGATTTATAGCCCCGCAACGCCCCGATCATCGCCAGTCCGGCGCCGGTGTTGCCCGAGGTCGCCTCGACGATGGTGCCGCCGGGGGACAGGAGGCCCCGGCGCTCCGCATCGCGGATGATGTTCAAGGCCACGCGGTCCTTCATCGAGCCGCCGGGGTTCAAGAACTCGCACTTGACGTAAATCTCGCTCTTGACGTGAGCGGCGACCTTGTTGAGCTTCACGATCGGCGTGTTGCCGATGGCCTCGGTGACGTTGGCGCGCGCCCCGTGCATCATGATGGAGATCCCTTCTTCGGCGATTTCGCCGGCCCGCCGGAAGCCTGACCCGAACTCCGCCGGGGGCGTGTGGGCTTGTGGGCCTCAGCCTCGGCCTTGTGGGTCTCGGCCTTGTGGGCCTTTGCCTCCACCTCGGCCTTGTGGGCTTTCTCTGCCGCCTTGTCCGCTGCCTTTTCCGCTTTTTGGCCCGAGGGGAACGCGCGACGGGCGGGCGGGCCGATGCTGGCCACCGGCTCCGGCGGGGCCTCGTCGTCCTCCAAAAGGACGTTCTCGTCGGGCTCGGGGTTCAGCAGGTGAGACAGCGCCGACTCTTCGATGACGTCCTGCATGCGCCGGCCGCCGTAGCGGGCGACGATGCGGTCATCATAGCCGTCGGCCACCAGCGCCACGTCGTGCACCGCGGCGAGGATCTCGCTGGCGTCCAGGGTGGCACCGCCCAGCAGCGAGTGGTTGAAGAGGATGATTTCCCCGTCGGGGACATAGGCGAAGGCCCCGAAGCGCAGCGTGCCGTTCAGGATGAGGAGCTGCCGGAAGAGGCTGGGCTCGGCGCGGACGCCGGAGACCACCTGCGCGGTGACGCGGACCAGCGCGCGGTCCTTGTTCGGGCCCGAGCCGAGGACCGAGATCATGACGTAGGACGAGCCCTGCTTGACGACGTAGAGGCAGTTGTCGACCTTACGGAAGGCCGGGCTGGAGCCCAGGGTCTTCTCGATCAGGCCGCAGCTCTGGGAGATCGCCGGGGTCGTGCCGGGCGTGGGGGCCGTGTGGGTCGCCGAGGGCCCATTTTTCGATCCGGGACCGTGATTCGCCGAGGCCATGAAGCGCTCCTTCGAGTGCCGGCGGGCCCGGTGTGGGCCCGAGAGAAAAGGAACTTCCTTCTATCATGAGGGGCCTTCCGGCGGCAAGGTGGGGGGAATCGCGGTGCTATGGCAGAATCGGCTTCTCTACCCGGTGGCGGAACAGCATCACCCCAGCGAGCCGCATTGGTTGGCTTTGCCGCCGCCGCCGCAGGTCTCCGGCGGCATGCACTTGCCGCAGTCCAGCGAGCCGCCGCAGCCGTCGCCGATGAGGCCGCAGTTGGCCCCCATCGCCGCGCAGGTCGTCGGGGTGCAGTGGGGCATGCCGCAAACCCCCGGCGTGCCGCCGCCACCGCAGGTCTGGCCTTCGGGGCAGTCGCCGCACTGGATGACGTTGCCGCAGCCGTCGCCCGCCGGGCCGCACATCAGGCCCTGCTGGGCGCAGTTCTCGGGGGCGCATTTGCCCGTCCCGCAAACCCCTGGCAACCCGCCGCCGCCGCAGGCCTTGCCCATGACGCACATGCCGCAGTCGATCTGCTTGCCGCAGCCGTCGCCCGCCGGCCCGCAGTTGAAGCCCTGGTCGCCGCACGACAGAGGCTTGCACGGCGACCCGCACTTGTTCGGCCCCCCGCCGCCGCAGATTTGCCCAGCCACGCATGGCCCGCACTGAATGATGTTGCCGCAGCCGTCGCCCGCCGGTCCGCAGGTGTAGCCCTGGGCGGCGCAGGTAAGCGGCGTGCACATCGGCGGCGGGGGAACGTCGGGCTGGATGCACGAGGTCAGGTCGAAGAGCAAAAACTCCAGCGCCTTCTCCTGTGGCGTCAGCGGCGACGCCTTGCCGCATTCGTTGGGGAACTTGCCCGCGCCCGCGCCGCCGGTGTTGACGTGGAAGTCGCTGAAGAGCACGCGACCGCACTGACTGGCGGGAGGGGTACCGATCGGAGTGTTGAAGGTGAATTCGACCGGGTTGTTCGCGCTGACCGCCGGGTCGGCGTACATCCACCGCTGCGAGGGCGGGTTTTGCACCTGATCCAGATCGTGGCGCACGTCCTGCACCGGGATCTTGCCCAGCGTCGTCGAAGCATGCACGATTTGCAGCCACTGGGCGAAGGCCATGCCCTTGGGGAAGCTCTGGTCGATGAAGGCCGTCAGGTTCGGCGGCTGCATCTGGTCCACGTCCCAGGCGGCCGTCGTCTTGAAGGGCGCGATGTTGTAGAGCCAGGTGTAGCTGTAGTGGCTGGCGAAGAGGCGGCCACCGGCGTTGGTGTAGTTCAGGACGTTGGTCTTCCACGCCGTCGACTTGTCGATGGGCGAGCCCTCGCAGTCGGCGATGATGGCATCGTACTTGGCCAGTTCGGTGGGGCTGCTCCACAACATGTTGGCGCCGGGGGTGAAGAGGCCGTAGTTGGCGCCGTTGGCGATGTAGAAACGCACGCGGCCGGTGCCGCTGGGCTGGGAGTATTCGCTGGCGTCGATGCCGATCTTGGGCAGGACGCACTCGATCGGATCGGCGCTGCCGGTGACCACCGCGAAGAGCGGGATGTCGCCCTCGGTGTGGTTGCGCGGCAAGCGGGTCTGCTCGCCGGTCAGCGGGTTGTTGGCGCAGCAGGTGACGGCGGGGATGATGATCTGCCGGCGCCAGCGTCCGACCTGGATGACCAGGGGGATGTCCCTGCCGCAGGGGGTGTCCTTGAGGCTGAACTTGCCGTCGGGGCCGGTGACCACCGAGACGATCGGGTTGCCGGATGCCTCGGCGGAGCACTTGTCGCAGGAGACGCCCGTGGGGAAGGGCAGGACGGGGGAGCTGGGCACGTAGACCAGGGCGTTGTAAATTGGATCGGGCTGTCCGTAGCCCAACGCGGGGTTGGTGGGGGCCAGGACCGTACCGCTGATGCTGGTGGTGCCGCCGTCGCAGACCGGGGGGACGCCGCCGTCGGGCATGGGGGTGTTGCCGCAGACGTTGGGGCGGCCTCCGCCGCCGCAGATGTCGGGCAGGGTACAGGTGCCGCAGTTGATGATGCCGCCGCAGCCGTCGCCGGACATGCCGCAGGTGTAGCCGTCGTCTTTGCACGAGCGGGGGGTGCAGCTATTGGTGGTGCCGCAGACGCTGGGCTTGCCGCCGTCGCCGCAGCTCTGGCCGGCGGGACAGCTTCCGCAGTTGAGCAGGCCGCCGCAGCCGTCGCCGGCCGGGCCGCAGTTGTAGCCGAGCTGCATGCAGCTCTTGGGCATGCAGGCCACGCCACCGCCATCGCCGCCGCCCAGGATGGGAGCGCAGACGTTGGGCTTGCCGCCGATGCCGCAGGCCGAGCCGGCGGTACAGGTGCCGCAATCCAGCAGGTTGCCACAGCCGTCGGCGGCGGGGCCGCAGTTGGCGCCCAGGGACTTGCAGGTGCGGGCGACGCAGCCCATGCTGCCGCCGCAGAAGCTGAGTTTGCCGCCGCCGCCGCAGGTCTTTGGGGCGACGCACTTGCCGCAATCAAGGAGGCCGCCGCAGCCGTCGCCAATGGGACCACAGTGGGCATCGGCGGAGGCGCAGGTCCGCAGGCCGCAGCCGGGTACAGGGCCGGCATCCGGAAGGACCACCCCGAGGTCCGTGCCGCCGTCGTCGGATCCGACGCCGCCGATGTTGGGGTTGCATTCGACGAGCAGCGCGAGGGGGAAGACCAAGACGAGGAGCAAGGGGATGTGAAGCAAATGACGCATGCCGTCGTTCTCCTGGCGTGCTGGAGTTGTGAATCAATCCTTGCCTGACGCGGCCGTGTCCGGTTCGGATGGCCGCGTGGCGGTGCGATGCGGTGCGAGCAGAACACAGATAAGGGCCAGTCGGAAGAGGGTCCTTAGCACAAAAATTCAAACGGCTCGGCCGGCAAAACCCTTGATCCCAACGTAAAACCCCTCCTTCGACCCTCTTGACAGAGGCTGTCTTGCCTTGACAAATCAAGGCCCCCGGGCCTAATGATGACCTATCTTTCTCCATTCCCTGGGGTGAGTTTGAGTCAAAGACTGTCGATTAATTGGCCGGAGGGCGATTTTTCGATGAAATTCCTCAATGATTTCAATGGTCGCGTTTTCGCGAAACCAATTAATCGACACCTCTTCAATGATTCAAAAAACCAACGAGTCGAATATAGAGACATCGTTACCGCCCATGAATCGCAGCCCCGACAAGGCAGGCGAGCAGGCGCACGATTCCCCGCATTCGGATGCTGGCGCTGACAAAGGGTTCCCCCGAGGAAAGAGACCCGCCGCCGGACGTGGTGCTTCTGGATCTGACGCTGCCCGACATGAGTGGGGGAGACATGATCCGCAACCTGCGGGCGATGGGCTGTCCGCTGCCGGAAATGATCGTCACGTCGGCGATGCCCGGGAGGGTAGTCGATAGCGAGGCGCGGGCCATCGGGGCGTTTGGGGTGATGCACAAGCCCTACGACATCGCCGCGCTGGTGAAACTTCTGAACTCGGCGGTGGATGCTTCGCGGAGATACAGGCACTAACCAGATACGCGTTGATCGTGCGCCAACTAGACACCGGGGCGGCCGTCGCTCAGTGCCAAAGCGTTTGATCCAGGCTCAAAGAGACACTGGTTAGTGGTGCGCTGCCGAAGTGCTGAATCACTGAGCGGATGATCCGGTGTCTGGGCTCTGGGCGGTGACGGCGATAAGCCACAGGTGCAGCAGGGGACCTTCCAACGCGTCGGACAGTTGAGGCGGAGTACCCCGCTTCTACGTCGGCATCCAGCGGGCTTGATTCCGGACAAACAGGCTCATCAAGTTGACGGCAGCGG
>JBBRLA010000466.1:0-7007 GCA_038231615.1 Polyangia bacterium | reverse complement strand
GGAAGATTTGAAGGAGAACTTGAAGAGCGAGGAATCGCTGAAACAGATGCTGGACCAGGTACAGGTCCATCTGCGCCGCGATTCTTCCCTGGGCGAACTCAACGTCCATATCAAGAGCGACGACGAACACGGCTGCTTCAAAGCCCTTTATCCGGCACGTCTGGGCGGGGCCAGGAAAGAGACCGTCGTCGACTTCGCACTCTTCGACTCGCCCGAGTTTGAGGAGATGTATGAACGGGGGAAGAAGCTGGGCAAGTACGGGGAAGGGCCGTTCACGCTGGTCGATGGGGGATCGACCCACACCGTGGCCAGCCTGGACGATTTGGGCACGCACCTGGATGCCCTGGGGCGCAAGGGCCTCCAGATCCAGCGCTACAAGGGGCTGGGCGAAATGAGCGCCGAGCAGCTCTGGGAAACGACGATGGACCCGGCCAAGCGGACGCTGCTGGAAGTCCACGCAGACGACCTGATCGAGGCGGAGCGCATCTTCAGTATGCTCATGGGCGAAGCCGTAGAGCCACGTCGCGAGTTCATCGAACAACACGCCTTGAACGTCCGCAACCTCGATATCTAGGCCATCTAGGTCCGTCCCTAAAGCAGGGGATCTTCGTCGGTGGTGCTTTCGAGCAGGCCGCGCTGCTTGTAGATGCGCATGATGTCCGACGCGGTCTCCTCGATGGCCTTGCCGGTGATGTCGATGATGGGCCACGTCGGGTTGGCCTGGAAGATGGACCGGGCGAAGTAAATCTCCCGCAGGATGTGGTCCCGCTGTCCATAGCTGGTATCGGGCGCCATCTTCAGCCGCTCCATGCGCGCGCGGCGAATTTGCAGAAGGGCGTCCGGCTTGATCGTCAGGCCGAAGATTCGCCGAGGTTCAGTCTGAGTCAACTCCTCGGGCGGCGGGATTCCCAGGACCAGCGGCACGTTGGCGACCTTGAACCCTTTCTGCGCGATGTACGTCGACAGGGGGGTCTTCGAGGTGCGGCTGATGCCCACCAGCACCAGGTCCGCCTTGGGCAGGTTCGCTGGTTCCCGCCCGTCGTCGTTCTTCACCGTGAACTCGATGGCCTCCATGCGCCGGTAATAATCGTCACTGACCATGTGCAAGAGGCCCGGCACCTGCCGGGGCTGCGCCCCGAAAAAGCCGGCCAGCGTCCCCATCAGAGTGCCGATGAGGTCCACGTTCGGCACCCCGTACTCGTCGCATTTTTTCCGCAGGGCATCACGGAACTCGCTGCGCACGAAGGTGAACACCAAAAGCGCGTGGGTCTCCGCAGCCTCGGCGATGACCGCGCTGAGCATCTCGATGCTCCGCAGGTGGGAGTGCAACCTGAGGTCGACCGGCATCGAGGAGACCTCGAACTGTCGCAGGGCTGCCCGCACCACTTTCTCGGCGGTCTCGCCGGTGGCATCGGAGACGATGAAGATGGTACGCACGGGACCGAGAGGCATGCTGGTAGCCTAGCCTATTCGATGACGGGCAGCCGCTTTGTTCTTTGCCCAAAACCTGCGGGGGTGCCGCTCGCCTGACGGTAGGCGATCACCCGGGGGCACTCCGGGTCCGGGTCGGAGGCGTTGCCGGCCACGTGGGCCGAGACGACCCGGCAGCCGCCACGGCACAGCTTCAGGTAGTCGCAGCTTCGGCAGGGCTCCTGTGCATCCCGCCACCCGCGAAAGGGAGGGAAGGCCGTCGCCTCGTTCCAGTAGCTGGCGGTGCAGTCCACGGTCACGTTCACCGGCGGGGCGAAGCTGCACGGTGCGAGCGCGCCGGTGGCCTTGGCCGCGATCAGCAGATCGCCGCCGGCGCAGCCGTAGATCGCCAGCCAGCGCAGAAGGCGGGGGTCTGGCCGGTGATGGGCCACCATGGGTGTATAGGAGCAATCCAGCCGCACCCGCATCCGGTGTTGCCGCGAGAGCGAGAGCACCCGAGGCAGGAATTCTCGGTGCTGCTGGTCGGTGCAGCGCAGCCGCTGGTAGATCGCCGCACGGGCCCCGCGGCCGGAGGGCTTGAAGCGGAGCAGTTCGATCTCGTTCAGGCGTCGGTGCCGCGCGTGGGCGAAGATCGCGTCCAGGTCGGCGAAGTTCTGGCTGGTGACCACGCAGTTGATGCCCACGTCGGGGGTCTGCCGGCGCAGCGCCACCAGGGCCTGGTCCGCCTGGTCGAAGCCGTCCACCCCGCGCACCCGCTGGTAGCCGGGACCGATGCCGTCGAGCGAGAGGTTGATCTGCCCGAAAAGGCCGTCTTTGGCCCAGCCGCACACCCGATCCAGCACCTCGGCGTCGTAGAGACCGCTGGTGGTGAGGTTGGGCACGACGCCCAGGGCGCGGCAGTGGCGCAAGAGGTCACCCAGCCATGGCAGCAGGGCCGATTCTCCGCCCCCGAGGGCGACGTGAAACACGCCGGCCTTGGCGAGCTGGTCGATGGCGTGGCGCCATTCGTCAAAGCCCCACTCGTGAGGGGCGCCTTCCGCAGTGGCGCCGGTATAGCAGCCCTGGCAACCGACCGCGCAGCGGTTGGTGAGCTGTAAATGGGCTTCCAGCGGCGCAGTCAGGAGGCTGTCCAGGGCGTCTTCTTCTGGTTTCTGCCCGACGGTTCGCCAGAGGTCTTGCGGCGGCTGGTTGTAGCCCAGGGCGCGGGCGCGATCGCAATCGACAAAGACCAGCGCCCGCGGCCAGCGGAGCTGGGCGATGCCCCCGAACCGTTCGTATCGGAAGGGCAGCACCCGAAAGCGCCGGGAAAGAAACCGTTGTCGCAGCCGACCGAGCCAGCTCATCCGAGAAAGCCCTGTACGCGGGCCAGAAAGACCGCTTCATCGAAGCGGTGAGAAAACCCCGCGGAGGTGGCCTCCGACATCATGCGCCGCCCTGTGTTGAATCGCGAGACCGCGCCTTTTTGCCGGGTCACGGCCACCGCGTACCGGTATCCGGCGGCGGCGGCGGCGGTCTGCACTGGCCCATCGCTGTCGCCATTGGGATAGGCGAGCCCATCGCAGGTACCGAAGAGATCCACCAGATACCGGCGGCTTTCCATGAGTTCTGCTTGAAGATCGGGCGGACTGAGCAGCGGCAGGATCGGGTGGGTCACCGTGTGGGAGGCGATCTCCACTCCCGCGGCGTGCAGCCGCCGTGTACCGGCCAGATCGAGATATCGCGGCGTCCCCGCGTAGATTTCTTCTCCGGCAACATCCGCCAGATGATCGGCGAAAGACACGCGTCGGGCCGCGGGCCAACCCTTCATGGCGTGAACCACCCCCCGCGCCAGCGCCGGTGAGGGAGGCAAGGCCCGCGCGCCAGCCAGCAGCGGATGCAAGGCAGGCTCGGCCAGAAGCAGCGGCAGGGTGCGGTGTCTGATCGAACGAGCCATCACTGCCTGGGCGACCACATCGTACCACGGCGCGCGGATGCGTCCGGCCAGGACATCGGTGATGACGTAGACCGTGAAGGGGACCTGGAGTTCCAGAAGGACCGGGGCCCCCAGCTCCAGGAGATCGGCATAACCATCGTCGAAGGTGACGGCAAAACTCGGCGGGCCCGCCGGGCGCTCCACCTGCTGCGCCATCGTCACAGGGGAAAGGCCCAGGCGGCACAAGGCGCGGACCTGCCGGGTAAGGGTGGTCCGGCTCACGATCAGGCCCGGGTCCCAGCCTCGCAGATCGTCGCACACCCGATGGTAGCAAAGGGCGATCGAAGGCCCGGGATGCCGCCGCCGGGGCATCCTTGCAGCGACGTAAGCGATGGCTTCCCGGGCAAACCGCTTGCCCAGGCTGGGTAGCCGCTCCTCGAGGATTTCCAGCAGGAGGTCGGTTTGCTCCTGCACGACATCCACGGAAGGTGGGAAGAGGTGAATCCGCTCCTCGTCCAGACCCCGGCCAAACCAGCTTTGCACTTCCTGCCGGGAAGGGTGGGGGCCGACCAGCACATGGGCTGGCAAGAGCGGCCAGGGGCCAGCGCGGATCATCTCGGGTTCCAACCGTCCGTCGGGCGCGAAAAGGACCAGCGGGGCGCCCACCAGCGCCGCCGCCGGCAGCAGCAGCCGGGCCCCGACGACGCTGTCGGTGACAATCATTCCCGGGCCAAAGGCCGTCACCCTCGCCAAAAGCGCGGCCCACAAGAGGGCTTGTTCTTCCAGGAAGCGGCGCGATACTTCGACTTCCTCTTGTTCCAGGGCGTCGGCCAGCCGCTGCCCATGCGCCGAAGGCCCCTGTGGGCCCGCGAAAACAAACACCGCCCGCCGTACCTCGCCAGTCCTTTTGCGCATCTATACCCACTAAAAAGATACCCGAGAAATGAAGCCGAGGCTCTTTGTTAGCCGGCAGGGCTTTTTAGCGCGAGAAGGAACTCGACGTTCCCCGCGGGGCCCAGGAGCGGGGAGGGGACGACCCCGATGATCTCGCATCCCAGGGCGCGGGCGGCGGCGGCGCAGCGTTCCACGGCAGCCTCATGGAGCACCGGGTCGCGCACCACGCCATCCCGGCCGACCTGGCCCTGGCCGACCTCGAACTGCGGCTTCACCAGGGTTATGATGAAGTGTCCCCCGGGGCCCACAGCCTCGACCAGGCGAGGCAACAACAGGGTCTGGGAGATGAACGAAGCGTCGCACACCGCCAGATCGGGACGGAAGGGAAGCTGGTCCGGCAAAAGGTAGCGGGCGTTGACCCGATCCATCACCACGACGCGGGGGTCGCTGCGCAGGGACCATGCCAGCTGACCATAGCCCACGTCGACGGCGCAGACGCGGCTGGCCCCGGCTTTCAAGAGGCAATCGGTGAAACCGCCGGTAGAGGCGCCAACGTCAAGGGCAGCGCACCCGGTCACGTCGATGGTGAAATGATCGAGGGCATGACGCAGCTTCATCCCGCCGCGAGAGACATAGGGGAGGGGATCGTGAAGAAGTTCGACGCGCGCGGTGGGGGCCACCCGGGTCCCTGCCTTGGTGACGACCTGCCCATTGACGCAGACGGCACCAGCCAGGATCAGCGCCTGGGCCCTTTCGCGGCTTGGGCAAAGGCCCTGCTGGAAGAGGCGCGTATCGAGGCGAAAAACCATCACGATGGCATGTGCCACGCTTTGGCCGACAAGGCAAGCCGGGGAGCAAGATCTTTCAGCGCGAAACAGGCGTCAACAGGTGAAGATTTCGTCCAACTCCTGCTGGATCTTCTCTTCCCTGGAGCCCTCGGCGACGGCGAGTTCCTTGACGAGGAGGTTCTTGGCGGTGTCGAGCATCTTGCGTTCGCCGAACGACAGGTCCTTGTCGAACTTGAGCAACGAGAGGTCGCGGAGGACCTCGGCGATCTCGAAGACCGAACCGGTCTTGATCTTCTCCATGTATTCGCGATAACGCCGGTTCCACGTCTGGCTGTCGACGGAGACATCCCGGGAACGGAGGATCTCGTAGACCTCCTTGATATCGTTCCTGCTGGCCACCCGGCGCAGGCCCACTGCGTCGATGTTCCTGGTGGGGATCATGATGCGCAGGCCGTTCTCGAGGATTCGCAGAATGTAGAACGTCTGCTTCGATCCTGAGATCTCTCGCGTCTCGATCCCCGTAATCTCGGCGACACCATGTGCCGGATAAACTGCCTTGTCACCGACACTGAAGGTGGAAGACTGCACTATGCGACTCCTTGGCTCAAATGGACGGACTCTGCCCAAGTAGGAGCGAAAAGACAGCCCACCCAACCGCGGGCCTTTCGCATCAACGAATGAAAAACTACCACTCTCACCACACACAGTCAACCAGCCTGTGTAAAAGAAGAGCACACTTGCAACAAGGTATGCACAAATAATAAGGAAACCTACAACATCCAAGCTCCAAGTAAGATTCGATGCAGGCCAAACATGGGACAAATCGTACCTGATCACCCGATCCGGTCACAAGCTGCACTGAATCGATAAAGGCGCCGCCTTTTATTTGGACACCCCTGCACAAATTTTGGTCGCTGAGAAAAGGAAGCCGCCGCTCTAATCCTCGTCGTCGTCATGGCCCTTGATGCTGTTCAGCATCTTGAACGCCGCCATGGCCTTGGGGTCGTTCACGTTCTTTCCGTAGAGGGCGATGGCTTTGCGGCAGAGCACCTTGGCCCGGGTCGGGTCCTTGGCGATGAGGTCCCTGGCCTGCTGCATCAGTTGGTCGGCCTGCGCGTCCTTGGCCGCGTCCCTGGGCCCACCCGCCTGCCGGGACGGCCCGCTGCCTTTCGAGAGCCCGCCGATCTTGCCGCTGAAGTACGAGGACAGCGCCCCCGACGCGATGCGCCGGTCGATGTTGGCCGCGCTGTTGTACGCCGCCAGCGCCGCCGCTGGGTTGTTCGCCTCCACCTTCCCGGCCTTGTCGTTCAGGTTGCGGATCTCCTCCAGGTCCCGTGCCACGGCCTGGGCCTTGGCCTGCGCCGGGCCCTTCTGGGTCTTGGCGAAGCTCTGCATGGCCGACGCAGCCCCCCCGAAGTCCTTGCTGCGGTAGGCGATCATCGCCGCCTTGTTCGACTGGAGGTCCCCGCCCGAGGTCCCCGGCGACACGGCCACCGGCTCCACCGGCACCTTCTTGACCTTGTCGATGACCAGCTTGGCGACCTTCGGGGTCTTTTTGATCACCCGAGGGGCCGGCGGCTCGTCCTTGGGCAGGTTCGGGGTCGACTTTCCGCTCAAGACCTTGTCCCTCAGCGCCAGCAGGCCCTGGTTCTCCGGGTCGTAGCCCAGGCCCTCGTCGATCTTGGCCTTGGCCTCCGCGGGGTTGCTCAGGGCCAGGTTTTGGGCCTCGGTGAACGCGGTGTTGGCTGCCGATCGCCGCGCATCCCGGCCCTGGGCCTGCGCGTCGTCATACTGGACCGAGTTCTTGTCCACTTTTTCGAAATTGCGCAGCGCCTCGCCATAGCGGCGGCTCTCCAGGGCGTCCTTGCCGCTCCTGAGGAAGTTCAGGGCCTTGGCCTCGGTGGCACAGGCTTCGACGTAGTGTTGCAGCTCGGCGGAGTCCGGGGCCAGCGCCAGCGCCGAATCGAAGGCCTTCTTCGCCG
>JBBRLA010000465.1:0-7024 GCA_038231615.1 Polyangia bacterium | reverse complement strand
GTCCTCCGGATCGCTCTCCCGCTCGGGCGGCAGCGGCTCGGGCGGTGACGTCAACACCCGCGACTGGCCCAGCACCTCCATCCGGTGCCGCAGCTTTTTCTATTCGACGAACTGGCTCCCCCACAGGGCCCCCCCCACGCAGGCCGCCCCGGCCCCCAAAAGCAGCATGATCCGCCGCGCCCGCCGCTGCCCCGCGCTGCGCAACACGTCCGTCGGCGCCTGCACCAGCCCGTCGATCTCCTGCTGCAGCGCCTGCTCCACGTCGTGCATGCTGCCGAAGCGCTGGTCCGGGCGCTTCAACAAGAGCCGCGCCACCAGCGCCTCCAGCGCCTCCGGGATGTCCAGGTCCGGCCGCCGCTGCCGCATTGCCGGCGGGTACTCGAACACATGCTGCTTCATCACGATCGCCGGGCTCTCGTCCGTGAACGGCCGCACCCCCGTCAGCATCTCGTAGAGCAGGCACCCCAGGCCATACTGGTCGCAGCGCGCGTCCAGCGGCTGCCCGCTGGCCTGCTCCGGCGAGATGTAGAACGCCGTCCCCATCACCATGCCCATCTGCGTCAGTCGCGCCCCGCTTTTCACCTGCGCCAGCCCGAAGTCCACGATCTTCACCTGGTCCTGCCCCTGCCGCCCCAGCACGAAGACGTTCTCCGGCTTCAGGTCCCGGTGAATCACCCCCTTGTCGTGGACCGCCGAAAGCCCCCGGGACATCTGCATGGCGATCTGCAGCGATCGCAGCACCCCCAGCGGCCCCCGGTCGATCAGCTCCGCCAGCGTCGGCCCCTTCAGGAACTCCATCACCAGATAGGGCCGGTTGTCCGGCAGCACCCCGAAGTCGGTGATGGCGACAACATTCTCGTGCTCGACCATCGAGGCCGACTTGGCCTCTCGGCGGAATCGCTCCACCGCCTGCTCGTTCTGTGCGTCGGACAGCACCTTCAGCGCCACGATCTTCGACAGAAGCACATGCCGCGCCTGGTACACGGTCCCCATCCCCCCTTCGCCCAGCGGCGAGAGGACCTCGTAGCGGCCTTCGATGGTGGTCCCGATTCTGGTGTCTCGGCGGTCCATGGTCGTCAGGGCTCGCGTCTTTCGGCCGGCCTTTGCCGCAAGGGCCAGGCGGGTCGTCAAGGCAGCCGACGGTACAAGGATATCACGACCGGGCGGCCTGAGCACGAGGCCGGTGCCAGGGGCTATTTGCCCGGGAAAATTGTGCTCCATGCCACAGCAGGAAAGAAAAAACGGCGGCTGTGCAAAAAATACGGAAAAAGGGAGCAAATTCGCTCCGTGTGCTAGAGTGCCCCTGCAAGAAGGCGAGGCTTTCAATTCCCCGACCTACAAAACAATCTCAGATGAAGCGCAGCCGGGAGCTGAATCACCGCGCCCGACTGCAAGAAAAGGAGGCCCGCAAGGCCCAGCGAAAAACCGAAAAGGAGATCGTACCCCGCGGGGGGGACGAGGAAGACCCAGACCTGATCGGTATTATTCCAGGCCCTCAGCCAGTGGCTGGGGGTGACGAGTAGAGTAGGAGGCGCGCCGCCGTTGCGGTGACGCCGACGCCCCATCCAACGGGGCGCCAGGATCCGCCCTGCGACTCCACGCGCTCGCCGACAACACGGGGACATATAACGGGCCTGTTATTACCAGAGATGAGACACGTCCCCGCTTCCCAGATCGACCTGATTCCGAGACCGGCGAGCGAGACTCGCAGAGGAGACTTACCGTGAGCAAGAAACTTTATGTCGGCAACCTGAGCTATTCGATGAGCAGCGCGAACCTGGAAGAGATCTTCGCCCGCTTCGGCCATGTCGAGAGCGCCAAGGTCATCGAGGACCGCGACACCGGCCGCAGCAAGGGCTTCGGCTTCGTCGAGATGAGCAGTGACAAGGAGGCCCAGGCGGCCATCTCGGCCCTCAACGGCCAAGAGCACGAGGGCCGCGCCCTCACCGTCAACGAGGCGCGCCCCCGTGAGGATCGCGGCGGCGGCGGCGGCGGCTACGGTGGTGGTGGCGGCGGGGGCTATGGCGGCGGCGGCGGCGGCGGGGGCTACGGTGGTGGCGGCGATCGCGGCGGTGGCGGCGGCGGTCGTCGCGGCGGCGGCGGCGGTCGTTACTAGGTCTCTGGCTTCTTCCTTCCGCGAAGAGCGCATTTGACTGAGGGGAGCGCCGCTAACAGGCGACGCTCCCCACGGGTCCTGACCGCCCACCCGCTATCGCACTCCCTCTCCAACCATCGACGTACTGCCGTTGCCGACCCTGTGCAACGATCGCCTGGCGCCTGGCCCCACGGGATTTCCCAAGGCCAGCCGAGCAACTCCTGCAATCGGCGCTACGGCTGCCTGCTATAGAGGGTCACGTTCGCTCAGCTTTGACCGATGGCGCTTCCTAGCTCCCCTTGCAAATAGACCTTGAGTTGCGCCAAAAGCTCCACCTCGAGTTGCCTCATCCGTTCCCGGCTGATGCCATGCGCCTCGCCGATCGACTTTAGCGTCTTGGGCGACTCCGACATGAGGCGCTCCTCGAACAACATCAGCGATCGTCCGCTCAACGTGCGCCCGAACTCTCGCAGTTTCCGACAAAGGGTCCGCTGGAATTCATGCCCCTCCACGATCACGTCGGGCCGCTGTGCGTTGCTCCCCGGGAGCATGTCCACCATCGAGCCGGTCCCTCCGTCATGGGCCGGCAGGTCCAGCGATGCGTCGGCTGCGCCGAGCCGCTGCCGCATCTCGGTGACATCGCGCTCCGCAACGCTCAATTTTTCCGCCAGTAGCGTATCCGTTACCACGAAGCCCGCCGCCTCCAGCTTTTCCTGCTCCTTGCGCAAGTTGAAGAAAAGCTTCCGCTGCGTCTGCGTCGTCCCCAGCTTCACCAGCCGGGCATCATCCAGGATCGACTTGAGCATCCGTGCCCGGATCCACCAGGCCGCGAAGGACGAGAGCTTCACCCCGCGCGACGGGTCATACCGCAGCACCGCCTGGACCAGTCCCTCGTTGCCTTCCTGGATCAGGTCCAGCAGGCTACGTCGCGACCGCCGGTACTCGTAGGCCAGCTTCACCACCAGGCGCAGGTTAGCGGTGATCAGCCGGTGGGCCAGCTCCGGCGCCCGGGTCCGCGCATACTGCTGCGCCAGTTTTTCCTCCAGGTCTCGAGTCAACATCGGGTGGCGTCGCATATCGCGAATATAAAGTTCCAGCGCCTCGGTGATCTGCGGCTGACCGGGCTTTGCCGGCGAGCGAACCAGGGTGGCGGATGCAGCGGACGATGCCATTGTTACACTTCCATCTCGTGGGCCTGCAACGTCCTAAAGCATGGCCTATGCCAAGGCTCGTGGATTATCGCCGAGGTCGAAGCGTCAGACAGTGATTTCGTGGAGCCGGACCGGCAGCGTGGGCACTTTTGGACCCGCCAAGGGAAAACCCGCGCAAATTTTACGGCGGACCCAACCTTGAAATGGCCAAACTTTCGCGTTTCGGTCCAAAGCCACGCGATTGGCACCTACTTCACGTAAGGTCAATATAAGTCTCCGGCAAGCCGCCCTTCCTTTAGAAACGCATCGAGACTAATTTAGCCGGCCATGTCTGCATCAAAATCAAAGCCCACTGCGCGACAGCACGAGTACCTCTCCTTCATCAAGGCGTTCACGGATCGCTGGGGCGTCCCGCCTTCGTTTGAGGAGATCGCCCGGCACTTCCGCACGTCGTCCCCGGCGGTCAACGGCATGATAAAGACGCTCGAGACGCGAAGTTTTCTGGCCCGCGTGCCGGGCGCCCCAAGGACGCTCAGGGTGCTCCTCTCGGATGAAGAGCTGCGCGGGTCATCCCCGGCGACCGCCACGCCCGCGACGGCGGCCATGACGCCCGAGGCGGCGGTGCAGATGGCGAGCATCGTGATCGAAAGGCTGGTGCCGGCACTCAAAGGCGCCGATGACGAGCACCTCGACCGGGCGCTTTCCGCCGTCGCAGAATCGCTCGATATAGTACTTAGCATGGCCGGGTCGTCCGACGATCAAAGAAAGGCGGGGTGGGCCGCACTGTGCCGGGTGGCCTCCATTGCCCAGGGCGACAGCACCGAGACCCGGCCCGGACGCAAGCTGGCGTGGTGGCGTCGCCCGTTTCCCCGTTGAGGTAGAAACCATGGCCTCATGACATCGAATTCCGTCTTATTCACGGCTGCCGCCCCGGTCTGCGGTACGTTCGCCGGATCATGATCCCTTCGCCCCTTGTGACCGCCGGCCCCGCGGAGACCCCCGACCTCGGCGAGATCCTCACACAGCGCTTCGGCTTCTCGTCGTTCCGTGCGGGGCAGCGGGAGTCGATCCAGGCCCTCTTCCAGCACCGGCGGCTGCTGTGCATCCAGCCCACGGGCCACGGCAAGTCGCTGCTGTATCAGTTGCCCGCATCGATTCTGCCGGGCATCACCCTGGTGATCTCTCCGCTTTTGGCGTTGATGCGCGACCAGCTCGACCACCTGAACCGGCGCTTCGGCATCTCCGCGGCCACCATCAACAGCGATCAGGACGACCAGCAGAACCACGCCGCCCGAGCGGCGGCGCGGGCCGGGCAGGTGCGCGTGCTCTTCGTGGCGCCGGAGCAGCTGGATCACGTGGACCGCTTCCAATTTTTGCTCGACTTGCCGGTGTCCCTGCTGGTGGTGGATGAGGCGCACTGCATCTCGACCTGGGGGCACGACTTCCGGCCCAGCTACCGGCAGATCGTGGCCCTGACCCTGGCGCTGGAAGCCCGAGACCGGGAGATCCTGGTGCTGGGGCTGACGGCCACGGCCAACGCCCGCACCGCGGCGGACATTGTGGCGCAGCTTGCCGGCGGCGGCGCCCATGAGGTGATCATCCACCGGCAGGGCATGGACCGACCCAACCTGCGCTTGGCGCTGGTCCCGGTCGCCGGGATGCCGCACAAGCTGGCCTACCTGGGGCGTCAGGTGGCGCGGCTCTCGGGCTGCGGCCTGATTTACTGCGCAACGCGGGAGAACACCGAGATCGTCGCCGACCACCTGCGCTCGCTCGGGCTTTCCGCCGCTGCCTACCACGCGGGCCTTATGCCCGATCACAAGCGCAAACTGCAAGAGGACTTCCTTTCGGGACAGTACCAGGCCATCGCCGCCACCAACGCGCTGGGCATGGGCATCGACAAGTCGGACCTGCGCTACGTGATCCACGCCGAGGTGCCGGGTTCGCTGACTGCATATTACCAGGAGGTGGGCCGCGCCGGACGCGACGGGCTGCCGGCGCTGGGGCTGCTCTTGTATGATCCGGAGGACCTGCGCATCCAGGAGCACTTCATCCGCTCGGCGCAGCCCGCGCCGGCGGATTTCGAGCAGGTGCTGGCGGCGGCGGAGAGCGGGCCGGCTGGCCTGAATGAACTGAAGGCCAGAAGCGGCCTGCACCCGACGCTGGTGACGATCATCATCGCCGAGCTGGTGGAGCAGGGCCATCTGGATAAAAAGAGCCAGGGCGGCAAGCAGGTCTACCTGCGCACCGCCAAGTCTGGCACCCCCGATCTGTCGCGCTACCGCCTGCAAGAAGAGGTCCGTCGCGGCGAGCTTTTTGCCATGCAAAGCTACGCCGATGGGAACCGGGGCTGCCTGATGGCCACGCTGCGAGGCAACCTGGGCGAAGACGACCCGCCGGCCTGCGGGCGGTGCAGCCGGTGTCTGGGCCGGGCGACGAGCATCCATCTGCTCGATGCGGAGGTGGGGGCGGCGACGCGCTGGCTGGAGGATCGGCCGGTGGTCATCACCGCGACGCAGCGGCCGAAAATGGCGGCGGGGCTGGCGGTGTATTCTGGCGAACTGCGCACCCCGGGGTTCGGCGGCTTCATGCGGGGGCGGACGCAGCCATCGGGAAGTCTTTCGCCGGAAGTCTCGGCCGCCCTGCGTGCGGTTGTCTTGCGCCTGGCCGGGCGGGAGCGTTTCACTGCGGTGGTGCCGGTCCCATCGCGCACCTGGACGCAGCGCGAAGAGGCCGCCAGGATGTGCGCGGAGATATTGCAGGTGCCGTGCCTGATTGATTTATTGCACTTCAAGAAAATGCCGGCGGCCCGGCAGGGCGAGCTGCGCAACAACGATCAGCGGCGGGACAACCTGCAAAAGACCATGGCCTGCCAGGCCGGCGTATTCCCGCCGGGGGCGCCGGGGAAAGGGATAGACGGTGCGCTGCTCTTGCTCGACGACTACACCGGTTCCGGCACGACACTGAAGGAGGCGGCGCGGGCGCTGCGCGCCGACCTGGACTTCGAGGGGCCGATAGTCCCCTTGACCATCGCCCGCGTGCGCTGGCGCCTGGGCACGACCGGGATGATCTGAACCCCTTACGAGCACTTTGGCAGGGCAGAGGTTCTGATTATCGAGTGGGCAGAAGTTCTGATTATCGAGTGCTCTTTGTGACGAGCCGGACGGGGCGGGAGGCTGCCTGCCCGAGGACACCTTTTCAGTCAGGCGCTCTCGGGTCGCGGGCCTCGCCGCCCCGAACCGGTTCGACGCAAAAAATGGACCGCGACGTTTCGCGAGCCCATGTCTATCTCGTCTCTTCAGTTGTCAATGAACCGACAGTGCTCCTTCTTGGCATCGGCTGGCCGCGCCGACTTCTTGAACGCCTGCCGGCAGGTTAAATCTGCCGCGAGCGGTTGTAACAGGGCTGTGAATCGTAAGCGTACGGGCAAAAATCGTGTTTTCACGGCATCCGCTCGTGTTTTCATGGCAAAAATCGTGTTTTCACGGCATCCGCTCGTAGTTTCACGGCATCCGCTCGTAGTTTCACCGGCAAATCCTGTACCGCGGATCAGCGCCCTTGCTTCCCAGAACAGCACCTCTGATCCGCGGTACAGCGGCCCATGCCTCGTAGAGCAGAGCCGCTGCTTGGCGGATCATCGCTAGACCATCGCCGAAAAGCGGTAGCGGAGACGCGCCAGGATGCGGCGAGCATGCGCGTTGTGCTCCGCGGAGTCTCAAGGGTGAGGCGAAGGGGGCCGTGACGGTTGCGCTGCGAGCTCAGGCAGGCACGATCGGAG
>JBBRLA010000464.1:0-7025 GCA_038231615.1 Polyangia bacterium | reverse complement strand
GGCGAGTCCGATGCGTTGCCGATCATCGAAGCCGACGAACCGGCCTGGGATGTGACCGCTGGCGAAGGACCCGTGGCGAGCACTCTGGCGATGATCGCGCCCCCGGGAAAAAATCCGCGCTACCGCCGCCTGGGTGTCTCCGCCGCCCTGGGGGCCCTGGCCATGAGCGCGTTGCTCTTCGGTGTCGCCGGCCTCACGGGACACCTGGACCTGCCGACCCACGCGCCGCCCGTCCCCGCGCCGCCCGCCCTCGCGCCGCCCGCCCTCGCGCCGCCCGCCCCACCTCCCGTCACTCGGCCCGCGGCGGACCAGGATGAGGCGCTCCTCGCCGCCGCCCGGGAGCGCCTGGCCGCCCACGACTACGCCTCCGCCCTCAGCAACGCCGAGACCCTGGTGCGCCGGCATCCGGACAACGCCGAGGCCCGGACGCTGCTGACCGAGGCCACCGACCACCTGCGTCTGGCCTCGGTGTTCACGAGCTTTGAGCGGGCGGTGGCTCAAGGGGATGTCGACACCGCGGTTGCGCTCTACGGCGAACTGCCCATGGGGAGTCTGTTCCAGCGGCGGGCCGAGTCGGCCTTCGTCACCCTTCGCGGCCCGTTCGAGCAGGCCCACCTGAGTGTCGCACAGGCCGCCCTGAAGAGCGGCCTGTGCGACGAGATCGATCGCCAGGCGGAGGCACTGCGGCGCCTCGGCGACGAGGATCAGGCCGTGGGCGAGGCGCGGCGCCTGTCGCAGCGCTGCCATGAAAAGACGCCCCCCGACCCGCTGAAAGACCACCCTGCCGACGCCCCCCGGCGGCAACGCGGCCCCTCTCCCGGCCGCCACCCCACGCCCAGCGACCTGCGCAACCCCTTCGCCGCCCTGCGCCACGGCAGGCGGCAGGACACGGTCCTCAAGGACCCTTTTCGCAACGTCAGGCTCCCATCAAAAGCGAAGCTGCCCCGTGAGTGAAGGCAGGCGAGATTCCCAGCCCTCCCTGGGCGACCGGCAGATTCCGCAGGTCGGCGAGATGCTTTGCGGCGTGTACCGCCTGGATCGGCTCCTGGGCTGGGGGGCAGTGGGCATCGTCTACGCCGCCTGGCACATGGAGCTGCGCCGCGCCTGCGCCATCAAGATCTTGCACCCCAACTTCGTCGAGCACGCCGATGTGCGCGAGCGCTTCCGCAGGGAGGCGCTGTCGGCCTTCAAGCTGAAGCACCCGCACATCATCCGCGTCATCGACTACCGCGAGGACGAGAACGGCTGGCCGCTGATGGTCATGGAGCTGCTTTCCGGCGAAAGCCTGCGCCAGCGCCTGGCCCGCGGGCCGCTCTCGACCGTTATCGTCGAGAAACTATTTTACCAATTGTGCGACGCCATCGCCATGGCCCACCGCCACGGCATCGTGCACCGCGACCTGAAGCCGGAGAACATTTTTCTTTCGCGGCAGGCGCAGGAGGGTGGGCCGGACATCGAGATCGGCAAGATCCTCGATTTCGGCATCAGCAAGATCACCGATCACCCCGAGATCACGGCGATGCACGTGCTTCTGGGCAGCCCCTCGTACATGTCTCCCGAGCAGGCCCGCGGGGACGCCCGCGCCGTCGACGCCCGCGCCGACATCTTCTCCCTGGGGGTGATCCTCTTCGAGTGCCTCACCGGGCGCAAGGCGTTCATCGCCGCCGACGCGGAGCAGAAACGGCTGCTGATCCTGCAAGGGGCGGTGCCTTCGCTGCGAGAAGTTTCGCCCGATCTGCCGCTGGGCCTGGACCAGGTGATCCACAAGGCCTGCGCTGTGCGCCCCGAGGACCGTTACCAGTCGTCCGGCGAGCTTTTGGATGCCCTGCGCCGGGCGCTGCACGAGGACCGCAAGCGGCGTCCCACCGAATTGCGGCAGCAGGCGGTGCCCCTATCTCCGGCCCTGGCCCCGGCCTCCCCAGCGCAGCACGCCGGGCCGCGCCCGCCGCCAGCTACTGCCGTCGCGCTGTCCAACGAAGAGACGGTTGTCGTTGACAGCGCACAGCCGCGGACCACGGTCATCTCCCCCGCGCCGCTGTTCCAGGAACCTCGCCCGCAGGGGGTCCCGGGCATCCCCGTCGTGCCGGCGCCATTCCCGCCGATTGCCCCATCGCCTGCCGCCCCCGCGGCGCTTGCCCCCGCGCCTATCCCCATCGGCCAGCGTGACATCATTAACGCGATGGCCCGCAGGGTCTCCCGCTGGCCCGCGGCGGAGCGGATCGTCCGTCGCGTCGGTGCCCTATCCCACGGGCGCGAGATCCTCTTGCTCTCGCCGCTGGTCTTCATCCTGGTGTTCGTGGGGATTTCGCTCTTCGACTGGCAGTGCAGCAGGCCGCCGGACCCGGCCCACCCGGCGCCGGTGCGCGCCAAGCGCATCCAGATCATCGATGGGCAGAAGGAAACCAAATGATCCCGCGCTATACTCCCGCCCCGTGAGCTACCTCTTCGAGACCGATGAACACACCCGCCTGCGGGAGCAGGTCCGCCGCTTCGCCCGCGAGCACATCGCCAGGGACTCCGCGGCCTGGGAGGAGGCCGAGGAGTTCCCCCGGTCGCTCTACCAGGAAGCCGCCCGCGCCGGAGTGCTGGGCATCGGCTATCCCGAGGAGTTGGGCGGCTCCGGGGGCGACGCCGGCCACGTCCTCTGCGCCGCCGAGGAGATGGTCATCGAGGGGCGCTCGGTGGGCACCGCGGCGGGTCTGGGCAGCCACGGCATCGCCCTGCCGCCGATCCTGCGCCTGGGCACCAGGGAGCAGATCGATCGCTTCGTCCCCGGGGTGCTCACCGGCGACAAGATCGCCGCCCTGGCGATCACCGAACCCGGCGCGGGCAGCGACGTGGCGGCGCTTTGCACCCGCGCCGTGCGAGAGGGCGACCACTACGTGGTCAACGGCACCAAGACCTTCATCACCTCGGGCTGCCGCGCCGATCTGCTGACCGTGGCGGTGCGCACCGGCGGCCCGGGACACGGGGGCGTGTCGCTGCTGGTCATCGAGAAGGGCACGCCGGGGTTCACCGTGGGGCGCAAGCTGAAGAAGACCGGCTGGTGGGCCTCGGACACCGCCGAACTCTTTTTCCAGGACTGCCGCGTGCCAGCGGAGAACATCCTGGGACAGGAGGGGCAGGGCTTCGTGGCGATCCTGCTCAACTTCGCCAGCGAGCGCCTGTTCCTGGCCGGGCAGTGCGTGGCCGTCGCCGAACTCGCCTACCGCGAGTCGGTGGCCTACGCCAAGGAGCGGCGGGCCTTCGGCAAGACGCTCTCCGGCTTCCAGGTGACCCGGCACAAGCTGGCCGACATGGCCTCGCGCATCGCCGCGGCGCGGGCGCTGACCGGCGAGGTGGCCCAGCGCTTCTGTCGAGACGAGCAGGTGATGGCGCTGGCGGCGATGGCCAAAAACGTCGCCACCGACATGTGCAGCTTCGTCTGCGACCAGGCGGTGCAGATCCACGGCGGCTACGGCTACCTGCGCGAATGCCTGGTCGAACGCCTCTACCGCGACGCCCGGCTCTACCCCATCGGGGGCGGCACCCGGGAGATCATGAACGAGATCATCGCCAAAACCGAAGGCTACTGACGACCCCCCGTTGCCCGATAGCTGGCCCCGGGTGCATCTAATACATCTGGGTCGTGCGCCTGACGGGCCCGCGTCGAGTCGAGGTCTACGAGAAGGGCAAGGCCAAGCGCGTCGTGGATGAAGATGGCGCGCTCTAGGCGCCGGGGGTGCTGAAGAACAGCTACAAGATATCCGAATTGTTCGATCGCGCCGCGGGCAGCCGGGCCATGCTGCGCAACCTTCTCCAGCAAGAGGGATACGAGGGCTTGGATGACTTCCGGGCCAAAGCGCAGGCCAAGGGCAGGCAGGAAGAGCGGCGGCAGGCCGTGCTTGACCTGTGCGAGGTGCTCAACATCGAAGTCACCTCTATGCGCCAGGCCCACCTGGACCGGCTTGATCTGCCCGGCCTGGACCAGTTCCGCGCAGATCTGAAGCGTCTCCGTTCCTGGCCTGCCTGATAAGCACGGCCGAGCGCCCGCGTCGGCACCGTTGCTCTTCTGTTCAGTATCCATTTCGCACATCAGGATTTACCCCTTCTCCTCCATGATCCGCTCGTCCACCGCCCCGAGTATTTTCCGGATGTTGCTCTCTAGCAACGTGAACTCGGCAAGCTCTGTTGCCTCGCCCAGCATCCGCGCCGTCTTCATCACCCGCGCCAGGTAGGTGAACAGGCTGCCTTCCTCGTTCTCCAAGTCGTGGCGCTCGACGAAGTCCATGAAGCTCAGCTGCTCCTCCTCGATGATCCGCCAGATCACCTTGTGGACTTTCCCCCCGTGCAGCTCCGGGTGCGGCACCGAGGCCAGGAACGCCTGGTGGATGACCTCGATCTCTGCCAGGATGCGAGGGAATTTCTGCTCATACTCCGCCTCCACGTCCTCCCGGTTGACCTGGTCCTCCGTCTTGCGGCGCTCCCGCAGCCGTTCCTTGATCCACTCCCACTTCTTGTCGTCGTCCTTGCGCGAGAGCCGCTTCTGGATCGCCTCGTGATCCACTAGGTACTCGCAGAGTTCGCGCAGCCCCTCGTAGGGCAGATCGTGGTTCTTGAGGCAATAGAACACAAAAGGCCCGTCGATCCCGCGGAGCTGCCGGATCATCTTCCCGGCGATGTGCTGGCCGTGCTGGTCCAGGATGCCCAGCGCCTGCAGGTTCTCCACCAGCCATTGCAGCCGGTTGCGTCCCGCCTGCTTGGTGCGCTCGTCCACGAAGAGGTGATCGATCACCGTCTTGATGTTCAGGTTCATCGACGGCGGCAGATCATCCTCGGGCGGCTTTTCAATCGCCGCCGCGGGCACGGGCGCCGCCGCGGGCACGGGCGCCCCTTCCGCCGTCACGGTCCCTTCGGCAGGCACCGGCGCCGCCCCGTCCGTCGGCACCGCCAGCGTGGTCTTGGCCAGGTCCGGCAGCCCGAGCGCAAGGATCTGGTCGGCGGTGATCTGGGTCTTGGACCGCAGCGCCGCCGGCTTACCCTGCACCAGCTTGTTGTGTTCCTCCGGGTCCCAGATGACGCTGCGCCCCCGCAGGGCGTCGGCCTTCTGGCGCAGGTACACTGCCCGGCGGATCTTCACCTCGTCCACGGTGTACTTCCCCTTCTGCAGGTCCTTGATCTCCTTGCGCACCGCCTGCACCACTTCCTCGGGGGCCAGGGTGATGGCGATGCCGTCCTTGTCGAACTGCGGCCTTCCGGCCCGCCCCGCCATCTGGTGATACTCTTCCGAGAGCAAGAGCCGCGGCTTTCCCTTGATCACCTTCTTCAGCGAGGGGAACACCACCCGCTTGGCGGGCAGGTTGATGCCCGCCGAGATGGTCTCGGTGCTGACCACGAACTTCACCAATCGCTGGAGCGTCAGCTCCTCGACCAGGCGCTTGTAGCTGGGCAGCACCCCGGCGTGATGCAGGCCGATGCCGTGCAGGAGCAGCGGCCGCAAGTCCTTCGCGGCGCCCCGGTCCAGGAACACCCCATCGGCGGCGGCGGCGATGGCAGCGACCTCCTCCTCCGAGGTGAAGCGCCGGCAGCTCTTCAGCAGGCGGGCCGCCTCGAAGCACATCTCGCGCCCGAAGACGAAGATGATCGCCGGGTAGTCCCCGTTGTGGAACAGGTCCTTGACCACCTCGATGAGGTAGCTCTCGCGGTACTCGTGGTACAGGGGTACCTTGCGCTCGTGGCTTTGCACCAGGGCCATGGGCACGCGCCGCGTCTGGGACACCCAGAGGCAGAACTGCTCGGGATTGCCCACGGTGGCCGAGAGGATCACCAGTTGCGACCGGGCATCGAGCCCGATGATGGACTGCTCCCAGACATAGCCGCGGTCGGGGCTGTTCAGATAGTGCCCTTCGTCCATGATGACGATGTCGGCGGGCTTTACGTCGTGGTCGCCGAAAATGCGGTTCCACAGGATCTCGGCCACCACCACCTGGATCTTGGCTCTTGGGTTGACCTTGTAGTCCCCGGTGGCGAAGCCCACGTTCTCATCGCCGAAATCGGCGCAGAGTTCGCGGTACTTCTCCTCGGTCAGGGCCCGCAGGGGGGTGGTGTAGACGGCGCTTTGCCCAAGGCGTAGCGCCTTCCACATACCGGCCTTGGCTATCATCGTCTTGCCGGTGCCGGTGGGCACGGTGATGAGGACGCTCTCGCCGGCGAAGATATGGGCGAAGGCCTGATCCTGCACCGGATAGGGCTCCATGTCCCGGGAGATGAAGAACTTCTCGTAAAACTCAAGCTCGATTTCAGACAGGGAGGGCTGCGCCATGGTGTCGCAGATATGTAGCAGATATGACCCTGCTAGGCGAGTGACCCGGCCGAGGTCGCCGTCCTCGGTATGGGGCTTGCCGGGGCATTTACCAGTACGGGTCCTCGAAGCGACCGCGGCGAAATTCCGCCAGGCGCCGGTGGGTCGCCGGGGTGGTGCTCTCGGGCAGGCGGTCCAGGGGAAAGAACCCCGCCTCGGCGATCTCCAGGCGGCGCAGGAGTGAGGGGCCGCCCGGGAGGGCTGAGACCTTTTCGACCACGAAGAGCAGGATGTGATCGTTGCGGTTCTGTTCGGCGTTCGAGTAGATCCCTACCAAGCGCGCCTGCTCCACCGACAGCGCGCATTCCTCGGCGACTTCGCGACAACAGCCTGAATGGGCGGTCTCGCCCCGGTCGACCTTGCCGCCGGGGAGGTAGAAGCCGGGGAGGTAGGTATGGCGCACCAGCATGACCTGCCCCTCGCGGACAATGAGCGCCCGCACCCCGACCACGGTGGGCTCGGCGAGTCGCCAGTAAACCGGCGGCCGGCGTGCAACGCGGTCATTACCCGGGAGAAGGCATCCATGGGAGCGAGCTTAATCCAGGGGACTTTCGGAAGAGGGGAATCTGGACACTTGCGCTGGAAGGCCGGCTTGGCTGCGCGGGGACTGCCGCTTGGGGCCCGTGTTCAGCGACCTGGGAATCTGGAACTTACGCTTGAAGGCCGGCTGGCTGCGCGGGGACTG
>JBBRLA010000463.1:0-7037 GCA_038231615.1 Polyangia bacterium | reverse complement strand
CTCTCCGCCGAGCAGGTCGAGCCGGAGCGGGAGGTGGTCATGAACGAGCGCCTGATGAGCGTCGAGGACTCCGTCGACGGCTTTCTGGGCGAAAAACTGTTCCGCCTGGCCTTCGAGGCGCACCCCTATCGCTGGCCGACCATCGGCTGGATGCGCGACATCCGCGGCATCACGCTGGAGGACGCCAACCATTTCTATCAGACCTATTACGCCCCCAACAACGCCACCGTGGTGGTCGTCGGCGACTTCGACGAGAAGAAGACCCTGGAGCTGATCAAGGCGCGCTACGGAGACATCCCGGCGCAGGTCATCCCGCAGCCTGATCGCGACGCCGAGCCCGAGCAGACCGGCGAGCGCCGGGCGATCTACAAACGCCATGTGGCCACCGACCGCCTGCTCATCGCCTACAAGTCGCCCTCGTTCCTGGCCCCCGAGCACCTGCACTTGCAGATGGTGGCGGACATCCTTTTGGGGGGCCTCTCGTCGCCGCTGTACCGCGACCTGGTGGTCGAGCGGGAGCTGGCCTCGTCGGTCGGCGGGATGGTGATGCCCTTCGTCGACCCCGGCCTCTTCGAGATGAGCGCGTCGCTGCAGCGCGGCCACCGGGCCGAGGAGATCGAGCCCATCATCTACGACCACATCCGGCGGCTTCAAGACAACCCGCCCACCGAGGCGCAGATCGAGCGGGCGCGGGCACGGCTTTTGACTCATTTCTACATCGAGATGCGCACCGTCCGCGGCAAGGCAGAGTCCCTGGGGAACTACGAGACCACCTGCGGGGACTACCGGCGGCTCTTCGAGATCCCTGCGGCGCTGAAGGCGGTCAGCGGCGAGGACGTGCAGCGGGCGGCGCAGCGCTACCTGCGGCCGGACGCGCGCACGGTGGTCATCGGCACGCCGATGTCCTCGATCGCCGGGGAGGAACCGGACACAGAAGAAGAGCATCATCATCAACATCAAAGCGCCGGCCTGGGGGTCGGCCCGGTGCATAGATGGACCGCGGCGCCTGCGGCGCTTAGCGATGAATGCACCGCGGGCCTGGCGGGAGGTGCGCGGTGAGCGAGCCGATTTTCTTGCTGGAAGAGAACCACGACCTGCCCCTGTGCCGGGTGCGGGTCACCGTGCGCACCGGCGCCGCCACCGATCCCAAGGAAGAGGACGGGGTGCCGCTCATCGGCATCTGCAACTTCGCCACCGAGCTGATGCGCCGGGGCGCCGGGGGCCGCACCCGGGTGGAGATCGACGAGCTGGTGGACGGGCTGGGCGCCAGCATCCATGTGATGTGCGGTCATGACTCGGTGGTCTTCGAGACCCTGGCCCTCAAGGAAAAGCTGCCGCAGGTGTGCTCCCTGCTATCCGACGTCATGCTGCGCCCGGACTACTCCGAGCTGGAAGCAGGGCGCCTGCGCCGCGAGCTGCTCGCCGACCTGGACGACCTGCGCGACGATGACGGCACCCTGGCGCGGCGCTTCTTTTACCGCGAACTCTTCGGCGACCATCCCTATGGCCGTCCGGTGGCCGGGACCGAACACAGCTTCGAGCACCTGACCACCTCACGGGCGCGGGCCTGGCAGAAGAAGTACCTGACCCGGGGCAACGTCATCTTCGGGGCCGCCGGGGACCTGCGCATGGACGAGATGCGCGGTCTTTTCGAGCGCCACTTCGCCGGCATCCCCGACGGGCCGCCATTGGACACCACACCGCCGGAGCCGGTGGCGGTGCCGGGCATCCGGGTGCTGCTGGTGGACAAGCCGGAGCGCACCCAGACGCAGATCCTCATCGGGCAGCTTGGGCCCAAGTGGAACCAGCCCACCTGGCTGCCGATGCAGGTCGCCCTGACCGCCTTTGGCGGCACGTTCACCGCGCGGCTGATGTACGAGGTGCGCGAGAAGCGCGGCCTGTCCTACGGGGCCAGCGCCGGGGCCGGCTCCGGGCGGGGGCGGCGCGGGGTGGTGGTGCACGTCTTCCCGGCGGCGCAAAAGACCGCCGAGACCCTGGAACTGGTGCTCGGCCTGTACACCGACTGGGCCACCGGGCTGCGTCCCGAAGAGATCGAGTTTGCCCGGGGCTACCTGGCCAAGGGCCACGCCTTCAGCGTGCAGACCGCCGAGAGCCGCCTGGGCATGCGCACCGAACTCCTGCTCTGCGACCTGCCAGAGGAACGGATGCGGACCTACCCCGAACGGGTGCGGGCGGTGACCGAAGAGGACGTGCGGGCGGCGATGGCCCTGCACCTGCGCCCCAAGGACCTGCTCATCACCCTGGTGGCCACGGAGAAGACCCTGGGCCCGTTGCTGAGTCAGGTGGAGGCGCTGGGCGGGGCGCCGGTCCAGGTCCTTCCCTTCGACAGCTACTAAAGACGCCGGAGGCTGACCGATAATCATCTATGCGCGACCATCCAATCGTTGTCTACGGCGCCACGGGCTACACCGGGCGCCTCCTTTGCGAGGAACTGCACAGAAACGGCACCGCCTTCGCCATGGCCGGGCGCAACCGGGCCCGGTTGGAGGCGCAGCGCCGGGAACTGGCATTGGGGGACATCCCAGTGATCGTCGCCGCTCTGGACGACCCCGAGGCCCTCTTGCGGATGGCCCAGAGCACAAAGGTGGTGCTGAGCTGTGCCGGGCCCTTCTGCCGCTATGGCCGGCAGGTGGTGGATGCGGCCCTTGCCGGGCGTGCTCACTACCTGGACATCACCGGCGAGCACCCGTTCATGCGGGAGACCTACCAACGCGATGAGGAGGCCCGTGCGGCCGGGGTGGCGCTGGTGAACGCGGTGGGTTTCGACGTCGTCCCCACCGACGCGGCGGCGGCGCTGGCGGCCGGCGCGCTTTCCGGCGGCCGGCCCGAGCGGGTGCGCATCGCCTTCGCAGTGCAGGGGTCGGGGCCGTCCCTGGGCACGGTGCGCTCGGTGCTGGACATGCTGAACGGGCAGGGCCAGGGCCAGAGCCAAGGCCAGGGATTGACCTACCGCGACGGGCAGTGGGTCGAGGAGAGGGTGGGGCAGCACCTGTGGGAGGCACCGCTGCCCGAGCCCATCGGCTCGCGCTCGTGTGTCTCGGTGCCCTGGGGGGACCTGGCCACCGCCCCGCGCACCACCTCCGCCAGGAACGTGCAGGTCTTCGTCGCCGTGCCCCATGCGGCGGTGTCTCTCATCCGCATGGGGGCGCCGTTCTTGCGGGCGCTCTCGTCGGGGTGGGTACGGGACCTTTTGAACAAGGGGATGGACCTTCTGCCGGAGGGGCCGACGGCGCTCATGCGTTCCCGGGCGCGCACCGCGGTGGTCGCCGAGGCACAGGGCGGCGACGGCCAGGTGAAGACCGCGTGGGTGACGGCGGGGGATGGTTACGCCTTCACTGCCGCCTCGGCGGCGCTGTGTGCCGGGCTGGCCGCGGCCGAGGGCTTCGATCGGATCGGCGCACTGACGCCGACGCAGGCCTTCGGGGCGGAGGAACTGCTCTTCGGGCTGCGGGACCGGGGCGTCGCCTTTGGAAAAAGCGCATAGGCCGTCATCTAGCCCCCTCGCGGTCCTGTCGTGCCTGGGGCTGGGCCTTCTCGGCTCGCTGCTGATTCTCGGCGAGCTTTCGCGCTTGCCCGCCGGCCACCGGACGCTTTTCTTGCGGCTCTTTCCCGTGGTCCATCTGGGGCAGCTATCCGCCGACATGGGGTTTTGGGCAGAGGTGCCGAACGCGGTCCTTTCCTGTCTCCTGTGGCCCTGCGCCGCGTTCCTCGCGTGGGGCGCTTTCCAGCCGACGACGGAGGTTGCCGCCCCCCGGCTCTTCCGGGCCGGGGCGGGCCTGCTCATCGTCGCGGCGCAACTGGCGCTTTTCGCTGACAACCTGCTTCTCTTTTTCGGCGCCTGGGAGGGGTTGGCCCTGGGCGCCTACCTGGCTGGTTCGGGCCACGAGTACCCGCGGGCCGAGCGGGCCTACCTCTTCGACCGGCTCGCCGGGGTGCCGCTGCTCCTTGGCACGTGGCTTTTATTCTGGGGGCTGGGAGGTTCCTTTTCCACTGCCGGCCGTGGTTTTTTTCCCGATTACAGCGGCGAGCACCCGCCCACGGTGCAGGGGGTGATGCTGGGGCCGACCCTGGCCTTCGCGGCGCTGCGGGCACAGCTCGCGCTGCGCGATCCGGGCAGCGGTGCTTCCCCGGTGGCCGACATGCTGGCCAACAAGTTGATCTTCCATGTCCCCCTGCGGCAGGCGCTGGCCTTCCTCTTTGTCTCGTCCGCGGCGCTCGGTCCTTTCCTGCGGCTCTGGCGCCTTTTCCGTCGGCCCACCGCGGCGGCGCGACTCTGCGCCCTGTGCGGCGTCATGGTCGGGCTGACCTTGCTGTGGAGGCTCGGCCCGCTCCTGTGGAGGTGAGCCGGGCCCCGACAGATTCGACCGTGTTCCTACTTCGCGCTGCAGTATGTCGCGACCTTCGAGACGCAGACTTGGGCCGCCTGGGAATCGGCCGCCGTGTAGGAGCAAGTATCGCTGCCGAAGTTGAGGGTCGCGGTCTTGGCATCTGACGAGGCGCAGATCTGGTATGTCTTGGTGGTGCTGCCCTGCGGGCAAGCGGTGGTCTGGCAAGTGTCACTGCTGCCGCATGCGGCCAGGGCCGAGGCCAGCACCAGAGAGAGGATCGATGTACGCATGTTCATCCTTTGAACCGGGTTTTAGGACCGAGAAGCGAGCGTTTTAGCATGCCGAACTCAACACAGACAAGACGCGGGCGGACTGATTCATGTAGGACCCCCGGGTTGACACGCGACGGCAAGGCGTGTTAACCGGACAGCCCAGATACGACCCAAGGAGTGAGCCATGGCCACGACCCCCACGTCCGCTTCGCACCTCTTTGACCAGTTGCTTCCCGAGGCGCTGAAGCTCAACCCCGACAAGGCCCGTGAAGTCGGTGCCATCTACGTGTTCAAAGTCAGCGGCGACGGCGGCGGCGAATGGACCGTCGACCTGAAGGCGGAGACGCCGGCCATCGTCAAGGGCGCCCAGCCAGGCGCCAACTGCACCATCGAGGTCACCAACGAGGATTTTACCAAGATGCTGGGCAACCCGGCCCTGGGCATGCAGCTCTTCATGCAGGGCAAGCTCAAGGTCTCCGGCGATCCGATGTTGGCGATGAAGCTGCAGAAGCTCTTCTCGCTGGGCAGCTAGTCCGCCTTCCCCGCGTCACCGGCCCTCGGGCCTCAGCGGCCGTCCCTGCGCTGCGGCGGCGCCGCCATCATCAAGGGACGCAGGCACGCCAGGCGCTCCCTGCACGGGAGCGGAAGGCACTGGTGCAGGCGGGCCACGTCCTCCGGGTTCGGCGGCGGGGAATCGGCCGCCACGAGTCGGCACTGGGCGCGGCGCGCCTCCTGAGCCAGGTTGGCCTCGCGAAGCAATTCTTCCTCCACCCCCTTGATCGCCGCCGCGTGCTGCCGGGGGTCCGCCAGCCGCCGGGCCAGCTGTGGGTCCCGGTGCGCGCGTCTGCCGAGGATCAGTTCGGCGGAGTCCTGTGGGCATTCGCTGAGGCCCAGGCGCAGGGCCACGCAGTCGCCGACCACGTCCACCGGGACACGACGTTCCAGGGTGATCTCAGGTTTGAGGTGGCACCCGGCGACCAGTACGCAGGGCAGCAAAAGGGACAACCAGACGATCGAAGAGTTTTGTGACATGCACCCTGGTTCTAGGCACCCCGGGCCCACAGTCAACGCCTCAACTCAAGATGGCTCACGATTGTGGGTGCGGCGGATCTTTGGCCCGCCAGCGCGCGCCGACCCATCCCGCCGTCTCCCGGTACAGCTGCCGGTGAAAGATCCGCAGGTAGCCCCCGTAGCTCACCAGCCCCGAGGCGATCAGCATCGGCAGCCCCAGGTCAAAAAAGGAGCCCCCGTATCGCCGCTGCGCCATCCCCAGCACCCCCACCACCCCGCTCATGAACATCGTCGCCGCCGCCGCCGGCCCGATGGCCCGCGCTGCCGCCCTGATCGGGATGCCATCCACCGACAGGCTCATCAGCAGCCCGATCGCCGTGGACACGGTGAACGCCGCCGCCACCGCCCAGCCGACCCACGACAGGTGTTCCCGCCACGGGTCGATCCGCGCCACCACCAGCAGCGCCCCGATGAAAAGTACGAAGCGCCCGGCCTCGGTCAGCGCCGCCGCCCGCATCCGCAGCATCCCGGTCAGGTGCACGTACGCCATGCGCATGATCCCGGTGGTCATGGCCCCGGTCATCAGGCCCACCATGATCGGCGCCACCCCGTGCCAGCGCGACGGCAAGAGCGTCGCCTCCAGCATCCCCGCGCAAAGCGCCGCCCCGGCCCCGATGGGAAAAAGCAAAAGCGCCACGTAGCGCAGCCCGGAAAGGTAGGTCCGCCGCCGCATCGCCCCGTCCCGCAGCCCCAGCGCCCGCACCATCGCCGTGCCCACGTAAAGGGCGATGGTGTCCGCCGGCGTCATCACCAGCGTGTAGCCCACTGCGTAGAGCCCCTCCGCCGAGGCTCCGTAGTATGTTCCGACAAAGACGTTGTCCAGGTACAGGGTCAGAAACTCCGCCACCCCCCCCAGGTGGATCGGCCACGACCGGTGCATCACTTCAGCGAAAATCCTCCGTTCCTCGCGATGCAGGCGCGGCGCCGCCGGCCGCACCCGCACCCCCAAAAAGATCAGCATCACCACCTTGGCCGCCTGCCGCCCGACCATCCCCAGCGCCAGGCACAGGCCCCCGGCCCCGGAAAGCCCCGTCCCCACCGTCAGCGCCACGTAGGCCATGTCCCCGAGAAAATCCACCCGCGCCACGTCGCCGAAGCGCAGCCGGTAGCGCAGCCCCAGGATGGGCATCACCGACATCCGCTCCAGCACCAGGGCCACGCAGTATACCCTGAGGATCGTCGCCGCCTCGGGCTGCCCCAGGATGGCCACGATCCACGGGGCCAGTAGCCAGAGCACAAGCCCCACCCCCACCCCGGTGGTGCTGGCGAAGGTGTGCATCACCCCGGCCGCCTCGTCGTAGCCCTCGTGGCGGGTCAAAAGCGCCTGCTGCGGCGATAACAGCGT
>JBBRLA010000462.1:0-7038 GCA_038231615.1 Polyangia bacterium | reverse complement strand
GGTGGCTGATGAAGTAGTCGGCGGCGCGCTGGGAGGCCTGGAGGAAGGCCAGCGGATGGACCGTCGGATCCGGCCTCGTATACCGGTAGGCCATGGCGTAGCCGTAGAGGGCCCAGGCCTGCCCCCGTGACCAAGTCGATTCGGGCGCGAACCCCTGATCGGTGATCTTGGTGTGGACCTTGCCGTCCGCGGGCGTGCCGGCGGTCCCGTCGTTGTGCTCGACGATGTGATAGGTGCTGCCGTCGGCGCGGAGGTTCTGGGCGAGGAGGGTGTCGGCCTGGGCCAGGGCGTGCTCGTAATAGGTCCGCCCCGGGCCGCTGGCCGGCCGGCCGGAGAGGTCCCAGGTCATCCAGTACAGGCACAGGTTCATCATGCTGTCGATGTAGACCGGGTAGGTACTGCCCGCCGGGTAGTCGTCCTCGGAGCGCAGCGCGCCCACGGGAATCCCCTTCTGGTTGAAGCGGGTGTCCAGGGTGGCGGCGGCGGTCAAGAGCACGTCCCGGGCGTGCTGTCGGTAGCTCCCGCCGGGGTCGTTGCCCTCGTTGCTCAGCCGGGTGGCCAGACCGAAGGACTGACAGAAGCGGAAGCCCACATCGTGGTCGATGGGGTTGCCCTTCACGGCCTCCACGCCTACCCCGCGGTCCCGCTCGGCCTTGAGCCACCGGGCCTCGCCGGTCGCCTCATAAAGGTAACCCAGCACGCCGGGGAAGAAGCCGCTTCGCCAATCGTCCGCCGGCTTGGCGTTCCAGTGGCCCAGGTTGGCGGCGGCGGTGCTGGTCGAAGAGGGATAGCGGCTCAGGGCGTCCGCCGGAAAGCGCGCCTGCAAATCGGCGATCGTCGCGTCGACGCGCGTGGCGGCAAACACGAGGGCATCATCGATCGCCGCGCGCAGCGCAGGATCGGTCTTTAATGATGCTTCGCAGCAATCGCTCGCAGGGGCAGAGGCGTCCTCGGCTTTCATGTCGGTCGGTGCCACGACCAGCGGCGCGTCGGCGCAGCCCAGACCCAGCGTCAGCGAGAACATTCCGAACAGAGACCATGTGGTGTATCGCATCAGGATTAATACGCCGGTGGGCCGGCGCTTTCCCCAAAAAGAGATCGGGACCAAGCTGTCCGACGGGACCGGCGTCCGCGCGTGATTCTCACGCACAAGTTCGCCCGGGCCGTGTCCTTTGCTATGTAATCCGGATGACGGCGAAACCCGTAGAGGTGGTCATGAGCGATCAGCGCATCGGGAACTATCTCGTGCTGCGGGTGCTGGGACAAGGTGGCATGGCCACAGTGTATGAGGCCGTGCAGGAAGAGATCGGCAGGCGGGTGGCCATCAAGGTCCTGCGTCAGGACCTGTCCCAGGTCCCCGACATCGCCACGCGCTTTATCCAGGAAGCGCGGGCGACCACCCAGATCCAGCACCCGGGGATCGTCAACGTCCTGGAGTTCGGTCGGCAGAGCGATGGGTCCGCCTTCATCGTGCTGGAGTACCTGGACGGGGAGACGCTGGGCAAGCGCCTGCGGCGCGTCGGGGGCCTGGGGATCGAGGCCGTGCGCCTGGGCCGGCAACTCGCCTCGGCGCTGTGCGCCGCCCATGCCAAGGGGGTCACCCATCGCGACCTGAAGCCGGAGAACATCTTCATCGTCCCCGACCCCGAGAACCCGGGGGGCGAACGGACCAAGATCCTGGACTTCGGCATCGCCAAGCTCTCCGAGAGCATGCAGGGAGAGGGCCAGCACCTGCGCACCCATACCGGCGTGCTGATGGGGACGCCCGCCTATATGGCCCCCGAGCAGTGCCGGGGCGCGGCGCTGGCGGACGCCAAGACCGATGTCTACTCGCTGGGGGTGTTGCTCTATCAGATGATCAGCGGGCGCCTGCCCTTCTCTTCCTCCTGGCCGGGGGAGATCATCGCCATGCATCTGTACTTGCCCCCGCCCTCCGTCAAAAAGTGGGTCCCGGACATTCCAGAACCGCTGCACGAGCTGATCTGCGCCATGCTGGCCAAGCCCGCGGACGCGCGCCCGACCATGGACGAGGTCGTCGAACAGCTGGAGCGCATCGCGGAGGTGCTGGGCGACACCCCGCTGCCGGCCCGGTCCAGCCCGGACTTCCATGCGCTGGCCGATCCGCACTCGATGGGGTGGATGAGCGGCTCGTTCACCAGCCGGCGGGAGCCCTTCTGGCACCACTGGCCCATCCTGCTCGCCAGTCTGCTCCTGGTGCTCTCGGCGTGGACCAGCGGGATCGCGCTGTGGAACAGCCGGTACCGTCCCTTCCCGCCCGATGGAGGCGTGAGGTCACCCCAGGCGACAGCGGTGCCGACACCGAGTGCCGCGCCGGTGCCGACCGCCGCGCTGATGCCGACCGCCGCACCAGCGAGTGACCTGCGCCCGGAGCCTCCACCCCAGGCGGAGCCCGACGGCAGCCTGGGCGGGCCGGCAGCCCCCTTCAAAAAGACCAGGGGCCTGGGCAAGAAGAAGCGCCCCAGTCCCATCGAACCACCCACTGAAGAGGTTTTCCATGATGGCAAGATCAAGGTCGTCGATTAAAGCCACGGGCGGAGGACTGCTCTTCTGCTTTGTGATCTCGGGCCTCCCATGCACCCCGGCGCACGCCCAGACCCGGGGCGCCTTTCAGGTGCATTACGAGCAGGCCCTGAAGATGTATGAAGCTTCGGATTATCTGACGGCGCTGAAGGAGTTCGAGGCCGCCTATGCCATTCAGCAGCTCCCGCGCCTACTCCTGAACATCGGGCAGACGCACCGGAAGCTGGGCCATGGCAAGGAGGTGATGAGCTTCTGCCAGAGCTACCTCCAGCTGGAGCCCGATCCCGAGCCCGAGATCAAGGCCAAGGCGGACACCTGCATCGAGCAGGGGCGCCTCATGATCGGCGAGAACGAGCGCATCGCGGCGCAGCAGGCGGAGCGGGACCGGAAGGCGACCGAGCAGGCCGAACGGGAGCAGAAGGCAAAAGAAGTGGCCCGGGTGCCGCTCCAGTTGCCGAAGCCCGCGCCGGCCCCGACGGCGACCCGGGCGCTCCCCGCAGGCGCGCTGGCGATGGCCCGCCCGACCCACAAGGCCGAGGGACGCCCGCTCTACAAGCGCTGGTGGTTCTGGACCACGCTGGGCGCGGTGGCCGCGGGGGCGACGACCGCAGCGCTTTTGACCACCCACCCATGGGAGGCCTCGATGCCCTCGTTCCAGACCAAAGACGCGCTCTTCCACGACACCACCAAACCCTGAACCCGGGAGCTGCCATGTTCCATTGTAAGCAAGTCCTGGCCTCGTCTCTCTATCGCGGTTCACCTCGCGCCCACGCCGCGGTGCTGCTTTTCGCCTGCCTCGCCGGGTGCGGGGACGGCTCGACCCTGGTGGCCGTCACCCTGAGCGGGCGCGCCGACACCGTGCGCACGATGCGCGTCGAAGCCACCATCAACCAGACCTTGATGACCCCCGTGGTGGAGTACCCGGGGGCGGACCAGATCGGCTTAAACCTCCGCGCGGACGCGCCGCGGGGCCCGCTCTCGGTGCGCATCGATGCCCTGGACGATCGCTGCGTGGTGCAGCGCGGCTACGGCACGGTGCAGACCACCCTGGACCCCCAGGTGACGCTGACCGTGCCACTCACCACCTTGGCCGCTCCGCTGTGTACGTGCAGCCCGGAGGGCTTCTGCTGGGAGCACCCGACCCCCCAGGGCAACTACCTGAGACGGGTATGGGGGTTCTCGAAGAACGACATCTGGGCCGTGGGGGACCTGGGCACCATCCTGCACTATGACGGCAAGGCCTGGACCTCGATGCCGCTTTTAGACAGCGAGCGCCGCCAGGTGGGCGACCGACCCCTGGTGGGCATCTGGGGCGCCAGGCCGGATGACATCTGGGCGGTAGGCGATGCAGGCCTCATCCTGCACTATGACGGCAAGGCGTGGACGGTGAACAACAATGGCATCGTCAGCAGCGATCTGCTCTATGTGTTCGGCACCAGCGCCAACGATGTGTGGGCGCTGGGCTTCGACAGCACCATCCTGCGCAGCGACGGGGTCCACCCCTGGAGGGTGGTCAACCGGTTCGAGGGCGACCCCGGCATGCACAAGGGCATCCTGAGCACTCTGCTGACGAAGAACACGGTCTTCCGCAGCATGGGCCGCGGCCGGAGCGGCGATCTGTGGATCGTCGGCAAGGGCGGCACGGTGTTGCGCGGGGACGCTACCGGCACCACCTGGTCCCGGCCGATCACCATGAGCAGCACCGTGACCTACTATGGAGTCCTGGCGGACCCCCAGGGGGGCGACGGCGTGTGGCTGGTAGGGGACAACGGGACCGCGCAGGTCCTGACGCTGAAGCCGGATCTGTCGTGGAACCTGGCCACGGTGATGACCGGGACCACGGACGTGCTCTCGGCGATCTGGCCGGGTAGTGAGGGCAGCGCGTGGGTCATCAGCGGGGACATCCGCCAGCTCTCGCTGACCGACACCACGACCCGGCGCGGCAACCTGTATCGCTGGAGCGGTACCAGCTTCCAGTCCCAGGCCATTCCCGGGGAGCCCAAGGTGACCAGCGACCTGTACGGCCTGTGGGGGGACGGCGGCGACCTGTGGACCGTGGGGCACTTCGGGGCGCTGTACCACGTCATCGATAAGTCCCTGGCCAGCGTGCAGGTCATTCCGGACAACGTGGGCCTGCCCCTGTCCCTGGACCTCCACGCCGCCTGGGGCGGCGGCCCCGAGGATGTGTGGGTCGCCGGCACCGATGTCGCGCTCCAGGCCGGCGCGCTCGCTCACTGGGATGGCAAGAAGTGGAGCCCGGAGGTCCTGCCCTCCGGCGCCGGGCCGATGGGGGCCGCAGCGGTGAACGCCATGTGGGGCAGCGGCCGGGGTTCCGATGCCACCATCTGGGCGGTGGGCGACCAGGGGCAGGTCCTGTACAAGGCGCCGGGGGACACCATCTGGACCACGGCCGGCGACAGCACCACCACCGTGGACAAGCTCAAGCTCAACGGGGTGTGGGGCAGCGGGCCCGACAATATCTGGGTGGTGGGCGAGAAGGGCAATCTGTATCACCGGACGGGGGGGAAGTGGCAGGCCCCGGTCCTGGCAAAAGAGCAAGTGGACCCCCTGACGACCCGGCCGGTCACCGACGACCTCTACAGCGTCTGGGGTAGCCCCGGCGGGACGATCTGGGCGGTCGGCGGCACAAAGATCCTGCGCCTCGACCCGTCCGCCGATTCCTGGCAGGCCGAGAAACGCATCGAGGCCGCCTTCGCCACCGACCTGATGAACAAGAAAGCGGAGGTTCATTTCTGGAGCGTCTTTGGCAGTGGGCCGAACGACGTGTGGGTGATCGTGGAGGGGATCTTGCCCGTCCCGACGACTGACCTCTTCGGCGACTCGATCCAGGCGCAAACCTGGATCGCCCTTCACTGGGATGGGACCCTGTGGAAGCAGACGCCCCTGACCGATGTGCAGACCCACAACATCACGGCCGTGGACCAGCGCATGACCGGGTGGGCCAGCGGTCCCGATGATGCCTGGGTGGCAGGCCGCGACGGCAGGCTCCTGCACTGGGACGGGCGGAGTTGGAACAGCACGGTGCGTAGCGGGACGCGCAATGACCTGTACCGAGTATTCGGCACCGGCCCCGGCGACGTGTGGCTCCTGGGTCAGGGCAGCACCGCCCTGCGCTTGGTGCCGGCGCCCTGAACCGCCGGACGCTGAAAGGCCGTCTGTCCCCACCCTGGGCGGAGGGTCGTGAAGCTGACCCTGTTCCGCCCTGATGGGCCCTCTTTCTGTCACGGCTCCTTCTCTATCGTTTGGGCGTTCGGGCTGCTAGAAAAGCCTGCCTGACGAACGAAAAGGAGAGCCCCCATGAACCGATCCCTCCTGTTGTGCCTCACCCTGACCGCCACCTCTGCCTGCGGCACCCTGGCCCCGGGGGAGGGCGACGACATCACGACCGCCGGCGCGGCCCTTCACGAAGAGCACCACCACGGCCGCAACCAGCGGGTCCAGCCCGGGACGCCGGCTGATCATCGTCGTCTCGGACGGTGTGGACGTGCACCCGGAGCGGCGGAGATTCTCCGATAACGCAGACTTCAGTGATGCGAACGGTTGGAACAAGCCCGAGTACTATTCGACCATCCGTCTCGTTGACGTAAATGGCGATGGCAAGAGCGACGTTTGTGGACGCGGTACTGCTGGAATCGTCTGCGCGCTCTCCAATGGCAGCCAGTTCGACGCAGGCAGCGTATGGCAGGCAGACTTCAGTGATGCGAACGGCTGGAACAGCCCCGAGGGCGCCCTGGTACGCCTCGGCGAACTCCTTCTGGTAGCGGGCCCGCAGGGCGTTCTCCTCGGGATTGGCCCTCGAGGCTCACACGCGGGACCGGATCGGGCGCAACCGT
This sequence comes from Polyangia bacterium, assembly GCA_038231615.1. GTDB lineage: Bacteria > Myxococcota_A > Polyangia > Palsa-1104 > JAEUJZ01 > JBBRLA01. Next base: position 643 of record JBBRLA010000462.1, on the reverse strand, counting down.
CGAAGAGGTCGGCTCTAGGGTACCCGCGGGTGCACCTGCCGAACTTGAATTGGGCTCTCCGATAGCCGGCGCCGCGAAGTTGTCTGGCTGGCTGGTGGGAACTTCCGAAGCTAGTTCAGGCTGCATGTGCCCACGAACAGCTTTGGCGGGCGCTGGTTCGACCAAACACAGGGCTGGTGCTGGCACCTCCGGCGGTACGACAGCCAGTCGACGTGACGCGCCGGCCTGCGTTTTGACGTTTTGGTATCGACCGAGACGCGGCATTGTGGTCGTTGGCCGCTTCACCAACGTAGGACCCGAATCGGGTTCAAATGTAAGGACTCGCCACCGAATAACCTTTCAGCTAACCTCCCTTGAGTCCAACCTTCCAGCCGGTGTGACGATCGGAACGACAGCCAATTTGACACCCCGCAATTTAGTAACCAGACCGGACGCTCATGCCGCCTGCGATGAAACTTCCCGCTTGGCCAGTACCTTGTCGAAGGATTTGCGCGACCAGCGAAACGGGTGCGCGGTCTGATTCCACTCCTTAATGAAGGACAAAATCTTGCTCTCCAGATCCTTCAGGTCGGCGAAGTTGGAGACGGAAAACCGCTTGCGTTGCAGGATCGAGAACCACTGCTCTACCTGATTCATCCACGAG
>JBBRLA010000461.1:0-7041 GCA_038231615.1 Polyangia bacterium | reverse complement strand
TCATGGTAATCGTAGCGACCCAGCCAGGCCTCGGAGTTTTCGGCGAAGAAGCGCTGGAATGCCCGCAGCATCGCCGGCATGTCCAGGGTGCCGCCTTCGCGCACGTACCAGGCGGTCTGATGCGGCAGGTTGACCTGCATCGCAAAGGTCAGCGCGCGGGGGATCAGTTCCTTGTAGATGGGGTTGGCAATGCGCAAGACCGGGCGCTCCATGACCAGGCCCATGTCGCGGGCGTAGACCAGATCGTCATTCAGGATGTCCATCGGCGTATAGGACCCGATCAGCATGGGCTCGATGATGCGCCGGATGCGTGGCTCGCGCAGGCGCTCTGCCAGCGAGTCCAGGTGGGTGTCACGGCGCTGGAGCAACAGTTCCTTGGCCTCCGCGATGGGCTCGGGCCCGACGGGCTGTGTCCGGTCGGTCAAAAGCACGTCCACCGCCTGCCTCGCCAGGGCGTTGACCAGCCACGGCTGCCCCTCGGTCAGCTCGAAGACCGTGGCCACGGCCTCGGGCAGAAAGATCTGCCCCGTCTGGGTGGTGTGCTGGGCGTACAGTTCTGAAATCTCCATCGCGGTGAAGTTTTTCAGCGTCAGCGATTCATCCTTGATGTTGAAGGGGCTGGCGCTGTTCAGCCGCTCGCTGCCGCCCGATGCCAGCTTGTAATCGCGAACATCTCTCATTCCGCACAGGCACAGGGACCAGGGGAAATGCCCGGGCCGGTTGCCGTACCCATCGCGAAGCTGCCGCAGCACCGAGACCAGCACTTCGCCCGAGAGAGCGTCGATCTCATCGAGGAAGAGCACCAGGGGCCGAGGGCACGCGCGGGCCCAGGCGCGCAGCGCGTTCAAGATGCGCGACCCGGGCGCCCCGTCAAGCCAGAGCGGCGGGCGCAGTTCAGCGGGCAGGCTGTCCTCGATCGCCCCACGCCAGCGTTCCAAGATGGCGCCCTCGGCAATGTCTATCTTGTCGGGGAAAGGCGCCCCTACCTCAAGGGAAAGCAGCACCGCGGCGTAGCGCCCCTCATCGGTCAGGGCGGTGGCCAGGGTGCGCAGCGTCGTACTTTTCCCCGTCTGGCGGGGGGCGTGCAGCACGAAGTACGCCTGGTCCTCGATCAGCGCCCTCACCGTGGGCAGGCGCGGCAGCGGAGGCAGCATGTAGTGGCGATCGGGGAAGCACATGCCCGATACGTTGAAACGGCGGCGCATGCCTTGCCATACCACGCGGACGGGCGAGGGGGTATCAAGCCCGCCAACATCCTCGTCATCGACGAAGCCTGGACCCCTATGTGCGGACTTCGGAGAGCAGGATCATCGGCAATCCGATTACCCGACGCAGCCCGAGATCGTTGGTCACAAAGAGACCACAACCCGCCTCGATCGCGGTGGCAACATGAATGGCATCGGGTGTCTTAAGTCCAATCGTGGCGCGCAGACGAGCGGCGTCCTCCAAAATGCCAGTCGTGATCGGCAGGAGGCGGAACTCGCGGGAGTGGAAGAGCAGCGAACGGAATGTAGCCTCAAGGACGCTATCTCCTCGCTGCATTGGCTTTACCAGTGTTTCCGGGATCAAAAGCTCGCTGCCGATGAGCGAGAAATTACCCCGGCCGGCTGCGCGCCATATCGGTTGCAGGAGAGCGGCGTAAGGTTCGATCTTCTCGACACTGTAGATGATGCAGTTGGCATCCAGGTAGACGGAGCCGGAGGCCGGCAGGCTCAGTCCCAAGATTCCCGCTCCTTCAGCAGATAGGCGTCTACCTCTTCGGCTGTCTTGAAGAGCCTGTGGCCCTCCGCCTCATCCAGGATATCCACCACCGAGCGTGCCTTCACCGAAGGCAGATGTGGTGCGATGACAATCACCTCCACGGACTCCCCGGGCAGGAAGTGAGGATCGGTGATCTCGATCCGGCCTCCAGGCAGGATCGTCGTCTTCACTCGCACGGCACTTGACATGACCATAACCCTACCCCCCATGAGGGCCAGAATCAATCCAGCTTCGGGTACTGATCAGTTTTGCCCACTCGGGGCTGAAAAACTGTAACCCATGATGCCGTTCAGACGGTGGTGCTGCCCACAGAAACGGCTCAGTAGGTAGCGTCGAGATTGAAGACGAACATGCACCGCTCAAGGGCGTTGTCGCAACGGAAGCCAAGCCACCATGAGCCAGCGGGCAGGGTCGCCGAGTCCGTGACGCTCATCACGTTATTGTGAGGGTCAGCCGTCGGCTGATTGGCGGTGCCATTCTGCCATGAGGTCCACTGGGTATCGTTCCAGATGGCGACGTTCCAGGTATCAGTGGTCGTCTCACTCACACTGAAGTTGACCGATGCTTGAGCCGGAAGCACGAAATTGAACCCGTAGAAGGCGTGGGCGTTGAATGTCGTCGCCTGCGCCTGTGCCAGCATATGATCAACGGGAACGGGATTGATGCCCCTGAGGTCAGGATTGATGCCCCTGAGGTCAGGATTGCCGCCCCCGCCCCCGCCACACCCCGCGAAACCGATAGGCAGGGAGAAGGCGAGGGGCAAAAGACACAGAAGCAAGCTCGGGTGTTTGGTCATGGAGATCCTCCGTGCGGCAGACTATCGCGCAGCGTGCTGCGCTGCACAACCTGCACAGGTGAACACAGAGAGATTGTGCCTCACTGTATTTTTTCAATGGGGCTGCAATTGCGAATCGCCCGCGTCAGGCGTTACCAGTTCGAGGAGAGGGCAGGCGCGGCAGCGGCGGCAGCATGTAGTGCCGGTCGGGAAAGCAAATACCGGAGACATTGAAGCGACGGCGCATGGCCCTGATTAGCAGAGCCTCCCCGGCAGCGCAACGTCGGTCAATGGTGCGCTACAGGAAGACTTGCTCTTCGTCAGCGGTGTCGGATATCCTGGCCGCCCCCACCGGAGGCCAAATGAGCACCGCCGTCCGCGAGCACCTCCTTCATAACCTGGAAGCGGACCTGGTCGGTCCTTTCAATCGCGACCCGGGTTCGACCGAGGTGCTGCCCTTCTCTCCGCTGCGCTGGTATCTGACCGGCTTTCTGGCCCCGGAGGACGCCCCGCCGGTGCCGCCGGAGGAGGACGATGACGACGCCGGGGCCGGCGACGACGAGGACGACAGCGAGATGGGGGCGCAGGAGAACGTGCCCAAGGCGCCCAAGCGCTATCCCGCCTCCCTGGGGCTCTCGGTCCTGGTCCCCGCCTCGGGCGACACGTTGAGCGTTCGACTGTCCTATGCCGAGTACGCCGCCGTCCCGATCAAGGCCGCGGGAGACCAGAAGGGCCGCATCTCATCCCGCGCGGCGCACTGGCAGCGCATCCCGGTCCCGCCCATCGAGCACGAGGTCCGCCTGGACGGCGACGCCCTGCGCAAGGGCTGGGAGGTCGCCCCCGGCATCTGGCTGGAAGGCCACCTGCGCCACGCAGACGCCCCGGGCCTGCCCGCCGGCATTCGCGCCGTGTCCCTGTTCGCGGTCAACCGCCGGGAGCCGGGGCCTCGCCTGGAGGAGCAGTGCATCTTCCAGGTGGCCCTGACCGTGCGCCATCCGGAGGGGCTGGTCCCCCGCCCCAACCGCCGCGACGAGCGATCCGATCAGGAAGACGATCAGATCGCCGACCTCCAGTTCCGCCACTGTCTGGAGTGGGCCGTCGGGCACGGGGTATCCGCCGTCGCGTTGCAAAAGGACGGCCATGCCGTCGGCGCCTGTACCACCTGGATCCCCCGGTCCATCGTCCCCCGCGTCGAGACCCACGAGGTCGCCGGGGTCGAGACCGGGATGGAGGCGCTGGCCGAACTCGGAGACGGCCCCGCTGTGGAGAAGGCCCTTCTGCCCATCGTCTCGGCCTACGGCGCCTTCATCGCGGAGAAGCGCGGGGTCCCCCTGGACACCGACAGGCGGGGCGAGACCCGGGACATGCTCATGTTCCGCGCCGAGACCGCCTGCAAGCGGATCGAGAGCGGCATCCGGCTCCTCGCCAGGGAGCCCGGCGTGCTGGATGCGTTCCGCCTGGCCAATCGCGCCATGGCCATGGCAGCCAGGCAGCGCAGCCCCGAACGCTACAAGGACGGCAAGGCGCCGTCGTGGCGTATGTTCCAGCTGGCCTTCGTGCTCTTGAACCTGTGCGGCATCGAGGACGACGGCCACCGGGACCGGGACATCGTCGAGCTGATCTTCTTCCCCACCGGAGGCGGCAAGACCGAAGCTTACCTGGGGGTCATCGCCTTCGCCCTGCTCCTGCGCCGTCTGCGCGGCGTCGAACGTCCTGACGGAGGGCTGGGGGTGACGGTGCTCCTGCGCTACACCCTGCGGCTCCTGACCCTGGATCAGCTCGGACGGGCCGCGACGCTGATCTGCGCGCTGGAGCTTTTGCGGCAGAAGGAGCCGGCGAAGCTCGGGGCGGAGCGCTTCTCGATCGGACTGTGGGTCGGCCGCTCGGCCACCGCCAACACCATGGCGCAGGTCGTCGAGGAGGTCCGCGACTACAAGAATGGGCGAGGACACTCGCCCTTTCCGCTGCCCGGCTGCCCGTGGTGCGGCGCCGCCGTCACTCCCGATTCCCTGACCGTGCTGCCGAACCTGTCCGCACCGCTGCGCACGCTGGTCGGGTGCGCCGACTTCAAGTGCAGCTTCGCCGCCGGCAGGAACCCGGACGGCATCCCGGTCCTCTTCGTGGACGAGCACGTGTACCGCGAGCTGCCCTGCTTCCTGGTCGCCACCGTGGACAAGTTCGCCATGCTGCCCTGGCGCGGGCGGACCGGCATGCTCTTCGGAAAAGTCCACAGCAAAAACGGTCGGGAGTTCTTCGGCCCAATGGACGGCGCGCCCGGCAAGAAGGACACCCTCTTGCCGCAGGGGCTCAGGCCGCCGGAGCTGGTCGTGCAGGACGAGCTGCACCTCATCTCCGGGCCCCTGGGGACCATGGTGGGGCTTTACGAGACCGGCATCGGCGAGCTGTGCATGCGCGAGGAAGAGGGCCGGCGGCGACCGGCCAAGATCATCGCCTCCACCGCCACCGTGCGCCGCGCCGAACAGCAGGTCCGCGCCCTGTTCGGGCGCGAGCGGATGCAGATGTTCCCGCCCCAGGGCATCGACGACTCGGAGACCTTCTTCGCCAAGGTGGACCGTGCCGGGCCGGGCCGGCTCTACATCGGCGTGGCCGCCCCCAGCAGGGCCATGAAGGCCATCCTGATCCGCACCTACGTCGCGCTGCTCGGCGGGGCCGAGCGCTGCTTCGAGCCTGACGCGGGGAAGCAGCAGGTGGCCGATGCCTACATGACCCTGGTGGGCTACTTCAACAGCCTGCGCGAGCTGGGCGGCATGAGGCGCCTCCTCGAAGACGAGATCTACGGTCGGTGCAACAAGGACCCGCGGGACCGCACCCCGGTCGGTTATGTCGGCGACCATCCCTGGGTGCGCAGCCGCCTCATCAAGTACGAGCCCGCGGAGCTGACCAGCCGCGAGGTCACCGCGAGCATCGCCAGGACCAAGGACGTGCTCGCCCTGCCCCACGTCCACCTGGACCATGTCGACGTGGTGCTGGCCAGCAACATGATCTCGGTGGGCGTGGACATCGACCGGCTGGGCCTGATGGTCATCGCCGGCCAGCCCAAGACCGTCAGCGAGTACATCCAGGCCTCCAGCCGCGTGGGGCGCGACAGCGCACGCCCGGGTGCGGTGGTGACCGTGTTCAATCTGTTCAAGGCCCGCGACCGCTCCCATTACGAGCGGTTTTCCGCTGACCATGAGTGTCTGTATCGCCGCGTCGAGGCGACCAGCGTAACGCCCTTCTCGGCGCCGGCCCTGGACCGCGGCCTGGCGGGCCTTCTGGTCGCCATGAGCAGGCTGGGGGCGCCGGCCTTGACCCCGCCGGGCGCCGTCCGGGGCATCGGCGCCCACAAGGCGGTGGCCCAGCGGGCGGTGGACCTGATCGCCCAAAAAGCCGCCAACGAATCCGCCGGGCAAAACGCGGAGGACGCCGCCCGGATCGGCGAGGAGGTGAAGCGTCAGGGCCAGAACCTGATCGATGCCTGGGAGGCCCTGGTGCAGCCGGACAGCGAGACGCCCATCGAGCGCTACTCCAAGCTGGAGCCGGGAAGCGGGCGTTCGCTGCTCTACATGGTGCTGGAGCCCGACGCCCCGGAGCCGGGCCTTCTGTGGTCCAAGTTCAAGGCGCCCACGTCCATGCGCGACGTGGAGGCGACCACCCATCTGTGGAAGTGCAAGGTGAAGCTGAAGGCCGCCGACGAATCCGAGGAGGGAAAAAATGGCCCGGGGTAAGCCGCCGGGACGGCCGGGCGGAAGGTCGGGCGAGCACCCGCCCGCCGACGGCAAGGTGCGGCAGAGCCAGGCCATCACCACCTTCGGTCCGGGCTCGATGGTGGACCTTCTGCGCGACTCGGTCCTGGTCGGCGGGCTGGAGTTCTGGGGCAAGAAGGGGCGGGTCGGCTTCGACGAGCCGCGCCTGCGCGCCCTGCTGAGCAAGCGGTTTCCGCAGTTGCGGGGGCAGGAGCCCTTCGTCCTGCCGCCGGCAGGGGACGATCGACATCCTTCGGGCGCCTGCGGGATCCAGGTGCTGGAGTTCCCTTCCTGGTTTGTGTGCCAAAACCCCCAGTGCCGCAGCCTGACCAAGCGGGGACCGATGGACGAAACCAAGGCCGGGCGCTACGTCCACGACTGCAAGACCGGGGGCAGCTACTTCGTCCCGGTGCGCTTTGTGATGGCCTGCCCGAACGGGCACATCCAGGACCTGCCCTGGCACCCGTTCGTCCATCAGCAGGCCGGCTGCCAGGGGAGCGACCTGAAGCTTTTGGAAGGGGCGACCGGCGACTTCGCCGAGCTGGCGGTGTTCTGCGCGGCGTGCAAGCAGCGGCGTCCCATGCTGGACAACTACTCACCGTCGCTGAGCACAGAATAGCCGGTGTCACCAGCGACGGAAGGTAGTGGACAACTGATTCCGTGTTCAGGTGACACGACCCACCGAAAGCTGACTGGATCTTTGTGCACCGACGAGAACAGGCGGCCAGTGGAGATCGTCCCGATTTGGGACCATCCCTC
>JBBRLA010000460.1:0-7049 GCA_038231615.1 Polyangia bacterium | reverse complement strand
TGGCTGCCGTCGCCAGTCTGATCGCCGTCAATGTCTTCCTCAGCATGCGGAAAAACGATCAGATCGTCACCCTGCGCGATTCGGTGCACCGGCTGGTGACCGGGGACCTGGACCAGGCCCTGCCCACCGATGGGGATGAGGCGGTCTCCGGCCTAGCGGGGGAGCTGGAGCGCTTGCGCCAGCAGACCCTGGATCAGCTCAAGGGCCTTCTGCGCCAGACCGACTCCCAGTCCCGCCTCTCGGTGGATTTGACCGGACACCTGGGGGAACTGCGCGCCACCGTGCAGGCGCAGCTTGGCGCCATCGAGGAGACCAGCGCCTCGCTTCATGAGATGACCACCTCGGCGAAGCAGATCGCCCACTCCGTGGAGACCCTGGCCAGCGCCGCCGAGGAGTCCAGCTCGTCGATCCTGGAGATGGCCGCGTCCAACGACGAGGTGGCCGAGAACATGGTCAGCCTGGCCAGCGCGGTGCAGGAGTCGGCAACCTCCATCGAGGAGATGACCTACTCCATCAAGGAGGTGGCCAAGAACGTCGAGGCCCTCTCGGCCACCGCCGAGGAGACCAGTTCGTCGATGAACGAGATGGACATCTCCATCCGCCAGGTCGAGAACAACGCCAACGAGACCGCCCGCCTGTCGGAGGAGGTCAGCCGCGCCGCCAACCTGGGGGCCCAGGCGATCACCTCGACCATCGAGGGCATGAACAAGATCAAGGGCTACTCCGAGGACACCGTGCGGGTCATCGCCCGCCTGGGCGACAAGATCGGCGAGATCGACAAGATCCTGCGCATCATCGACGACGTGGCCGAGCAGACCAACCTTCTGGCCCTGAACGCCGCCATCATCGCCGCCCAGGCCGGGGAGCACGGCAAGGGCTTCGCCGTCGTCGCCGACGAGATCAAGGACCTGGCCGAGCGGTCCAGCGCCAGCACCAAGGACATCGGGGAACTCATCAAGAGCGTTCAGGGCGAATCGCGCAACGCCATCGAGGCCGTCGAGCGCGGCGCCCGCTCGGTCGACGACGGGGTGAAGGTGTCCCACCAGGCCGAGGACGCACTGCGCAAGATCCTCGACTCTGCCGACCGGTCCACCCAGATGGTCCGGGACATCGCGCGCGCCACGGTAGAACAGGCCCGGGGAAGCAAGCAGGTGACCAACGCCATCGGCTCGATTGCCGAGACGGTCCAGCAGATCGCCACCGCCACCGCCGAGCAGGCCCGCGGCTCCGAGCAGATCCTGCGCGCCGCCGAGCGCATGAAGACCATCACCAAGCACGTGGAACGCTCGTCGCAGGAGCAGACCCGGGGCTCGAAGCAGATCACCCGGTCGATCGAGTCCATCTCCGAGATGGTCTCCCACTTAAACTCCGCCCAGCGCGAGCAGGCCCGAGGGGGGGATCAGATCCTCTCGGCGGTGGAGTCGCTACGGGAGATCGCCCGGCAGCAGGAGCTGCGCTTCACCGACCTGTCGCGCACCGTCGAGGGGATCAGCCACGGCGCGGAGAGTTTGCGGGCCACGATGAAGCTGCGGGAGGAGATCCCGAGGAGACGGGATGCAGCGGCGGAGTCGCCATAGCCGGCAGCGGCTTTTTCCTTCGCAGGCGGGTCCCCCGCAAGCTGGCAAAGATCCACCGCCCGAAGAGCATCCACCCGCCGATGACCCCCAGCACCCCGCTGGCCCAGAAGCCCATCGGCACGCCGTAGCGGTCCATGAAGAACCCCGCCAGCGGCGAGGCGATGCCGAAGACCAGGCGCCGAGACATGCTCTCCAGGGACAGCACCGTGGCGCGCTGGTTGGAGTTGGGGATCTCGCGGTTGAGCAACTCCTTGCTCAGGGGCGAGAAGATGCCGTTGACCAGCATCTGCGCCGCCAGAAGCAGCACCCCAAAGGAGGTGAAGAGGGTCCCCATGAGCATGTAGGTCACCGCCATGACCAGGGGCAAAATGACGATCAGCCACCACTCCCCCAGCCAGGCCCGGATGGACTCGATTCGGTGGGCCGACCAGGCCGCCACCAGGTTCAGCCCCGCCAGGATGATGCCGATGAGACCCACGTCGAAGTGCGCCTGCTTCAGGTAGATCGGGTACAGGTAGATGCCCTGCCGCAAGAGCGAGAAGACCAGCACCGAGAAGCCGATGGCGAAGCGCAGCCGCCGCCGGTCCAGCACCTCCTGCAGCGACGAATGGATCAGCGGCAGCAGCCAGCGTTCCCGCGGCGCCGCGCCCCGCGACTCGGTCTGGCCGATAGCGGGGAGGGCCGGGTCCTGCTTCTGCTCCTCCAGCACCGCGGCGATGCACGCGGAAAGGAAACACACCCCGGCGGAAATGGCATAGGTCAGGGCGATGTCGGTGCGCGCCACCCACCCCCCGGCCACCAGGGCCAGCGAGGCGCCGATCAACTTGGCCGCCGTCGCCGAGCCTTCCAATCGGCGGTAGTCGAGCACGCGCCCCGCGTCGCGCAGGAGGTCGAAGAGGTACGCGCTGTCGGCCCCCGAGGTCAACGTCATCCCCAGGGCCAGAAGACCATCCCCGGCGGCGAACCAGAAAAAGCTGCGCCCCCAGAAATCGACCAGACAGCCTACCGCCATCAACAGAGAACCCAGGGCCATCGCCAGCCGGCGGCCGAAATGGTCGGCCAGGGCCCCGGTGGGCACTTCGAAGACCATCACTGTGACGCAATAGACTGAACTGAGCAGGCCGATCTGGGTGTACGAGAGCCCCCGCGCCTGTAGGTAAAGCACCGGAATGAACAGATACGACGTCGACAAGAAGCGGTAGACGTGGAACAAGAGCAGGTTGCGGCGCTGTGCGTCCGCAGTCATGGAAACACCAGGACCCGGCCCTCTCCGTGCTGAGCGATCAGGGCATCCACATGCTTCAGCGCCTGGTCCCGCCGTCCCAGGACGGCCTCGATCTCCGCCTCGCTGAGCAGCGGCGCCGGCTCCGCCTTCATCGTCTCCACAAGCGTGTCCCGATCCAGCTTGCGGATCGCCGTCACGAACCGCCGGGAGAACTTCTGGGCCCGATAAAGGTAGCTGCGACACCGCTGATGGCCCTCGGGATCGGTTTGGAAGCCAAACGCATTGTCCATGAAAAACAACGACTTTCCATCCGGCGACCCCATCAGGTTTCCCCCGGAGAAGCGGTCCGAGTTGTTCTGCATCAGGTCAAAGAGCAGGAGCGTCGAGAACTGCTGCATCAGGTGGACCTTGTCCGCCGGGATGGAGGTGCCGATCGACAGCCACTCCGACCAGCGATTTACCCCCTCCGCGGAGTCGAGCCCCAGGTTGGCGATGTTGGGAATCCAGTACTGGAGCACCCCGGTGGTGGCGCCGTTGTCGAAGGTGGTCTCGGCCTCGACCCGCGGGCGCATCGACGCCGACTCGCCGGACAGCTTGCCCAGGATATCTTCCCTGCCGAAGGTCCGCAAAATGGCTGGCGCGATCAGGTTCAGCCCGAGGAGGCGGTTCATGCGGTAGGCGGCGACTTCCTTCCGCGGCACCGACTGCGGGTTTATCTGCAGCGGCTTGAACGCCGCCCGGCCGCCGTCCTTGAACTCGACGCGGAACGACACCGAAGAGCCGCCCCGGTTGAAGCGCAGCGACTTGACCTCCGCCGACTGAAGGCGCTTGACCAGGACGTCGTCGTCCATGCCGAGGAAGGTGCCCACTGCATCGTGGGAGATGCCCACCTCTTCATTCGGGAAGAGCAGGTCGCCGCGATTGTGAAGCGGTCGCCGGACCTGGGTTTCAGGTGCCCCGAAGTGGGAGTGGTACATCCGGGCGCTCGCCAAGAGCGCACCCGCGGTACCGGTGAAGGTAGCCACCTCCAGGAGGACCAAAACCCAGAGACGCAAGATGTTTGAGCCTACCACGCTCCCACCCATCGTTCAAATGTGAAAGGGCGCACACTTGTTATTCTTTTGGAAAAGCGGCAAGACCGGGCCGTTGGGGGATTACCTGCAGGGGCCGGGGTCGCTTTGCACCGTCAGGGTCTCGTCGAAGGGCTGTGCCAGGGGGTTGAAGGTGTCAAGTTCCTCCAGCCCGCCGGCATCGACATGCAGGGTGGAGGTCCCCAAAGGCAGCGGGCAATCGGTCTCGATCAATACCTGACGCTGCTGCGTCGCCCCCTTGGGCCCGACCCCGGATTGCGGCGCCGCGGTGAAGGCCAGGGGCGCGTTGCCCGACATGAGGGTGATGCCGTACTGCCCCGAAATCCGCGGGCTGATCGGCGAGCTGAAATAGAGCCGGATCTGCGTCAGGTCCTTGACCGGGGCGCTGCCCGGCGGATCGGCGCGCACCACCTGGAAGCGCCGGGCGGTCTCGAACGTGAGGACGGGCGGCACCTGGAAGCTTTGTCCATCATCGGTGGTGAGCTGACTGGCATCCAGGCGCAGGGTGTAGGACCGGCCGGATCGCAGGTCCGGGGTCAGGGTCAGTTCCTGCGCCGTCATCGGGACCGACGGGCCCGCTGGCGCCGCGGCGTCGGGCAGGGTCTCGACGATGAAGCCCCGGGCAGGGGCCGCGTGCTCCTCCATGTCGCGGACCAGAAGCCCGGTAAAGGGTGCGGCCGCCTCCGACCCCATGGAGAGCGGCGCCGACAGGTAGATCTTCAGCGCGAGGTCCGGCCCACTCGGGGGCACCGTGGCCAGCGCCCCCGGCCCGTACATCCGATAACGCACCGGCATGCCCCCGCTTGTCGTCTGCTGATCCACCAGATCGATGGCCAGCACCCCCTTTGGGGCCATCCCGGTCATCGCATCGCCCTGGCAGGTGCAAAGCCACGGCAGCGCCGCCGCCGCCGCTGCTGAAATGACCCGCAGTTTCATCAATTAATGCGCCTCGCTCGCGGCCCTCTGGGGCACATCGGTCATCTTCAAATCATAGAACTCCAGGTCGCTTCCGCCACGAGAAAATCCGGTATGCTTGCGCAAAAGGGCCAACCGCCCCGAAGGGCCCACCACCCAGCGGCTGGGGCGTTTGTTCCCCGGAAGCTCGATCAGGCGCCGGGTCTCGCCGCTTTTCAGGTCAAATTCGCACAGGTCGATCAGGTCCTTGTCGGCCTTCTTCCGCGCCACCGCCGCCGCGTTTACCGGGTCCACGGTCAGCGATAGGAAGAGCACCCCCGGTGCCGGCTGGGTGCGCAGGCTGTCCGGATCGTAAAGCGAGAGCTTGCGCGGAAGCTTCGCCTCCCGGCGCAGGTCCTTTTCAGGCTGGGAGGCCTGGCTGGACTGGATGAAGACCTGGGTGAACTCCGGGTTGTAGGTGGCGAAGAGTGACTCGCCCGGGTGTTTTTCATGGAGTCGCGTGGTCTCTACCAGTGTGGCCGGGTCGGCGATGGACGGGCCCCGCTGCACCTTGCCGCTCAAGAGATCCAACACCACGAAGCGATCGGGTTGGCGCAGATCGGTCTTCCTGTCGTACTCCCCCGGCTGACGGGCCACCAGCGTCAGATGATCGTCGAGGTAGTAGAGCGGCAAGACCGGCCCCTGCGTGGTCATGAGGGCCCCGTCCTTCAGTCGGTAGCTCCGTTGCAAAAGCGGCTTCAGCGTGCCCGCGTGCAGGGCCTGGATGCGCACCTCGCCGGTCTGGGCGGGCAGCCCCTGCTGATTTGGCGGTCGCGAGAACAACACCAGGGCCGGGGCGCCCGCCACCGTGGAAAGGACCATCTCGCTGGCAGGACCGACCCGCCGCGGAGGCTGGCCCTTGAATCCATAGGCAGTGCCCGTGACGGGGCCGGGGGCCTGCGACTCGGTCCCCGCCTCCCGGGTCATGACCAGCACCCGTTCCTCGGGCAAAAGGAGGATCTGCGTCGCCGCGATGGGCAACCCCGGCACGCTGCCCAGGATCTTGAATTCCCCCCGGGACGCCCCTGCGACTGGCGCCGGCACCTCCGCAGCGCGCAGTTCGGCGAAGGTGGCGCCGTCCGTGGCGACATAATAGACCCGGTCCCCATCTGCCGAGAGCTCCAAGGGATCGTCGATGAACCCCTTGGAAAGGTGCAGCACCGCGCCCGGTGCGGGCAGGCCCGACGGCCCGTCGGGAGCGGCGAGGGCGGGCCCCGCGACTGCGGCGCACAGGAGGGACACCGCGAACCACCTGCATCCGTGCCAGCTTTGCATGACCTACCGGTATGGCGGCAGCGTGAGGATGTCAAGCGCCACTCCGGCCCTCAGTCCACCGAGCAGAGAGCGAACTTAAGATAACGCCCCTCGGGGAACGCCGGCAGGCTGGGGTGGTCCGCCGGCTGCCCGCGCACCTCCAGCACCCGCAGCGACCGGCGCACCCGCACCGCCGCGTCGCCGATGGCCGAGAGGAACGCCGCCAGGTCCACGTGGCTGGAGCACGAAGACGCGCACAGAAGCCCCCCTGGCGCCACCACCTGCAGCGAGAGGGCGAAGAGGTCGCGGTACGCCGCAAGCGCTTTCGGCAGCGCCCTCTCCGATGGGGCGAAGCTCGGCGGATCGACGATCACCAGTCCGTGGCGCAGGTCGCTGGCGATGGCCCGGCGCAGGTGCGCAAAGACGTCCTCGGCGAAGAAGTCGTGGGCGGTCGGATCCAGCCCATTGGCGGCGAAGTTGCGTCGCGCCGTTCCCAGCGCCGCCTCGGCTATATCTACGCTGGTCACCCGCGTCGCGCCCCCCAGCGCCGCCTGTACCGAGAACCCGCCGGTATAACAAAACCCGTTCCACACCGAGAGCCCCCGGGCCCTTTGCCGGACCAGCAGCCGGTTCTCCCGCTGGTCCAAGAAAAACCCGGTTTTTTGCCCATGTACCACGTCCACCAGCAGGGTGATCCCGTGCTCCCGCACCGGGATCTCGTTTGCGCTCCCCGGCTTTGCCTCCGGCATGCGGCCCAGGAGCAGCGCCCCCTGTCCACCCCGGCTCCGCTCGTACACGGCGCACAACCCGAGCGGCGCGGGCGCTTCCGGCCCTCCGCCCTGGGAAAGGGCCAACACCTCCTCCGCCAGCGCCTCGACCTCGACCCGGGCCGCCTCGTCGTCGAAACGCACCACCGCCACCTGATCATAGATGTCGATGACCACCCCG
>JBBRLA010000459.1:0-7071 GCA_038231615.1 Polyangia bacterium | reverse complement strand
TGATGTCGCAGTATCTGGCCATCGACCAGACGCTGGTGAACGACGCGGGGGCGCTGAGCAGCGACGTGCCGCGGCCGGACGGCACGCTGAATGCCAACTTCCAGGCTTACATGACGTATGTGCCGCCGGCCAGCGGGGGGCCGATCACCTTCGCGCAGCTACTGGACCCTAACAACCCAAACTATCTGCACTTCCCCCTGCCGGCCCCGGTCAACTGTCAGGTGCCGCAGATCGACAATACGGGCCACGTGGTGCTCAACGGTTCCGGCAGTCCGGTCTTGATCAGCACGCCCTACAATGAGCGCACCATCAGCAACGCCCGGGATGCCTGGTACGCGGTGTTCGGGCTGGCGCAGGGGTCTCCGGGAGCGGATGCTCCCAAGGCGCCGGCCATCCCCGCGGACGTCCCCGCCGGCAAGCGGTCGCAGTATGCCCTTTCGAGTTCGTGCGGCAACATGTTCGCCTTCAACCCGCCGCTGATCACAACGGACGACGCGGTGTGGCGCCCGGTGACCATCCGTGCCCCCATGCCGGGCGAGAAGCTGGTGCCTTTCTATAATCTGCCCAAATTGCGCGGCTCCAGCGAACTAGTCCAGCGCATGCCCCGGGTCGGTTTTTTCACCACGCCGGCATTCTTCGCCAACTGGCAGACCCACCAGAGCAACCAGGCCCGCGACGTGATGAACCAGACGCTGATCGTGGCCATCGGCAAGAGCATCAATCCGGTGGCCAAGGGCACCTCCACCGTGCTGGATACTGGCAAGGACGGCCAGCACTCGGACCCCACCAGCCCGTGTTATAGCTGTCACCAGATCATGGACCCGATGCGCCTGGCCTTCCGCAAGGCGTTCACCTACAGCTACCACCGGCAGCTCGATCCGGCCCAGGAGTTTGCCACGGCGTCCTTCGATTTTATGGGGAAGCAGGCATCCCTTTCGTCGCTCGACGATCTAGCGCAGACGCTGATCACCCACCCACTTTACGCCGAGGCCTGGGTGCAGAAACTGTGCTACTATGCTAACTCCAGCGCCTGCTCCGCGGACGATCCGGAGTTCCAGCGGGTAACCCAGGCTTTCGTCGCCAGCGGGTATGACTTCCATTCGTTGGTACGGGAACTCTTTTCCTCGTCTCTCATCACCGGGGCCAGCAAGACCAAGACCTGGACCGACGTGGGCGAGACCGTCAGCGTCGCCCGACAGGACCACCTGTGTACGTCGCTGACCAACCGGCTGGGCCTTCTGACCAACGTGTGCAGCTCGATCAACAATGCCACGGCGGCGCAGGCGGTGGCCACCAACATCCCCTCGGACGGCTACCTGCGGGGGGCCGAGGCGCCGGCTTTGTCTACCGACGCCACCCTTTTCTTCCGCGGCGCGGGAGAGACCCTGTGCCAGATCGCCGCCGACCTGGTGGTGGACAAGCCATCGAGCCGCTACAGCAGCGCCAAGAAAGACCCGGCCATCACCGACTTCGTGCAGAACATCATGGGCCTGGGCGTGGCGGACCCGCTTTTGGTGCAGGCCACGCAGATCCTTCAGGATCACTACGCGGCGGCGGTCGCGGAGGGGGCCCTGCCCATCGACGCACTGAAGTCGACCTTCGTGGTTGCGTGCAGTTCGCCCACCTCTTTGGCCATGGGTCTGTAAGGAGATGCCAATGATGAATCGACGTGATGCCCTGATGGCCAGCCTGGCGGGCGCGGGGGCCATCGGCCTGCGGGCGATGGCAACCGGACTGCCCATCTCCTTTCTGCTCAACCCGAGCATCGCACGCAGCGACAATGCCTGCGCCGCGATGAACGCAGCCCAGTTCCTGATTCTGTCCATGTCGGCCTCCGGCGACGCGCTGAACTGCAACGTGCCGGGGACCTACGACCTGCCGGCCAGCTTCGCGGCGGGCTCGGTGAACCATCCCTTCACCCCGGAGATGGCCGCGACGCCCTTGAAGTTGAGCGGCACGACATACAACGCGGCGGCGCCGTGGGCCAGCTTGCCGCAGACGGTCCTGGATCGCACGGTGTTCTTCCACCACCGCACCCAGACGGCGAACCACGGCGAGATGGGCAAGGTACTGCAGCTCTTCGCCGTGTTGCGGCGCGGGCAGTGGATGGTCTCGTACTTCGCCAAAAACCTGTACCAGTGCTTCGGCACGGTGCAGCCGCAGCCGGTGACCATCGGCGGCGAAACGGTGAGCTACGACGGCCGCTACCTGCCCCGGCTGACCCCCACCGGCCTGAAGGCGATCCTCACCGGCCCTTCAGGGCTGCCAAAGACACTGCAAGGGTTGCGCGACAACAGCCTCAACAAGCTAAATGCCCTGTTCAAGGAGAACCGCGTGCAGACCACGGCGGAGCGGGCTTTTCTGGACCAGATGGCGCTTTCGCAGGGGCAGTTGCGGACGCTGATCGAGCAGGTGGCCACGGACCTGCAGGCGATCAACGGCGACGATGCGACCAACCAGATCACGGCGGCGACGCTGCTCATCAAGATGAACGTGACCCCGGCGGTGACCATCCACCTGCCGTTCTCGGGAGACAACCACGTGGACGTGGGCTGGAAGAATGAGTCGGCCCAGACGGTGTCCTCGGTGGCGAACCTCAACCTGCTGATGCAGAAGCTCAAGACGTACAACCTGCAGGACAAGGTCACCTTTGCGTCGCTCAACGTCTTCGGGCGGGACCTTGCGGGAGTCGAAGGGCGCGGCCACAACGCGGTCCACAGCGTATCGGTGATGATCGGCAAGGCGCTGAAGGGCGGGGTCATCGGCGGCCTGGTCCCCGGCGGCAAGAGCGCCGACCTCGACTCGGTGACCGGCGCGGTGTCGATGGGCGGTGATGTACTGGCCGCGGACAGCCTGCCGGCGCTGGCCAAGACGCTGGGCGTGGCGCTGGGCCTAACCGAGGCGCAGGTTGGCGATCAGATCACCGCGGGCAAGGTCGTCAAGGCCGCGCTGGTCTGATCGGGCGCGTGCCTTTCCCCGTCGGTTCGCGGTCCACCCTGCCGCGGCCCGGCGGTTATTGTCCGTCAATCCTTGACCCCCGGAGGCTCCTCTGCCGTCTTCGCACCGCGCTCCGTTGCTCCTCTTTTTTCTCCTCGCCCTGGCGGCGGTGCCTTCTCGCACGGTCGCAGCACCAGACCCACGGACCCTGGCCATCTACATCGAGGGGCCTGACCCCGGGGTGGTCCGGGCGGCATTGCTGGCGGCCCTTTCCGACCGGGTCCGCGTCATAGATCCTGCCAATTTTCGCTCCGCCCTTCTGCGGGAAGGCCTGCGTTCGCCCGTTGGCGCGTCATCGCTCAAGGGCAAGAAGCGCCAGGCGATCGTGTCGACGTTCCGCAACGCCGCCACGGCGAGCGGGGCGGAGGGGGTGGTGGTCGGCGTATCCAGCAAGCGCGGGGTGGCGCTGATGGTCGCCTTGCTGTGGATCGATCCGAAGTCCCCGACGCCGCTTGTGAGCGGAGTGGTGCGGCTGAAACGGGAAAGCCAGGCGGATGGCGTGGTGATGGTCGCTTTTCTAGAAAAGCAGATCGAGACGTTGGCCGGGCCTCTGGTGACAAGCGCGCCCACGGCTGACAACCCGCCCGCGGCGACGATCTCGAAGATAGAGCCAAAAAATACCCATCCAACTGAGGCGCCACAGACGCCGGCATTTTTGCCGTCTGCAACGTCTGCCCCGCAGCAGGGGGTGGCGACCCCGGTGGCAACCCCGCAGCCGGCGGCCCCGGCAAATCCACGGCAGACGTCGTCACCGACACCGTCATTTCTGCGCGCCGATGACCAACGTCGGCGTCATCAAGCGAACACGGCCCTCGTGGTGGCCGATCTCGCCTTCGAGATCGGGGGGCGGCAGTTTGGCTACAGCGACCCGATCACCGGCAACCTCCCCAACTATGGGGTCTTCGGGGTCCCGATGCTCTCGGTCGGCGCTGAGGTATATCCGGCGGCGTTGACCTCGATCCAGGGGGTGCGCGACCTAGGGCTGACAGTCCACGTGTCCCAGGCCTTCGGGCTGGGTTCGGTGACCAGCGATGGCACGATGGTGGATACTGCCTTCACCCGGGTCGGCGGCGGGCTGCGCTTCCGCCATGAGCCGGCGTTTCTCCGGGGGGCCCTGCTCGGCGTTTCATTGGGAATGGAACTGGACCGTTTCAGCTTCGATGCCAGTCCCGACCTGGCCCGGGTGGTGGCCTCGGTGAAGTACCTGACGATCCGCGTCGGCCTCGACGCCCGCATCCCATTTTGGCGCTTGGCCTTGCTGATCAAGGGGGGTTACGACGCGCCGGTCTCGGCGGGAGACGTGAGCGACCGCTTCCGCGGTTCATCCGTCGGCGGCATCGACGTGGGGGTGGGGATGGCCTTCGCGCTGGGCGCCGGCTTCGAGGTCGGCGTCCGCGGGACCTACACGCGCTACTTCTACCGTTTTGACCCGGTCCCCGGCGACGCCTATGTGGCCGGCGGGGCGCTCGATGAGTTTGTCACCTTCGGAGGGGGCGTCGGCTATGTCTTTTGATAGCATCGCAGGATTGGTTCTGGGTTGCGTGGGACTGTTGTTGGCGGGGTGCCCTGGTACGCTGGAGGACAAGGAGCGCTTCCTGGTCGATGGCGCCATGACTGGGAACGGAGGATGCGGCGACGTGCCGACCCGCATCTTCGTACCTTCCTGCGGCGGCATCGGCTGCCATGGGGTTACCGCACCGCAGCAAGGGCTGGACCTGGAGTCTCCAGGCGTCGCCGCCCGGGTGATCGGCGTACGGGCTAAGGTGTGCTCGGGGCTTCTGGCGGACCCGGCGAACCCCGATGGCAGCCTGATCTACGGCAAGCTGCTCGATCCACCGCCCTGCGGCGCGCGCATGCCGCTGGCCCGCCCGTCGCTTTCCCTGGCCGACATCGAGTGCGTGAAGGCGTGGATCGTGGCGCGGCCGTCAGGAGGGTCGCCCGGGGGCGATGGCGGCGTCTCGGCGGACGGCGGCAAGTGAGCAGCGGTCCCGGGATGATGCCGGATCGATCCGGCGGTCACGACCTAGCGTAGCGCAAGATCACCAGGAGGATGCTGTCCTTGGTGTGGTGCGTCAGGAAGAGCGATTCCTGAAAGGAGTTGGACAGGACCACGTTGAAGATGATCAGCACCGCCAGCAGGCCCGCTCGGCAGCAAGGGTTGTCGAGGCGGGCAGCCCGCCGCGCACCGTGTGGAGCGCCACGGTATACTTGCGGCCCGGTTTTTCGCTTTCGCTTCTCGCTCGCGCTCTTGTGAGCGCCCGATCGGAGCGGCGGGTGCGGCATTATACCGGAGTCACGCCGCGTTTGCGGAGGAAGGTCAGAGTGCGCTTGCCTTGTGCGTAGGCGAAGCGGCGGCGCAGTTCCTCGCGCAGGGCGTCCCCCGGAACGATGGCGTCGATGTGCAGGTCCGCGGCGAGCTTGTAGATGTCGACGTCCTGCCGGTACTGCTGGCGCAGCTCGGCGATGTAGGCCGCGCGCTCGGCCTCTGGCTTTTCCTGGATCTTGTTGAAGTAGACCGCGTTCACCGCCGCCTCGGGGCCCATCACCGCGATGCTGGCCTGGGGCAGGGCCAGGGTGACGTCGGGGTGGAAGCCCGGCCCGCACATGGCGTAAAGCCCGGCGCCGTAGGCCTTGCGCAGCACCACGCAGATCTTGGGCACGGTGGCGTCGGCCATGGCGAAGATCATCTTGGCCCCGTGCCGGATGATGCCCTGGCGCTCCACCGCCTTGCCGATCATGAACCCGGGCACGTCCGCCAGAAAGAGCAGTGGAATATCGAAGGCGTCGCACAGCCAGATGAAGCGCGCGGCCTTGTCGGCGCTGTCGACGAAGAGCACTCCGCCCTTCCACTTGGGTTGCGAGGCCACCACCCCGATCACCCGCCCGTCGAGCCGCGCCAAGCCGGTGACGATTTCGCGGGCGAAGAGCCGCTTGATCTCGAAGAAGCTGCCCTCATCGACCAGCGCTTCGATGACGTGCAGGATGTCGAAGGCCTGGTTGTGGTTCTTGGGCAGGATGTCATCGATGCGGCGGGCGGTTTCTTTGGGCGCGGCCGGGTGGCCCGGCAGGGGCGGAGGCAGGGGCGCGCCGGCCCGTTGGGGCAGGTACGACAGGTACGCCCGGCAGCGGGCGATACACTCCTGTTCGTCCTTGGCCAGAAGGTCGCCGCAGCCGGAGACCTCGCAGTGCATCTTGGCGCCGCCCATCTCTTCCAGGGTGGTCTTCTCGCCGATGACCATCTCGGCCATGCGTGGCGATCCGAGGTACATCGAGGCGTTCTTCTCCACCATGAACACCACGTCGCAGAACGCCGGGATGTAGGCCCCTCCGGCGGCGGAGGGCCCGAAGAGCAGGCAGATCTGCGGCACCGCCCCGGAAAGCTGCACCTGGTTGTTGAAAATCCTGCCCGCGTGGCGCCGTCCGGGGAACATGTCGAGTTGGTCAGTGATGCGCGCCCCGGCGCTGTCCACCAGGTAGATCAACGGTATCCCCAGGCGCCCGGCGGTCTCCTGGATGCGGACGATTTTCTCCACTGTGCGCGCGCCCCACGAGCCGGCCTTGACGGTGCTGTCGTTGGCCATCACCGCCACCGGGCGGCCATGGACGCGGCCGATGCCGGTGACCACGCCATCGGCGGGCAGGTCGGGGGCCTGGTTGTTGGCCAGGAGGCCGTCCTCGACGAACTCGGCGTTCTCGTCGAAGAACAACTTCAGCCGTTCCCGGCAGAAGAGCTTGCCCTCGGCGGCGTTCTTCTGGTGGTACTTGGCGCCCCCGCCCGCCAGGGCCCGGGCGGACTCCTGTTCCAGGCGGCTTTCGTCAGCGTCTTGTTTTGTCATGGGCGTCGGGTTCGGGGTCGTGTGCGTCGTCATGCGGGGCCGGATGATACACGAAAGTGCGCCGGGGGGTCACGGCGCGGCGCTGGCGCTGAGGCCAGCCCACAAAAGGGCGGGCTGGCCGCTCTTCTGCATCGCCAGTTGGACCTCGCTGACCGCCCGGGAGGCATCGCCCCCGCGCAGCCAGGCATCATAGAAATCGACCATCAGCTTGCGCGCCGCCGCCTCGGGAGGACGCCAG
>JBBRLA010000458.1:0-7104 GCA_038231615.1 Polyangia bacterium | reverse complement strand
GGCCTCCATCCAGGCCGACGTGCAGCACCCCTTGGCCAAGCCCGTCCACCGCGCCGGCTGACCGACACTTGCTCCCTCCCCACGCTCTGGTAGGCTGGGCTTTATGAGCAGCGCCCTTGCCCGCAAGATGGCCTGGTCCGAAGAAGACTATCTGGCCTTCGAAAACGACAGTGAGACCAAGCACGAGTTTCTCGATGGCGAGATCTACGGCATGGCGGGGGCCAAGCCCCTTCATAACGCCATCTGTCACAACGTGGCCGTCGCACTGGGGGGCCTCATCCGCGGCGGCCCCTGCCGCGGTTTCACCTCGGACCAGCGCATCCTCGTCGCGCGTCCCAAGACTTTCTATACGTACGCCGATGGGGGCGTGGCCTGCGGGAAGTGGGAGATCTCGGAAAAGGACGATATGAGCCTGGAAAACCCCGTTCTGCTCTTCGAGGTCCTTTCGCCTTCCACGCGCAAGTACGACCAGGGGGCCAAGCTCATGCTGTATCGGCAGATTCCGTCCCTGACCGATGTACTGCTCATCGATCAGTCCACGCACCTCATCCAGCACCATCACCGGGGCCCCCGGGGCTGGCGAGTGGTCACACGCAGCCGAGGCGCCCTGCCGGTCCTTTCCGGCGTCCTTCAAATAGCCGACCTGTACGACCTGCCCCCCGGCCTGTCTGACGACGAATAGGCCAGACTGATCGGGTCTAGCGCAAGCCGGTGATTCCGCATTGTGCTGGAGCTTGCCCGAGCAAGCTGGTGAGCTTCTCCATGTCTTTTTGGAGCGCCTGGTACAGGAACTTCAGCGCGTAATCCGCCGGCTTTCTTTCGATGACGCCAGCCTCGCGCAGGTCTCTCACGCACAGGATCGACTTCGCCATGCATGAGAGATGATCGGTGACGGCCTCTACTTGCTCAGGGGTGATGTCGTTTGCCATCTTTGCACCCATTCAATCACGGGATCGTAGCGGAGTATATTTCGCTTGTCACGTATTTAGAATGAATCAGACGGCATTCACTCTAACTTTGTCACCTTGGTCGGCGCCTATTAACTGCTGATGTGACACGAGGCAGGCGCAACCCCCTATTCTTCGGACTGGCCCAGCGCCTGAAGACGATGCGTACGACGCAAGGGCTGACCTTCCGGGTGCTGGCCGAACTGGCCGGGATGTCCTCTCAGACCGTGTTCACTGCCGAGCACGGCAAGCATACCCCGGGCATCGATATCATCGAACGTCTCGCCGCGGCGCTGGACGTTTCACCCGCATGGCTGGCTTATGGGCTGGGCCCGATCGAGTCGCCGACCCTGCGCAACCGGCGACATGCGGCGGCGCTTGCCAAGGTGCTGGAGGGAACGGCTACGCAGGAACAGAGCCGGGAAGCGGCCATCCTTCTTCGACGCGCATACGGGGTGAAACCAGAATAGGGCGACTCGAGCTGGGCTTCGCTTATCCCAAAAACGCACGGCGGCCGGCGCTGATCTGGTCCATCAGCCCTTGCATCTTTTGCACCACCTCGGCGGAACAGCGAGCGAGCACCTCGGGGTCTTCGGCCTGCGCCGGTTCGACCTCGTGGAAGTGGATGGGGGGGCCGAAGGCCACGGTGGTCTGCGCGGGCAGCGGGAGGTACGGGAAATAGCCGCTGGTCAGGCCCCAGGGCAGGCACAGCACGATGGGGAAGACGTTGAGGCGCAGGCGTCGCTTGCCTCCAATCAGGCGGGCCAGGCGGTCGCCCCGGGTCAGCACCACGAACTGCTCGTGCGTACCCGTGCTGACCACCGGGACGATGGGAGCGCGCTGGCGCAACGCCAGCTTGAGGAACCCCGTGCGTTGTCCCAGCTCGATGCGGTAGCGGTCTCGAAAGGGGCGGACGGAATCCAGATCTCCGCCCGGGTAGACCAGCACCAGGTGGCCGGCAAGAAGGGCCCTTTGGCCGGCGTCATGTCCGGCGTGCAACACGCCCAGCCTGGGAGCATACTTGGCGGTGGCCGGGTTCTGGAAGAGCAGATCGTGGGCCAGCGGGTACACCGCGCGCGAGGGCCCCAGGCGGTCCCACACTGCGACCAGGGTGAGGGCGCTGTCCGTGCAGATTGTGCCGCCATTGTGGCTGCCGACCAGGAGCGCCGGACCGCTTCTGGGGACGTGCTCGACCCCGATGGTCTTCCAGCGGAAGTAGTGCTTGCCCAGAGCGCGGAACAGGTCCACCCCCAGGCGGACGAACTCGGGATCGCGGGCCGCCAGATCGTCGATTCCGGCGCATTCCAGGGAGGGGCTCCGCCGGGCGACACGGAAAAGGGTCGAGATAACCCCGATCGGCGACAGGTGCAGCAGGTCCGCCGGATCGATGTGCAGGGCGGCCCGCGCGAACCAATCGCGCATGTCTTCCAGGGGGGTCGGCATCATCCAATCCATGTTACCGGGTTCATTCCACGGGGGCGTCCCCCGGGTGAAATTTTCCGTTTGGCGTTACACGTACCTGTCAGGAAGCGGCTGTCGCGGACGTTCTGAACGTCCGCGGGGCCCGTGGAGGGGCCGACAAGTGGGGGGTCTCAGCGACGGCGGCGAACGCTGGCGAGGGGGCGGCGGAGACTACACGGGACACGGCCGGTGCAGCCAGACGTTCTGAACGTCCGCGGAGCCCGTGGAGGGGCCGACAAGTGTGGGGTCTCAGCGACGGCGGCGCACGCTGGCGATGGGGCGGCGGAGACTACACGGGACACGGCCGGTGCAGCCGGACGTTCTGAACGTCCGCGGGGCCCCTGTAGGGGCCGACAATTGGGGAGTCTCAGCGACGGCGGCGCCCGCTGGCGAGGGGGCGGCGGAGACTACACGGGACACGGCCGGTGCAGCCGGACGTTCTAAACGTCCGCGGGGCCCCTGAAGGGGCCGACAAGTGGGGGGTCTCAGCGACGGCGGCGCCCGCTGGCGAAGGGGCGGCGGAGACTACACGGGACACGGCCGGCCGTACTTTGAACGCCCATGCTTGCCTATGTGAACGAGGGGAGGCAGCCAGGTGTTGGCTCCGGCAGCCTCCGGCCCCCGGCAGGGCCGCGGGTTCATTTCCTGCGGTTGGAAACAGTTGCGACCGTGGCCCGGCTGGAGTAACTAGGATGTCATGCTCGACTTGGACTGGACGACGCTGGCTCCACATATGCCCGTGGACGATGTGGACAGCCTTTACGTCCAGCGCCCCAACGATGGGGCCGAGCGGCTCGCGGCGATCATCCAGCGCAGTTCCGGCCCGATTGCAGTCGTGGGCCCCACGGGTTGTGGTAAGAGCACCGAGCTACGGATGGCGACGGAACTGCTGGACAGCAGCTTCCCCGCTGCCTTTTGTGGAATCGATCACACTCTGTCCCTGAAGAGCCAGGCGCATGTCCGAGTCAACAGTACCTTGATGCTGAACATGAGCATTTGGGCACTGGCCTATACTCGTTGGGATAAGCTCAGTCCAGAGTTTAGAAAGAAGCTCACTGATGCTGGTTTCAATGAGAAGGGCGTTCCGCTGACATCTGCCAACGAGATGCCCGAGGACCTGCTGCGCGAGACCATCCGTGAGGTCCATCAGGCATCCGGTAAGCAGCCGGTCCTTTTGGTCGATGGCCTGGAGAAGTGCGCCCCGGACGAGGCCCGCCAAGTCGTCGATGTGCTGCTTCGCTACCGGACCGATGTCATCCTGGTCGTGGTGCTGCCCACGGAGCTGGTCACCGGCCCCGCCAGCTACGACATCGTTTCCAGCTTCAAGCTCTTCCCGATCCGGCCCGTCGCCGTGATGGACGAACCCGGTGCCGCGTGGCAAATGGGGCGCGCCTTCCTGAAGGATATCGTGTTCCGGCGACTGACGCTGTCTATGCCGGGCCCCGAGGACCTCGACGCGGTGCTCGACCGCGCTGCCCTGCTCAGCGGTGGCATCCCGCGGGCGTTCCTGCAACTGATGATGGACGCGGCCCTCTACGGCCGTCTGGCCAATAGGGAGTTGCCCACGCTGGAAGACCTGCAGGAGGCGGCGGGCGACCACGTCGAGAGCCTGCGGCGCCTGCTCAACAAGGGCGACATCGCCGCCCTGCGAGAGGCGGACGGCACCGAGGGGCTGGAGGTCGAGCCCGAGCGCCGGCTGCGCTTTTTGTCCCACGGGCTCTTGCTGGAATACAAGCTGGCCGACCGGATCGTTGTACATCCGGCGCCGCTGCTCGCAGGAACCCTGTCCCGCGGCGAGCGCCCATGAGCCTATCCACCGGCATGCTCTGGCGCATCCTGAGGGAGAAAAACCCGATCGCCGCCATCTTTTACCCGGAAACCACCACCCGCACCGCGGCAGAAGCGCTGGACTGGCTGCTGGCGACGGTTGAACCGGCCCTGGAGCCGGCGCCGTCGCAAGCAGCGCAATAGGCCGCCACATCGCCGCAAGTACAAAGTCCTCCTTCCGAGAATATGCGGAAGCCTCCTTCCCGGGGATTCGTGCCCTGGCCTCGCTTACCGCGTCCCAACCCGGCGCTCGCCGAGGGCTTCCGCCTCGGTTTGCGTCAGGTCGGCGTACAGGTGGGCCGCGTCCAGCAGTTGCGACAGGTCCACGTTGCGGCTCTGGTTCACGTCCGCCATGGTCAAAAGGAGCTGCCGGTGGCGGTCGATCTGCTGCACCTGCGCCGCCGTGGCCTGGTTCTGCCGAACGGTGTTCTGCCGGGCCAGCAGCACGGGCCCCAGCTCCGCGGCCTCCATCTTCTGGATAGCCTGCCAGCGTTTCTGCATGCGGGAAAGGGTGATGGGGTCCAACGTACCCGACAAAAGGGCTGCCTGCACCGCCTGTGCGACGATGGTCCGCGCCAGCGACTCGGCCCCGTCCGCCGCCAGTTCCCAGTCCTGGGCCGCCAGTTGTATCTCGCCGAAAAGATCGTGCCCGGCGCGGAACGCACGGTACCTGTCGTTGGTCCCGTGAAGGGTCGCCGTGTCAGTCTTCAAAGCCACCGCCACCGGCGTGGCCTCCTGCCGCAGCAGCACCGCCGCAGTGGCGCTGCAAATCTCGATCTGCTTGATCGAGGGCAGCCCGGTAGTCCCCGGGTCCGTGGTCAGCCCGACCCCGCCCAGCCGCTTCACGTAGCCGGCCATGGTCAGCGCGTCGGTGAAGAGCTGGTCCGGGTGAAGCTGCACCGGGACCCTGGCGGTGGCCGGTGCGGTGCCCAGGCCCGGCTTCTTCTTCGGCGGCTTCTTCTTGTGTCCGCCCGTCCCTGGCGTACCGCCGGTCCCGGGCGTCTTGGGCTTCTTGTGTACCACTTTCCCTGGCGTCCCGGTCAGGCCGGGCATCTTGGCCTTGGTCATGATTGCCTCCTTATCCCTTTTTTCCGTGCTTGCCTGCCGGTAGCGGAGGCACGGGGCCCCCGGCCAGGGCGGCCCGGCGAAGCTGGTCCACCGCCTGTGCCTGAGCGAATTGCCCGGTGGCCCCGGCCACTGCCGTCGCCGCCTTCTTGGTCTTGGTTTTGGCGTTTTTGCCTTTGTTCGCCACCTTTATAATCTGCTCGTTCAAAAGCTCGCTGGGCTTGGCCATGAGCGTCTTGAACGCCGCGGTCTCCATGCCCGAAAGCAGCGCCGACGGATTGGGGTTGGACAAAAGCCCGGCCACGTCCTGGTTCAGCTTCAAGATCTGCTGCCCGGTTTCTGAAAGCCCCTGTCCCATGGTGTTGGCCACCTGCCCCGCGGCCACGCCAAACGACGCCAGCGAGGTCGAGGCCTGACCCAGAAACAAAAACACCTCGGAAGGCAGCGAGGCGGCGGCCACTTTTGGGAAGTCTCGCAAAAAACCCTGGTACTCCTCGTTGATCGCCAGGCTGGCCCGCCGGGCCAGGGGGCGCAGGCGCTGGCGTTCCGGCTCGGTGATCGGCGCGAACGTGGTCCGCAGGGAGAGGGTCTCGCCCTCGTCGATGACGGCCTTGATGACGGCGAGCGTGGTGTTGGCCAGGGTCCCCTGGCCGGTGATGACGCCTGAAACGGCCTCCTCCATGAGCAGGTCGGCGATGGCATCGGGGGGGTTTGGTTGTACGGTCATGGACAGATCCTTCTCCTTGCGCCAGGCCCGGCCAGGCAAACCAGGTCCGGGCGGCGCGATTGCGTCGGTTTTGGGTTTCTGCTCTGGATCTAGAAAAGGGGGGGGTGTCGGGGAAGCTAGAGCAGGACGCCGCCACGACACCATGGACAATGGTGCGTGACCGAGGAGGCAGGCGATCGCCAAGCGCGAAGCGCCGCGGTGATCGATTGAAGGAAGGCGGGGACCATGTGGAACCTTCACTACCATGCGAGAGAAAACGGAGTCAACCGTCCCCGAGCTATTTTTTCGTTCGCGTGGGGGTGGTGCGGACATTGCGGGCGGAAAGGGCAGCCTCGGCGGGCAGCATGGCGAGACGGCGGCGGCGCTCGCGGGGGGTGGCGGCGCCGAAGACCCGGGCGCTGTCGGCGCGGACATGGCGCAGGACACGAAAGGCGCGAAAGACCCCTTGCCCCTGGCAATAGGTGGCGTGGTCCCCGGCGCGGTCGGCCATGAGCAAGAAGAGTTTCTGCAAGGAGAAGAAGGCGTCGGCGCGATACTGCATGTCGTCAAGGTCGTCGGGGTCCTCGGGGACGTCGGGAAAGTCACTCCGGTGGTGGCGCAGGGCGCTGGTGATGCACTCGAGCAACTCGCGGCCTTCGGGGAAGATGTAGCCGCCGAGGACCTCGCGGTCCCTTTGGATCAGCACCTCGGGAAGCAGCGCGAGCAGCGGTTGCAGGCGCATCATCCAGGAAAAGAGAGTATTCACGGGGACACGGGAAGGCGGCGCGGGCCCGCCAAGGAGGTCGCGGATGGCGGGGTAGCGATCGGCTGGGGAGATCGAATGCTTTTTGGTCATGAGGTAGAGGTAGGGCGCGGGATCGGGGTTACAAGGGGCAAGTGGAAAGGGGGTTTGAGCAAGTGGAAAGGGGGTTTGGGTGAGTGGCTTGGGGGTTTGAGCAAGTCCTGCGGCAGGGGACCAGGGAGGGGGGGCCTACGTGGCGGGCGGGGGGGGCCTGACGTAGAGGGGGAGGGGGGGTTGGCGGGCAGGGATAGGGGGGTTGGCGGGCAGGGGAGGGGGGCCTGGCGGGCAGGGGAGGG
>JBBRLA010000457.1:0-7110 GCA_038231615.1 Polyangia bacterium | reverse complement strand
TTGGACAACGCTTCGCGTTGCCCACTTGCCCACAGCCCCGGCGATGACGAGTAGTAGCTACTTGAACCTGGTCAAGAACAACCTGGCTCCAACCGGCAATAATAGTTGTCGCCAACCGGCAATAATAGTTGACGTTGATCAGAAAGTAGATGCTGAGGAAACGCACCAACGGATACCCCAAGCCAGCGAACTTCTGTTACGAGGGGAAAACCATCACCTTTCGGATCGAAACTGCTGAGCAAAGTAAGCTGTTGAGCAAGCTGGCCCAGCGGGAAAAAATGGAGGAGGCAGAAGTGCTCCGCCGCCTCTATGTCAAGTGGGTGGCCAGCAACGGAGGAAAGGATATTCGCGGGCAGCGGCAGAAGGCCCTCGCCGAGGCGATAGAACGCTCGGCTGGAACAAGAACAATGCCCAGGTTTCATCGGACCCGGGCGCAGACGCATCGCCCAACGCGACCCCCTCGGATAAGGCATCCCGAGCCCGAGATGCAACATCTCGATGACATATACCCACCTCTAGGCGGTCGTCTTCACCCCTCGCTCCATCCGATCTCCGCCGGAGGCTTCCCGGGGAGCATCGCCGCCCTCATTCCTCCGCTTCCGCCTCCGTCGCAGCCTGACTACCCTAGTCCGCCTCCATCGCAGCCTCTGCCAGGCAGCCAGCCTGATTCATCTCTTTCGTTTGATCTCTTGTATGCTAAAGCTGTTCTCGCCAGCCTGTCGCGAATCCAGCCTCCCTCGCAGCCTGACTACGGCAGTTGTCTTCCGGCAGGCCACGGAGCGGGGGACAAGCAGTAGGCGCAGACTCGCCGCAATCTTCAGATAGGAAAGTTGTCTGGAAGGAAGTCATGATTGAGCACTTTTCTATCGCCGTCGGAGTTGAAGCGGTTAAGCTGGTCCTTGAGAAGATCCGGGCCAAGTTTCCTTCGTCGCAGGAGGAGATAAAGCGTGCTTGGGATGAAATCACCGATGAGGTGACACTCGAAACCTACAATGCCTTCCGTGCCTTCGCCGAAGAGCAAGTCAGAACAAATGCCGAGTTGGCCGCGGGGCTTGCGGACAAGATCGGCAATCGGGAGGCCACGCTGCTCTATCTCCAGCTACACGGCGAGGCTCTCAAGTCTGTACTTCGTGAGCGAATGCGCCTCATGTGCGCCGCCAAGGTCGGGATCTTCAAGCCGGATCTTGATATCGAGATGAAATCGAGGGTCTCCCGTGCGCTTGCTTCACTTGAGCCACGTGATGTGCTGCTGTTACGAGAGCTCGAAACGTCCCACGGAAGGGAAGCATTTCAGGCCAGGTGGGACGAGCCTGGCACCTACTCAAATGCCGCCCTAGTTCAAGCTGGTTGCCTTGGGATTCCGCCCGGGAAGGTTTGGGGCAGCACGATGAATCAGATTACCGAACTTGGCCGGGCAGTAATTCGCTTTGTGGATACATGGCAACCCGAGGATGCGCGGGAGGGGAAAGAGAACACAGTAGGCGGCATATAGCCATTGTCACTTGGCCATTACCTCAGTACCACAAGTAGCACCCTGCCTGTGGAACGCTGTGGAACGATTACGAGCGGAGGCACCCGCCATGGAGAAGATGGAACCGAACTTGGCGAAGGAAATTGTCAAATCACTTCAGGATCTGTCTTGGTACGAGATCTGCCGTGATGCGCCAGATATGTGGCTATGCGTCTACAACAGAGAACTCTCTGAACCCTTCGTGCAACGGTTAGAAAATATTGCACCGCAGGCTAAATATGTGCCTGAGTGTCAGCAAGAGCAATCTACCATGTTGGCACTGATGGGATCTCAACCGATTGGACGCATCTTCTATCGGAGCGCGACCGCAGCAGAGGCGACCAGGATTGAAAAGGAGATAAATGATATCATGCGAGAGGCAATCTGCATCACACGCGCAGATGCACTCCGTCAAATCGAGCCATTAACGGCTGCCCTCACCTCTGCCTAACAACTCTTTCGCCAAGGATCCGACGCCGGGCGGCCCGACCACAATTACAGGGCAACCGGGTGTACTTCTGGAGAGGAGGCCTCAGAGGGACCGGCGCACGACCTCAGGGACTTCTTCGCCGTCCGCTTCCGCTGCTTTGGCCTCCGTCTGGAGCAGCAGGGCCAGGGCGGCCCGCACGGTGTCCGAGGTGTTGTACGACACGCCGGCCTTGTGGCTGAGCCTGCCAGTCAGCCACTGGATGGCCTGCCTTTCCTCGGGCGTCAATCTGACGGGGGGCAGTTTCTCGACCATCTTCTTGTGGGGCTTGGGTCCGATTGACATGGCGTACCTCTCTCGGTACTCCAATCGGCAGACGCTCTGCTCTTCTGTTGCGGAAACTATTTAGACCTCATTTGTTTTACATTTGTGATACATATCCTCCAGGAGGCGGTCATGGACCAGCCACGATCCGACATCAACTTGCCCGTGCGCCACCTGTCGCCCGGCCCCGCTCACCCGTCCCACCTGGGCACCCTCATCCGGGCCGCCAGGCAGCAGGCCCATCTGAGCCGCGGCGCCCTGGCCCAGCATTGTGGCCTGTCCGAAAGTACCCTCAAAAATGTCGAGCGCGGCAAGGAGTTCACCGCCGCTACCCTTCGAGCCATCCTCCAGGTCCGCGAGCTGGGCCTGCCCGAGGACCTGGCCCTGCACCACGGCGTCGAGACTGCCCAGCCCAATGCGTGGTACGCCCCCGGCTTTGCGCCCGTTCACGAGTTCCAGAAGATGCTCCAGGTCCTGCAAGGGCAGGGCGGCCTCGTCGAGCAAAGCCATTTGTACTTCGATCATGCCTCGGCGGCGGACTGGACGGCCATCAGCTCGCAGCAGGATTATGCCGATGCCCACCGGGTCATGCCGCTGGACCGCGCCGCCTCGGCGATCTTCCGCGCCGTGGGCGAGCGCGGCCTGGACGTCATCGCGCTGGGCCCCGGCACGGGCCATCTGGAGACGCGGCTGGTCGCGCTTTTAGCCGAGCAGCTAGCGCGCCCGGCGATCCGCTACTACTTGCTGGACATCTCACAGCCGCTTTTGGCCGAGGCCTACCGCCTGGCGGCGCACACGCTGGCGCTTTATGAGGGGATCACGCCGATTGCGGTGCAGGGGGATTTCCACGCTTTGCCTCAGTACGGGCAGATGCTCTACTCGGTGCCCTCGGCGCCGCGGCGGCAGGTGGTGGCGCTCTTGGGCGGGACCTTCGCCAACCTGGAGAACGAAGTGCGCTTCATCCGTGACAGCTTGTGCGGCTTCTCGCCGGGGACGCTTTTGCTGCTGGACTACCCCTGCACCTTCGCCGCCGTCGATCGGCCGGAGGAGATTCGCCAGAAAGACCCGTGGCTCAGCGCGCAGGGCAAGCCAAGCGCGTGGCGGGATCGGGTCATGGCGTTCTGGAGCGGGCCGTTGCGCCGATATGTGCCGGGGTTCGAGTCGGTGGACATCCGAATGGAACTGAACCTGGGATGCAGCCCGATTCCCGGAAGCTATGCGGTGGAGGCGCGGGCGCGGGTGCAAGTCAGCGGGGGGCAGGCGCGGGAGTTCAGCATCTTTCGCATCAAGCGCCACGAGTCGCTCGCGCTGGCCAAGGCCCTGCGGGAGATCGGCTGGGACCCGATGGACGGCTGGCCCTACGGCAAGGATGTGGGCTACCCGCGAACGCTCTACCTGTTCGCCAAGCGGTGAAAAATCGCTTGATCCAAGGGACGGCGCTGCTTATTGGCACCTGAGGATTCTTTTTGTCGCGGGCCCGATCGGGCCTTTCACCACCCCACTCACGAAAGTTTGAAAATCACCTTGACTCCGTCCAAGGTTGCCCGCAGAACATGAAACAGGGCCGCAATGCACCACATGGTGCACAGGGGCTCACGATCCAGTTCTGGCGAATACGGACATGTTCCGAGGAGCTTCTGATGACGAGTTTGAATCGAACGATTGATACGGAGAGTACCGGGGTGGCCCTCCTTTATAACAAGGATGGCAGCGCCCAGTATGGCAAAGACCTGATCGCGGCGGACGTAGTGTCCGCGTTCTTCGGGCAGGCGGCGAAGCACAAGCGCGTCATCGTCCTGGAGTCGCCTGAAGACGGGATCACCCAGATCCACAACGGCGTGGAGTCCCTGCGCGGCGCCGTCATCAAGAAGGATGGGGTCGCCGCCGCGGATGCGGTGCGTGTCGTGCTTCACGGCGTCCATGACTGCTTCCATGTCGGCATGCCCTTTATGGTCGTGCCGATCAAGGTGCCCAAGGCCGCCGGCCTGCCGGAGGCTGGGATCTCGGCTTTCCAGGTCATGACCGAATTTCCCAACCAATCGTACAACGCGCGCATCAAGGTGGAGCCCAAGGATCTTCACGGCCGCGCCCATTCCCTTCAGGTCCACTTAGCATTGAGGAACGTCTACGACGCCGCCAGCGTCAGGGTGACCTTGGGCATCGGCTACCTGTCCAATCTGGTGGCCACGGGGGCGGACACGGTAAACAAAGCCATCGCCGACGCACTGCCCCAGAACGAAAGCCTGCAAAAGGTCGCTGACGATCTGGTCAACTACTTCAAGACGCCCCTTCTGCAAGCCCAGGACACCAAGAAGAAGCTCCAGAAAGCCCAGGTAAAGACCACCGCGAAGACCAAGAAAGACGTGCAGGACCAGGCCCTGACCCAGGCCCGGCAGGAGGTCCGCAGCGAGGTGGAGGGCAAGATCCAGTCGGCGTTCGGCAAGGACGGCAGCATCCTCTGATCCGATCGATCGCCAGATTGATTGCGTGATTGCGCCATTGCGTGATTGCGCCCTTTGGGTCCGGGCGACGGCTTTGGCTGTCGCCCGGACCCATGTGTTGAATTATTTGTCTGGCCTTGGCCCTGGGCCGATGGCCGCGGAACAGAATCATGTTGAATGCCCAAATTTTGCTCCCTCTGAGCCCGCGAGAATGGAAGATGCACGAGGACCAGCAGCGCCGCATGTGCGAGCTGGCCAGACGGGCGGACGCCCACGATCGCAACCTCCACTGGCTCGGCAGCTATCTGAAAGTGGTCCGCCTGCGCGGCCTGTGGCTGCGCGATCCGCGCTACCGGAACATGGATTTGTCGACCTACGCCAGCCAGATCCTGGCCCCCCTCCGGGGCCGGAACTGGTCCCGCACCACCGTCGAGCGGCACATCACCATCGCCGACAGTTACTCGCTGGGCGAATATCAGAAGCTGCGCCAGCCGGGGACCTCCTTCACCGTGCTGGCCGAGGTGCAGCGCCTGTCCGACCCGGCCAAGGCCGCGCTGCTGCTTAGGGCCGAGACCCGGTGCATCTTCATCGGCGATCTGAAGGTGGCCGAGAAAAAAGCCAAGGACCTGATGCTCGCCCCGCCCAGCCAGGAGGCCCTGAACCACAAGATCGCCGCCGCCATCGAGAAGTCCCATGAGGCCGCCAAGCAGCGCCGCAAGCAGACGCCAAGCGGGAAGAACCAGGGCGACCCGAACGGCATGGCCGGAATGGGCGAAGGCGAGCGGGCGGCGCTGATCGAGGAGCAACGCCTCCTGGAAAGGGAGCGCAGCGCCTTTTTGGCCCAGCAGCGCGAGGACGAGAAAAAGCGGGAAGACCTGCGTCAGATGGAGGTGCAGCTGGATCTGGATCGCGGCGAGGCAGACCGGCGGTGGAGCACGCTGCGGGAGTCGGAGCAGCGGGTACAGGAAGCCACCGAGGCGCTGCGGCGGCGAGAGGAAGAATGGGACCTGCGCGAGCGGCTGCACGCCGAGGCGCACGGTCAGGGCGTCGAGATCGACGTGCTGCTGAAGCAGGAGCAGGAAAGAATTCTGGCGCAACGGGAGGCGCTGAAGCAGGAAGAGAAGCGGATGGAGCACCTGCGCGCCAAGGCGCAGGCAGCCGCGAACGCCGCCGCGGAGAAGGAGCAAAAGGCCGAATATACGCGCGCGGAGCGGGAGAAACACGAGCAGTGCCTGGCAAAGGCCGATCTGGATCTGGCCGCCAGAGAGGAGGATCTGGCGGCGGCGCGGGCCGAGTTCGAGAGTGAGAAGCAGGCTTGCGCCGAGGCGCGGGCGGCGCTTGTGCAAGGGCACAACAAGCTGGCGGAGGATCGGGCCGCCCGGGTCGCGGAGAAGACCACCTTCGCCGCCGAGAAAACCGCCTTCGCCGCCGAGCAAGCCGCGGAGAAGACTGCCTTCGCCGCCGAGCAAGCCGCGGAAAAGACCGCCTTCGCCGCCGAGCGAGCCGCACTGCAAGCGGAGCGCGAGGCCGTGCGGGTGCGGGACGAGCAATTGGCTCCAATGCAGGTCAAGCTGGAGGACGGCCTCTTTCAACTCGACATCGGGCGGGAACAGCAGGCCCAGGGGGAGGCCGGCCTGGCCCACATGCACGGCCACATCCTGGCCGACATGACGCTGCTGATGAAGCACGCCCGGCAGCACTTCTGCTTCGGGGTGCCTGATTCCCCATGGACCCTGGAAGCCACGCTGATCACCATGACCGATCACTTCGACCAGATCTGGCGCCTGTGCGATTTGGCCCAGAAGCAGCTCCAGGCGGCCCCCGACTGCAAGTGCGAGCCTGCGGACGTGCTCGACGCGGCCCTGGACTTGGCCGAGCGGGTCAAGCGCATCCCCGAAAAGGTCCGCGAGATCGGCAAGGAAGTGCTCGACGAATTCATGTACCACTTCAAGCAGCGCATGCTCGACCGGATGGAAGAGCGCCTGCGCCTGGAAGAGGAGATGAAGCACGACCCCAGCATCGGCGAGAAGCTGCGTCCGCTCATCAAGCCCAAGGGCGACGTGCCGGTGAGCCGCTTCGGGGTACCCACCGGGGCCCTGTTGGGCAACAAGCACAACGACAGCCCGGTGCAGATCGTGATCGGTCAGGACCAGGACGGCCACAATGTGACCCTGTGCCTGAACGGCGTGCAGGCCATGGTACTGGGGGGCTTGCAGGACTCGGGCAAGAGCAGCCTGATCCAGGGCATGATCGAGGCCGCGCTGGGCGGCGACATCGAGAACATCGCCGCCGGGTGCGACGACATCGCGGTCATCGTCAACAACTTCAACAACGAGCCCGGTGCCAGGCCGGTGCCGCTTTCGTGCTGGTTGCAACCCAACGACGAGGCCGAGAGCGTGGAGACCCTG
>JBBRLA010000456.1:0-7126 GCA_038231615.1 Polyangia bacterium | reverse complement strand
GAAGGGCGCGGCTCTCAGTTCGTCGATGGTTTGCACAACGACATCCGAGCGGACGTATTGGACGTAATGCCCCACGCCCGCCAGCGTCACCAGCCGCGAGCCGGCGATGGCATCCGCCAGCCGCGGGGCCTCATCCGCATTGGGGTGATCTTCGGCGCCCATGAGAAGCGCCACGGGTCTGCGGATCTCACCATAATGCGCCGCCAACTGCTGGTAAGCGAGCCCGCGCTCGCGCGCCGCCGTCACCGAGATCTTCGGCTCGCTCCACAGGGCGACTCGCTCTTCGATGAATCCGGGGGGAATGTCCGCTTCGTTGGGATGCCACTTGGCCAGCAGGCCCCTGCGAATCAACCTCGGCGCGAGGCGACCACCCGCCAGTCTGGCCAGGCCGACGCCGAGGACGGGAACGCCGAGAAGGCGCATCACCAGGCCCGGAGGGTCATGCGAATAGGACCGGCTGGCCACCACGACCACAGCCTTCAGCTCGGGCGGGTTCTGCTCCGCCAGTGCGAGCGCCACGCTTCCTCCGAAGGAATGGCCCACGACGATGACGTCGTGCAGTCCGAGCGTTCGAATCACGCGCAGCACCAAGTCTGCGTTGTAGTTGAAATCGGCCCTCGCCCCGGCGTCGCTAAAGCCATGACCCGGCCGATCCATTCGCGTGACCCGATAGGATGGCTGGAGCTTTTGAGCCACTGGGTCCCAATCCTCGATCGAACCCGGCGAACCATGCAGGAGCAGCACATCTGGACCGGCGCCACTCTGCTCTATGCGCAGCCGGAGGCCGCCGAAGTCGACGCGCTCGCCAGGCACACCCGGCGGGATCTGCTCCGGCGCGCGGTACAACGCCCCTAAAACGAGCAGGACCAGGCATAGCGAGATCGGAAATCCACCCATAACCAGCAGCCGCCGCTTCACGCGAAGGGTCATGGTTCGCTCCGCGCGCGCCTTCCGTGCGCGACAGTCAGTTCCACGCCAGCGCCAACGAAGCCAGCGCCGAAGAGGACGCCGGCGAGAACCGCGCATGGCGCAGCAGCGGAAGGGAATATCAGTCCTGCTCCCCCGGCGACAAACGTGCAGATCCAGACCCTGGGGATCCACCTGGAAAGTCCAGTTCCTCGCAGCATCGCCACGCTGAGCACCGTCAGCCCGAGGGAGAACGCGCTGGCTCCAAGCAGATAGGCGCCGACGCCGAACAGGTCGCGGCCCCGAATGATTGAGATCCCGACAAGAACCACAATGAACCCGATCAGGCCGAACCGGCCCAGTGCCTTGCTCTGGTACAGGTAGATGCCCAGAATGCCAAACAGGAGAAAGACATCGGTAATGAGGTAGCTCGCCTGCAAGACGCTCTCGTCGAACCTACCGGCCGAAAACGAATGGGCCATACGGAGCAGCCCTCCAATGATCGCTGCCACGCCGGAAAGACGAAATAGGTCCTCGTTCCTCATCTCATGATCTCCGAATCTCCCCTTCGCCTCGGTTCCGGAATCTTTCCGTACCTTTTTCAACCTACTCTATGAGCCGATGGAGCGCACGAGATCCCGGAAGTCCTCGTCCTGCGGCACTGGCTCGATCTCGGAGTCAGCCAGTTTGGCCTGGCGCAGCGCCTCACCGCCCAGGGTGATCGCCGCCTTCAGCAAGGTAGCCGCCTCGTCTCGCTCGCCTAGCAGGAACAAAGCCTGGCCGCACGCCCAGTCCCCTGGCGGTGGCGGCCACGAGCGGACCAGATCCGTCGATGGTCATGGCGCGGTACACGCGAGGCATCGAAGCCAGCGCTAGCATGGTTTGGACCACTCGTCTACATCCAAGCGGGAGGCCGAGTCAGTGGCCAGCTTCAGCCGCCTCGCCCTTCCGACCGGCTGACGCCCTGGCAAAGCCGGCGTTTTCCCCGCGGTTTCTGGCGTTTTCCCCGCGGTTTCTGGCGTTTTCCCCGCGGTTTCTGGCGTTCTCCCCGCGGTCGCGAGCATGCCACCCGCGGTTGCGGACATTGCCCACGCGGTTACGAGCATTCCCCCTGCGCCCGCCGACATGCATGATGCGGGACCGCGCAGCCCATACGCGGGGGGGGCCTCCGGAGACGGGGGGAAGGGCCATGACGATGGAGGGATGGGGCGTTCGGGATGGGCCCCTACCCCCTTCCCGAAGGGGGGGGGACCCGACCCTGAAGGACCGGGGGGGCCTGCTTCGAGGACCCCCACGCAGGTGGCATGTTCCGCGCCGCGGCGCTCGTGCACGTTAGCGCAGGCTCGGGGTAAAACCCCGCGTTGCGCATGTCCTCCGCCGCATGCTTCATGACCCGCGCCGCGTGGCGCGAAGGGGGCGGCACAGGCGAAGTCGGCGGGGACGGGGAAGTAGGCGGGGGCCCGGAAGCGAGGCCGGAAAAGGGGGGTGCGGAAGAATGAGTGAGGGCGGGGTTCGGGCCAGCCGGTGGTCAGCTTGCTGTCGCCGGCCGCCCCACCTATACTCCTGACGCAATCTTTATCGCGGATGAATCTGGAGCACGAGGCGGCCCATGGCCTTCGATATCATTCCCTTTCGTCATGTTAGCCAGGCATTCGACCCGATCTTTCGGCAACAAGACCCCCAGGGACCGGGCGCTCACTACCTGCCGGAAGTCCATGCGGACTTCCGGCATCAGCTCACCGCGCCCTTGCTCCTCGGAAATGACGTCAAGCTGCTGATCGCGGGGCAGCCCGGCTGCGGGAAGACCTCGCTCCTCCTGGATGTCGCCAGGGAGTTCCGTGGCAAGGGACGGTTGGTGGTCTTCGTCAACCTCGAACTCGCCACCGCCGTTCAGGAGTTGGGTCCTGCCGAGATGCATCTGGCTGTCCTGGGCGAGGTTCTTCACGAATCCGTGCGCAGCCAGCGGATGGTCCCTGACCCCATCCTGAATCGCTGCCGACAATGGCTCAAGGATCTCACCGATACCGATAATCGGGCGGCCGGACCGGCGCTGCTCGCCCAGCGGATCCAGTCCTTCCTTTCCACCGCCCGGGACAGCTCTGCCCTGCGTCAAGCCCTGCGCATCCTGGTCAGCGAGGGCGGGGATAAGGACCCCTTGGCTCTGCTCTCCGCCCTACTCCGTGAGATGGCCGAGTCCGAACCGGTGGTGATCCTGGACGGTCTGGACAAGCTGCCGCCGGAGCAGGCCCGACTGTTCTTCCTCGACGAAAAGCGCAAACCGATGGTCGAGGCACCTGGATCGGCCATTTTGACGATCCCGCTTTCGGTCGTCTATGAGCCGACGTTCAACAACCTGAGCGAGCGCTACCTGAACGCTCACAACGCGGTCCTGCCCGCGGTGCGGATCCAATCGCTCGATTCAAAGTCCAACCACCCCACCCGCTTCGCCGCGGGCTGGGACGTGCTGCGAAAGATTGTCCACACTCGCATCGATCAGGTCAGCCCGGATTTCATGGAGCCGGATGCCGTGGATCTGGCCATCGAGAGTTCCGGAGGAAACCTGCGCGAGCTGGCTCGGCTCATTCAGGCCAGCCTGGTCAAGGCCATGGTCCACGAATCGCCGCACATCGCCCGGCACCATGTCGAGGAGGCCATCACCGACCAGCGGGAGTCATTCGGCCGCGTCTATCAGGATCGCTTCTTGCCGGCCCTTTTGCGAGTCCGCGACGAGCACCGCCTGGACAACGTCGACGACATCGGCAAGATGCTGCTCTATGGCTTGTGGGTGGTGGAGTATCGAAACGGCAGCGTCTGGTACGATCTTCCGCTGCCGGTCCGACGGCTGGTCGCCTCCCGTGAGGGCCGGGGAGGGTGAGCGCCAGGACCTTCATCGATGAGTTGGCCGCGCGCGTCCGTCTGAGCGAGGGGCAGCCCACTCTGCTTCTCCTGGTCTTCCCGGAGCATGACGATCTAACGGCGCGGCAAGAGGCGGTAGCCGGCCTGCTGGAGCAGCGGGGTCTGCGGGTGAGTATCCTGCAAGAGGAGCCGGGTCCGGCCTTGGGGACCGATGGCCCGGCCCGGTGGGTGCGGGCAGCGGATGGACCGAACTCTTCGGCCAGCCTCTACTGCTTCCAGCCCCAGGGCCAGTTGGCCTTGCGCGCGGCGGCGAGGACGATCAATGCGCAGCGGGAGGACTTGCGGTCGCTCAAGGGTCCGCTCCTCTTGCTGGTATCGGCGCGGACCGAGAAGGATCTGCGAGAGCACGCGCCGGATTTCTATTCCTGGACCGCGGAGCGCTATGCGGTCCCGCCGGATCTACAGGCGCTTTGGCTGGAGACGAAGCCGGCCGAGGCGGCCCTGTCCGCTCCAGCAAAGCCACCGATCCGCTTTCTTCATCTCTCGGACCTTCACCTGCGAAAAGATCGGGGCTACGATCAGGATCGCGTGCTGCGCGGCCTCTTGGCGATGCTCGGCCACTTGCAGCAGCCCCTGGACCTGATCTTCCTCACCGGGGACCTGGCGCACTCCGGGCACAGCGACGACTACGGACAGGTTGTCGCCTTCTTGAAGAATCTGCTGCGGGTGACCCAGGTGGACCAAAGCCACGTGTTCGTGGTGCCAGGAAACCACGATGCGGATCGTCGCGCCGGTCAGTGGCTGCTGCGTACGTTGGCGACTGATGAGCAGGCCACAGAATTCTTCACCAAAGAGGCGAATCGCCGCTGGCATGTGGAGAAATTCGCGGCCTATGGGCAGGCGATGAAGGAACTTCTGGGCGAAGGGCGTGCGCTGGGCCTGCCGGTCGGGGTAAACGCGGTGGAGGTGGTCGAGGTCCGGGGGGAACGGGTCGCGGTCGCTTCATTCAACTCGGCCTGGTTCGCCGTGGGCGACGATGACCAGGACAAGCTATGGATGGGAGAGGCTGGCGTAGACCTGGCCGGGCAGCGCATCGCAGAGGAGCCGGACGTGGCCGTGCGCATCGCGCTCTTCCACCACCCGCTGGAGTGGCTGAACGAGCAGGAGCGCGGGCACATCGAGGACTACCTGGACCGGTCCTTCGATCTGGTGCTGCGCGGGCACCTGCACAAGGACAGGGTGCGGGCCGAGCAATCGGCGCGGGGCGGGTTTGTCCACATCGCGGCGCCGGCGGGCTACCAGGGAAGCCGCTGGCCCAACGGGTGCTTCGTCGGCGAAATCGACGCGGGGGCGCACAGCGTACGGCTTTCCCCTTATGCGTTCGGCAGCGGCGCGGACCCGTGGACCGTGGACGGGAAGGTCTTCCCCAACGATCCTGACCATGGGCACGTCTTCTACTATCCGAAGAAGGAGCCGAGTCAGCCGTCGCTGGTCAACCGACTGGCGGGGGAGTTGGAAGCAGCGTTCTTGACGATGGATGAACAGCTACGATTGCAGATCCTGAACGATCTAGGGGTCAAGGCATCAGGAGACAGCCAGGATCACGTTGCACAAAATGCATATCAAATGTTGCGGCGCCAGGGCAGGCTTGACGATCTGTGGGATGCGGTCCTTTCCAGCCCAGCCGGAACGTCCCCAGGAGCATTTTGGCTGTCGAATGGCGTGGCCCGCCATTTCCCATCCGTTCCGTCCGTTGCTAACATCCATGACTTACTTCAGGGATTCGCGGAGTTCTGGCGTACCGATGGAACACGCTACCTGGGGTCGCTGCGGCATGCCCCCTCAGCGCCGGGGATTCTGATGCTAGCCTATCTACATCGAGTTCGTCCTGGGCGAACCCTCCAACTTAGTGGTGATTTATGGAACGACCGTTGCTTTATCCATGTCAACCAAGTCAGCATTTCAATGCCCTCTCCATCTGAATTGATTGGCATGCGCGATTTTTTTGAGTTCAAGCTCCTCTTGGAGCATGTCCAGGAACCTTCCGCCTGGGCGCTTACAGCCCTCGACAATCAAGCGAATGGACGACCTCCGTTGCCGGAGGAAGCATTGGTCATAATCCGCCCCCCCGACGCCCCACCCCTGCCCAATCGCACTCGACTGGAAGAGGTCACGACGCCCAAGGGACGCAAGGTCTGGGCCTTGCTCCTACAAACCTAGGATACAGGGTCTCTTCCCATTTCTGTTTGAGCTGCCGAAGAGGAAAAGCTCGCCGGACTTCGCTGAAGTCGATCACGCGCGAAATCCGGCAAAAGGCGATTTCCTATCTGTCTGCCCTGGGCTTCTTGCCTCTGGGCTTCTTGCCGGGCGGTTGCGCATCCGGCACGACGGTGGTGGCGGAGCAGCCCGCGGCCGAGAAGCTGGCCCGGGTGACGCCGCAGCCGGCGACGGCTTTGTTGTTACCGGCGCAGCCGGTGAAGGGGCTGATGAAGGCCGAGCAGACGAACGTGCCGCTGATCACGGCGCCGCTGGTCCCGTACTGAAGTCCGCCGTCGCTGTTGATCTCGATGGTGCAGCTCGTGTTGCCGTGCGGGCCCTGCGCGCCGTTCCAGTCGAGGCACAGGTTGCCTTCCCAGTTGCACGCCGTCTGGCGTACCTTGGCGATGCCGAAGCCGATCGGGCCCAGGGAGGCGGTGTTGTAGGTCCCGGGCCCGTGGTAGTTTACCAGGGTGAGCAGGAAACCGGGGCAGTCCTCCTGGTCCTCGCTGGCCAGCACCACCGTCCGGGCCGTGGTGTCCATTTCGCAGCGGGAGATGGTGCGGCTGACGGTGCCGGAGCCCTCGACGTTCTTGCCGAAAGCCGGGCCGCAGTCGTAGGCGATCCGCGCCTGGTTGCTGCCGGCGGCCACGGCGTCGCCGATCACGCTGCCGCGCTCGCCGTCGGTGTCGGTGAGGGCCGAAAGGTGCGGGACCTCCTTGGGGGGCAGCTTGGGCGGCAGCGGCTTGGGCTGGCATCCGAGCCCACCCCCGAGGCCGGCAAGAAGGACGAATGCCGAGAGGGCGGAGCGGATGACCTGGCGTGGGGGGGCCTGATGGGAAGGTTGAGATGAGATGGGCGGCATGGTCTCGCATGGTACCTCAGGGGCCGGGGAGGTGGCTACTGCGTACAGCTCCCGGGCTCCCGCGGGTGCCTACCTGAATCAGGGGCCCCCTGAGCGTGAGCGTGAGCGTGAGCGTGAGCAACTTTTAGCCGGACCTACCGATGATTTGGCCCATGGCGACCTTTCAACGGCTCGACGCCTATCAGCGAGGCAATGAGCTGCTTGATCGGGTGATTGCGATGCTCAGCAAACTCTGCCGGTAAT
>JBBRLA010000455.1:0-7152 GCA_038231615.1 Polyangia bacterium | reverse complement strand
CGCCCCCTCGCAGCCCTGCACCCGGACCAGCGGCTGCCCCTGCTTGCGCAGCGTGACCAGGCGGCCCAGCCCCTCCCTGGCGGAGACCACGTTCACCGCGGCGTCCAGGGAGGCCTCCAGCAGGTCGGCGGGGCCCGCGTCAGAGCCGGGGCCGGATCCAGTGGATGCGCCGCCGACGGGCAGTTCTTCTTCAGAAGGCGAAGTCATGGGGCGGAGACTTATGTATGGCACGAGGTGGCAATCCGCAAGGGCCCCAAAGCCCGCGACGGAGCCGAAGCCGGAAAACGCCGGCCGGGGACCTGGCACCACCGATCCGCCCCACTGCCCACCCTGGCAGACGGAGCCGAAGCCGGAAAACGCCGGCCGGGGACCTGGTTGCCTTTCCCGGACGCCCCATCTGGCTTCCCGTCGCGGCCTGAGCGACAATGCGCTCATGCCGCCCGCGTCCCCCCGGTTCCCCGATGCGGTCTTGCGCATGGCCGAGGACCTGAATACCCATCTGCCCCTGCGCCTGGGGGACCTGCGCCTCATGAGCGAGAGCCACGTGGTGACGCTGGCGCCGGGGATGGACCCGCACTTCAACATCGTGCAGCGCCTGCGCCTGCGCCCGGACCAGGTGGCCGCGGCGGTGGCCGAAGTGCGCCAGCTCCTGCGCGAGCACGGCCGGACCAGCGCCACCTGGGAGGTGGGGCCCTCGTCGACGCCGCCGGACCTGTGCGAGCGCCTGCTGGCCCTGGGGATGACCCCCGACGAGCCCGAACCGGTGGCTACCGGGATGGTCCTTGCCGCACCCCCCGCCGCCGAGCGCCCTGCCGCCGTGGAGGTGCGGCCGGTCGAGGCGGAGGCCGACTATCGGAGGAGCACTGACATCTTCC
Source organism: Polyangia bacterium (assembly GCA_038231615.1). Taxonomy (GTDB): domain Bacteria; phylum Myxococcota_A; class Polyangia; order Palsa-1104; family JAEUJZ01; genus JBBRLA01. The sequence goes on along the minus strand of JBBRLA010000455.1, from coordinate 6,277 downwards.
GCCTGTGCTTCGGCCAGGAGGCGCTTGCCGACCCCGACGAGGCCGAGGCGGAGGCCGAGCGCGACTTCGCCCGCTACCAGGCAACCGACACCTGGGAGCGCTACCTGGCGCTGATCGACGGGCGGGCGGTGGCGGCGGCGGATGCCACCCTGACCCCGGCGGGTGTGGTGCTCAGCGGGGGCGCGACGCTTTCCGATGCCCGGGGGGCGGGGGCCTACCGGGCGCTGGTGTGGGCCCGCTGGGACGAGGCGGTGCGCCGGGGGACGCCGATGCTGGTCACCCAGGCCAGTTCGATGTCCCGGCCGATCCTCCTGCGGCTGGGCTTTGTCCCCGTGGCCGAGGTGCGGGTCTTCATCGATCGCGAAGCGCCGTAGGCGCCGCGGTTCCTGGCTCGCGAAGCGCCGTAGGCACCACGGTTCCTGGCTCGCGAAGCGCCGTAGGCGCCGCGGTTCCTGGCTCGCGAAGCGCCGTAGGCACCGCGGTTCCTGGTTTGCTTCCATTTCGAGCATCTCATCCCGGGGTAGGGCAGGCCCGCTTGGGTAGCCCCTGCTTCAGCCGCTCGGCGATCGCCGAAAGCGCGGCCCGGATGCGCCGCTGCCGTGGCGTCTTCCCCGTCTCCGCCGCCGCGGGCGCCGTCGCCAGTACCCCCCGCACTGTCGCGGCCACCTGCGAGAGGCCCCCGGCGCCGGGCACGCAGGTGCAGCGCGCGCCTGAGGGTGTCGCAGCCAGCGCCGCCCCCGACTTCTCCAGCGTCACAAGCGCGATCTCCCCGTAGGGCCCGCCCAGCGACGCCAGCTCCACCAGCCCGAAAAGACCCGTCCGGTCCGCCAAAAGGCTCGGCACGCCCACCCCGCCGTTCTGGCAGCCGAAGTCCCCGCAGCACACCTGGAACAAATTCTTGCCGTGGAACAAAAACTCCTCCTGCCGGTCCCCCGCCGGTCCCGGCTGCAGCGAGAGGATCAGCTCCTGCGCCCGGTCCTTCCGCGCCTTCTCCAGAAACGAGAGCCGCAGCACCGGCGGCACCGCCTCGCACCCCCAGATGATCAGCGACAGGCAGCCGGTCAGTTCCCCGGGAACTCCGACCCCATCCTCCCGACCGCAGCCCACCGCTTGGATCGCCGGGAGGTCTCGGCGGGCCCGCGCGTCCACCTCCCGGCCCAGCGCCACCAGCTCGTCGAACGAGGTCCGCCCCTCGGCCCCCAGCCGCGAGAGCCGATCCACATCCGCGAAAAGCCCCTTTAACCGGGGGTACTTCGCCGAGGCCCGCGGAAGCGCGCACGCCGGCCCCTCCGCCGCGGCCCGTCCCGTCCCGGCGAGCAGCACCCACACCCCCATCCACGCGATCCGCCGCATCGTCATTCTCCCGCGCCGGCACCGGTGCCAGCGCATTCCCCGACAAAAGCCATCTGCGACGCCCGCGACGGCCCCGCCATGCCCCGACGAAAGAGGGTGAAGCCGTGCACCCCTGCGGCGTAGATCTCCATCAGAGTCGGGTTGCCCGCCGCCCGATAGCGCGCCCCGCGGAAGAAAATGTCGTCCAGCAGTTCCCGTCCACTATGTCTTTTCACGGTTTTTCTCCCTCGGGGCGGCCCAGGTCACAAAGAAAATTATTACGGCCCAGCTCGCATGGGCATAGACTGTAAGACACCTTTTGGGAGGATCACATGTCCTGTAACCAGTGCGGCGCCCCGATGACCGAGTCGACGATCTGTTCCCGCTGCGGGCAGATCCAACCGGCGGGCCGAATGCAGGGGACCTTGCCCGGCCCCCCCGGCGTCGTGGCTGCGGCCCCGGCGGCCGACCAGAACGCCGTGCGCCGCCTTTCGTTCCACGGCGACGGCGGCAGCCTCTTCGGCATCCTCATCGTCAACGCCCTGCTCACCGTGTTCACGCTGGGCATATACCACTTCTGGGGCAAGGTGAAGGTACGCAACTTCTTCTACAGCCACCTCGATCTGGACGGGGATCGCTTCGCCTTCCACGGCACCGGCAAGGAACTCCTGCTCTCGTGGCTGAAGGTCGCTGGCTGCATCGTCGCCCTGGTCCTGGTCATCGCCGGATTCGGCGCGATCCTCGGCAAAAACTCGCCGATATTGAACGTCATCGTGTTCCTGGTCTACATCGGGGTCCTGTGCATCATTCCCTACGCCATGGTCGGCGCCCGGCGCTACCTGCTCAGCAGATCGTCCCTGCGGGGCATCCGCTTCTCCTTCCGCGGAAACGCTGGCGACCTGCTCAAGATGTTCCTCAAGGGCAGCTTCCTCACCGCCCTGACCCTGGGCTTCTATTCGCCCTACTTCATGAACGACCTGCATCGCTTCTTCGTCAGCAACAGTTACTACGGCGACCGCCGCTTCTCCTACGACGGCGAGGGCCGGGACCTGATGGGCGCCTACGTGCGCGCCTTCTTCCTGGGCATCGTCACGTTGGGCATCTACTGGCTGTGGTATATCGCCGAGCGCCAGCGGTACACGATGGCCCACACGAGCCTGGGCGGGCTGCGCTTCCAGTCCAACATCACCGGCGGCGGCCTTTTCGGCATTGCCCTGACCAACGGGCTCCTGGTCCTGTTCACCGCCGGCCTGGCCCTGCCCTGGGCGATGTGCCGCCTGGTGCGCTTCCACTGCAACGTCGTCACCCTGCACGGGCCCCTGGGCGTGGTCCGCCAGGACCTGCAGTACGCCTCCGCCACCGGTGAAGAGCTGGCCAACGCCCTGGATGTGGGCGCTGGCTTCGGGATCTGATCCATGGGCCACAGCGCGGCCTACTTCGATGGGCAGGACTCCACCCGATGGCCGGTCGAGGTCACCGTGGAAGGCCGCGACCTCCTGATCCGCAAACAGGCCCCCCCGGCAAGCGACGCCGGCCCCTCCGACACCCCGGGTCCGCCCATCCGCTGGTCCCGGGGCTCCTACCGGCAGGTCCACGGTACCCTCGAACGGGAGCACCTGCGCTTCGAACGCGGCCTGGAGGCCCTGGTGACAAAGGACCGGCAGCTCCTGCTGCTTCTGGGTCGCCGGCCGCTCTATTACAACCAGGCGCTTCTGTGGACCGGCGGGGTGACCCTTTTGGCCCTGGTCGGCGGCTACGTCTTCGGCCTGCCGGCGCTGGCCCGGGAGGTGGCCCAGCGCATGCCGATCTCGTGGGAGCAGAAGCTTGGCCAGCAGTCCCTCACGCAGATCGCCCCCGTGGACCAGCGCTGCGCCGATCCGGCGGCCAACGCCGCCCTTACCCGCATCGCCGACCGGCTGGCCGCGGCCCGTCCCCCGCTGCCCTATCCGGTAAAAATCACCCTGGCCAAGGACCCACAGGTCAACGCCTTCGCCATCCCCGGCGGCTACCTCATCGTCAACACCGGTCTTTTGCAGCGCACCCAAACCCCCGGCGAACTGGCCGGCATCCTGGCCCACGAGATCGAGCACGTGCGCCACCGCCACCCCACCCAAGGGGTCGTCCGCGCCCTGTCCAAAAGCGCCCTGCTCTCCATCGCGGCGGGCGACTTCACCAGCTTGCTGGGCATGGCCACCACCCTCTCCGAGCTGCGCTACCAGCGTGGGGACGAGACCCAGGCAGACGAGGACGGCATGCGCCGGATGGCCGCGGCGGGCATCGACCCCGCGGGCATGATTGCCGCCTTTCACATGCTGGAACGGGTCGGCATCGAGCTGCCCGCGCGGGCGCGCTTCCTTTCTTCCCATCCCCTGACCCGCGACCGCATCGCCGGCCTGGAAGCCCTGTCCCGCACCCTGCCCTACGCCGCCGGACCGGCCGTGTATGACGGCCACTGGTCGGTCATCGCCAGCGCCTGCGAGAAGCCCGGCGACCCCGCACACAAGTAGGCCCCCAGCCAGTCCTTCACAGTCGAGCTTGACCTGCCCGGCGGATTGAAGCAAATTCCGCCCATGCCGATGCCTTACGAACTGTACTACTGGCCCACTGTCCAGGGGCGAGGCGAGTTCATCCGTTTGGTCCTGGAAGAGGCCCAGGCCCCCTACCTGGACATCGCCCGACTGCCCGCGCCTCGTGGGGGCACCCAGGTTCTGATGAAGGTTCTCGCCGGCAAGGACGGCCCGCCGCACTTCGCCTCGCCGGTGCTGAAATCCGACAAGCTCCTGATTTCCCAGACCCCCTGCATCCTGTCCTACATCGGTCCGCGCCACGGCCTCGCGCCCAAGGGCGAGCCCGGCCGCCTCCACGCCTTGCAACTCCAGCTCACCCTGGCCGATCTGGTCGCCGAGGTCCATGACAGCCACCACCCCATCGCCTCCGGCCTCACCTATGAGGACCAGCGCCCAGAGGCCCGCCGCCGCGCCGCCCATCTGGTGAAGGACCGCCTGCCCAAGTTTCTCGGCTACTTCGAGCAACTTCTTGCCCAGGACGGCGAGCACCTCGTCGGCCGCAGCCTGTCCTATGTCGACCTTTCCGCCTTCCAGGTGATGAGCGGACTGCTTTATGCTTTTCCCCGGGCCATGGCCCACCTGGCCCCGCAGATCCCGCGCTTGTTGTCCCTGCGCGAGCGCATCGCCAATCGCCCCCGCATCCAGGCCTACCTGGAATCGGAGCGCCGCCTGCCCTTCAACCAGGAGGGCATCTTTCGTCACTATCCCGAACTGGACGTCATCGATCGTGAAGCGCCGTAGGCGCCACGGTGCATCGAATAGAAAAAGGAGAACCTCATGAGCGACAAGCCGAGTGTGAAGGTAGGTCTTTTCGTCCGTCTCATCGCCAAGCCCGGGAAGGAGCACGAGGTCGCCGAGATGCTGAAGGGCGGCCTGGCCCTGATGCAGGCCGAGCCGGCCACCGCCCACTGGTACGCCGTCCGCTCCGATCCGCACACCTTCGCCATCTTCGACGTCTTCGCCGACGAAGCCGGCCGCGACGCCCACCTGGCCGGGCGCCTGGCCGCGGCGCTCATGGCCAAGGCCAGCGATCTCCTGGCCTCGCCCCCGAACATCGAGAAGTACGACATCCTAGCCGCCAAGGTTTAGAAAAACCCCGTCGCCGATTCTCCCCCGATCCACTTGTCGATCGACACTTTTGGGACGAGCCGAGGTGTAAAACTGGCGCCCGCGCCCGCCTGGGCGTTATATAAACCGTCTCCAGCCACATACGGGTCGACATGACACAGCCGCACGCCTTCATTTCTCTTGCCCACCTGGCTCTCTGCGCCGCTCTTTTGAGCCCTGCCCCTGGCCGCGCCGAACTCCTGCACGGGCCCTACGAAGCCCCCTCGCCGATCGCCTTTGAGGCACAGATCGGGACGCAGATCGGCCTGGGCGGGTACACCCCGGGCGGCTTCAAGCTGCTGCTCGGCTATACCCACCGCTTCGCCCGCTACCGGGACGGGCAGTACGGCCTGTGGTTCTTCGGCGACCTGGATCTGGACATCGGCCCCGGCAACGGCGTCTGCTTCATCGGGCCTGGGGCCACAATGCCCTACGAGTGCACCGCCATCGGCTACGGCAGCGACTTCGAGGTGAAGGCCGGCTTGCAGCTCACCTTCAAGACCGGCATCCCTCTGGTACCCTTCGTGCGCGCCGGCGTCGGCGTGGCCTTCGTCTTTTTGCGCGACGGCTGCGACGATGGCGGGGTCGGCGTACCCCTGGCCGTTTTGGGCGGCGGAGCGCGCTACTTCCTTTCGCCCCACGTGGCCCTTTCCGCCAGCGCCGACCTGCACCTGGGCCCCGGCTTCTACAGCGCCGGCCACTGCTTCGGCGGCGATCACAACGAGCTGTGGCGCTCCCTTTCGTTCCTGGTCGGCGCCCAATACGCCCTGTAATTGCGCTGCCGCCCCTTCAATCGGGCGCGGGCGTCGGGGTTGAACGAGCAGGGGGGCCAAGGTCAGGCTTCTTCCGGGGGGTCTGGCGGCGCCGGGCGCTCCCCCTTTTCGCGATCGTGCCACAGTGCGATCTGGTATCGCGGACTTGGGTCTTGACCGGGCCCCATGGTGCCAGATCGCAATCTTGATCCTGCTCTCCCAGTACAGCTCGGTCTCGCTGACCTCCTGCAGGTCGCGGGCGAGTGCGTTCGGGTGAATGCTCGCCCGGGATCGTCCGTCTCCCAGGCTGAATTCAATCCGAGCACAAGGATCTGACCTCGGGGTCCATGACGCAGCTTTTGGCCAACCTGTGGGTCGAGCAGAGCCTCAGTCGACCTCGCGTCAGCAACGACAACCCGTTCGTGGAGAGCCACTTCAAAACCGCCAAGTATCAGCCCGACTACCCCGGACGCTTCGGCTCGCTGATCCACGTGCGGGGCTGGTTCGACGAGCTATTTG
>JBBRLA010000454.1:0-7159 GCA_038231615.1 Polyangia bacterium | reverse complement strand
GACGCCTGTCGTATCTTGAACGATCGCAAGCTACAAAGAGAAGGGCGGCTTCTGCTTTACTCCATCGAGGAGCCCCCCACGGGCTGCCAGTTCAGTTGATCGGATCGATCTCCTCCCCTCTGGCCGAAGTCCCTGTCTGAGTGGAGAAGCCCGCTCCTTCTCCTTGATCCACCTGAAGCGCTACGACACCCAGAAGCTGGTGGAGTGCATGCGCAACGAGGGCTGGGGACCCGTCGATGGCTGGAAGTACGCGGAGCAGCACCACCCGCGCCTTCTCTACCTGTTTCGTAAGCAGCGGTAGCGTGGGGAATCCATTGCCCATCCGGATGGGCAATGAATTCCCCATTTTTCATGGGCAATGGATTCCCCACGGGCCGCTCACCCCCTGAACCGGCGAAGCCTCTGGCGCGATGGCCCTGTACCGTCTACAATATCTATAGATGGCAGACGTCTCATTCGCGATACCCGAACATTTTCTGCTGGCGCTCAAGCTCACCCAGGACCGCCTGGCGGATGAGATCCGCCTCGCCGCCGCCATGAAGCTTCATGAGATGGGCAGGCTCTCCTCGGGGGCGGCTGCCGAGTTCGCCGGTATCCCCAAACCGGTCTTCTTGAGCCGGCTTGCCGACTATGGGATTCCTACCTTCCGCATGACCCCGGAAGAGTTGGCAGATGACCTCGCGCACGCTTGAGGTCATTTGTAACAACTCCCCCGTCCAATACCTGTACCAGCTTGGGTTGCTGGAACTGCTTCCCGGCTTGTACTCGCAGGTGACCTTTCCCAGCGGGGTTGTCGCCGAACTCTTGGCAGGGCGGCAGGGCGGCGTGCTCCTGCCGGAGGTGAAGGACCTGTCATGGGTACGAGTGGAGACTGCGCCGGAACTCCCCCTACTGGCGGCCATCACGGATCTGGGCCGTGGCGAACGAGAGGCGCTGGCGCTCGCCACCCGCCGGCAAGCGCCCTTGGTCACCCTCGACGACGGTTTGGGACGACAGTATGCGAAGCTGCTGTCGATCCCGGTGACTGGAACGCTCGGCGTCTTGCTCAAGGGAAAGCAGGCCGGCCTGGTTCAGGAGATTCGCCCGCTGCTGGCGCAACTTGAAGCGCTCCACTTCTGGCTGGCTCCTGGGCTCCGGCAAAAAGCACTTGCGCTGGCAGGTGAGACCTAGTTCCCACGCGGTTCGACGGCAGAGGCAACCGGCGTCTGTGACTATCCGGCGTCCGATTCGTCTTCCGCTTCCGGCGCCGCGCTCTCTGGGTTCTTCAGGCGCACGCCGGGGCCGCCCCCGTTCTCCGGCTTCTCTACCTGTTTCGTTCGCATGTGCGCCTCCTTTCATGGGACTGGGTAAAGAACAAACCTCTCCGTGTAGGCACTTGTATGCCCACGGGGAAGGCTGGCATAGTGCCAGCAAGGTTTTCCAGTCGCTGTCTTCAGGAGCAATGTGGCGCGGTCAGGATTAAAGATCAAGTGAAATTTAATAACATAAGGAAAAAATACTAATGACGATCTCGGGCCGACAGTGTAAAGCCGCCCGCGCGTTGCTGGACCTGTCGCAGACGGAGCTGGCCGGCCTGGCCAAGGTCAACATCAATACCCTGGTGGACTTCGAGAACGGCACCAGGGCCACTCATCCTCGAACCATCGAGGCCATCGAGCGGACCCTGGAGCACGCCGGCATCGAGTTCATCGAAGAGAATGGCGGCGGGCCGGGGCTGCGGGAGAAGCGGCGGGCGGGAAGTTAGGGCCTGCTCCATGAAGTACACGTCCGACATTACTGTTGGTGCGCTCAAGGTGCCGGAGAGCCGGGTCATCGCCGACTTGTTGATCCGCGAGGTCAATGAGACGGGATTCTGGGAGGCAGTCGAGGGCCACAATGTCCTACAAGCCCGCTCCCGCCGGACTGCCCGAAGCCTGGCCTTGCTTGTACGGCGGCGGTTAAAAACCATGAACCGGGATATGTGGTTCCTTGTTCGCGATGGATCAGGTATGGTTGCCACCCACGCCGCTCTTGCCGCCGCGATCAAAGATAGCCCGCTCCTGGGCGATTTCCTGGACCTGGTGGTCCGAGAACAGTACCGCCTCTTCAGCCCCGCCCTTTCCGGCAAGTTATGGGACCGCTTCATCGATGATTGTCAAGGACGAGATCCAGACATGCGCAGATGGTCGGAATCCACGATTGCCAGGTTGCGGTCTTCCGTCTTCCAGTCCATTGCCCAGGCTGGTTACATCGAAAGCACGCGTTCCATGAAGCTGCAAACCGTTCACATCGCCCCTCCTGTGCTGAGCTGCTTGCAGACGCATCGCGAGACCTATGTCCTCGGGTGCATGCAGGTCGCTCCATGAGCGAGCCGCTGATCGAGCGCCTCAACAAGATCCTCCCGAAGATCACCGCCGACGGCTTTCTCAGCGGGACAGGACTCGGCAACGAGATCTCGTTCCACATCTTCGACTACCCGCCCGAGGAGGAGTTGCACGTGCGAGGGCACATCCGCTTTCTCCTGGAGCATATTCCGAAACAGCGGCCGTCGCTGCGAATGATTCACATCGACCTGTTCGACTTTGTCCTCGGACACCTCAAGAAGCGGAATCTTCTGGAGAAGTCGATCCAGCTCCAGCAGAAGCAGGGCGATGCCGGCCTTCAGAAGGCACTGAAGGGCCCGCTGGAAGAGACCAAGTTGGCCGCCGCTTTCGGCGTCGCCGCCCAGCCCAGCCAGCATGACCTGGTCCTGGTCTCCGGAGTAGGCACGGTCTGGCCGCTCCTGCGCTCGCACACGCTGCTCAACAACCTGCAACCGATCATGGGCCAGACGCCCCTGGTGATGTTTTATCCGGGGCTTTACGACGGAAAGTCCCTTCGGCTCTTTGGCAAGTTGACCAACGCCAACTACTACCGCGCCTTCAAACTCATTACCTAAGGCGAGACACTCCATGCTCATCCGGGATCTCTTCGAGAGAGACATCTTTCGCTCCATCAACGGCGTCGTAAAGGCCGAGCAACTGGACGACTCCTCCGTGTGGCAGGAACTGGACGAGTTTGTCGTCACCAGAGAACTCGACGTCCATCTGCGCAAGTTCTTCTCCATCTATCTGGATGCCATCGATCAACCCCACGACGCTTCCGTGGGCGGCAAGATCGGCGTATGGGTGTCCGGCTTTTTCGGCTCCGGCAAGTCCCACTTCATCAAGGTCCTGTCCTACCTGTTGCGGAACCGGACCCACCAGTACGATGGGCAGAGCCGCCAGGCAGTGGAGTTTTTCGCCAAGAAGATCAAGGACGCGATGTTCTTCGGGGACATCAAGCGGGCCGTGGCCACGCCCGCCGACGTCATTCTGTTCAACATCGAGAGCAAGGCCGACCGCAGGACGGACCGGGACGCCATCCTTCAGGTCTTTCTCAAGTCGTTCAACGAGATGCAGGGCTACAGCGGTGACCACCCGCACATCGCGCACATGGAGCGCTACCTGGATGGCAAGGGCAAGCTCCGGCAGTTCCAGGACGCCTACCGAGCGGCCACTGGTTCCGATTGGCTCCAAGAGCGGGACGCGTATCAGTTCAACCGCGACGAGGTGGCCAAGGCGCTGAGCGAGACCCTAGGCCAGAGCCTGCAAGCCGCCGAGAAGTGGATTGACGGGGCCGAGGACGGCTTCGCGCTGACCGTCGAAAACTTCTGTAAATGGGTCAAGGCGTATCTCGACAGCAAGGAGCCGAGCCGCCGCATCCTTTTCCTGGTCGATGAAGTCGGGGGCTTCATCGGGTCGGACTCGGGCCTGATGTTGAGCTTGCAGACCATCACCGAGGACCTCGGCGTCATCTGCGGCGGCCGGGCCTGGGTCGTCGTGACTTCCCAGGAAGACATCGACGCCATCCTCGGCGAGATGAAGAAGGCCAAGAAGAATGACTTTTCCAAGATCCAGGGGCGCTTCAAGACGCGCCTCTCCCTGTCCAGCGCGAACGTGGACGAGGTCATTCAATCGCGTCTGCTGTCCAAGAAGCCATCGGCGAAGCCCGAGCTTCAGGCCCTCTTCACGACCAAGGGCGATATCGTGAAACATCAGCTCACGTTCACCAACGTGGGCATGACTTTCCGTCACTACCGCGACGGTGAAGATTTTACGAAAAACTACCCATTCGCCCCCTACCAGTTTCAGCTTGTCCAGAAGATCTTCGAGTCGATCAGGAAGGCCGGGGCCACCGGCCTGCACCTCGCACAGGGCGAGCGTTCCTTGCTTGACGCATTCCAGTTGGCGGGCAAACAACTGGGGCAGCACGAAGTTGGGATTCTAGTCCCCCTCCACCGGTTCTATCCTTCCATCGAAAGTTTTCTCGATAACATCGTCAAGAGGACGATCGATCAGGCGCGGGACAATGCCAGCTTGGAGCCCTTCGACGTGCTCCTTTTGCAGGTTCTTTTTCTCATCCGCTACGTGGATGAGATGAAAGCAAACGTCGACAACTTGGTTACGCTATGCACCGAAAAGATCGATGAGGATCGGCTGGGTCTGCGTCGCCGCATCGAAGAAAGCCTGCTAAGGCTGGAGAAGGAGACCCTCATCAGCCGAAGTGGGGACAACTACTTCTTCCTGACGAACGAAGAGCGGGATATCGGAAGAGAGATCAAAAATGTCGAGTTGAGCGGCGGCGAAGAGGCGCGGGTACTCGGCGAGTTGATCTTTGATGAAGTCCTGAAGGGACAGCGCAAACACCGATTTTCGGCCAACAAGATGGACTTCACATTCAACCGGTTCTGCGACCTGCATCCGGTCGGAAACCGGGCCGATGGGGCGCTCCACGTATCGGTGATCACCCCGCTCTGCGACGATTATACACTCTACGACAACGCCAAGTGTCTGCTGGAAAGCACCCGAGAAAACGGGCACGTCCTCTGTCGTCTATCAGACGACAAGAATCTGGGCCGCGAGCTGCGCGCGTATAAGAAGACGGACAAATACATCCTGACCAAGAACGATGGCACCTTGGCGGACTCGACCGGGCGGATCATCAAAGACTTGGCGGCGGACAACCGCAAGCGTCGCGATGGCCTGATCGGTCTCCTATCGGGCATGCTGGTCAGTGCCGACTATTACGTAGCCGGCCAGCCCTTCAAGCAGAAGACCTCGACGCCCCCGGCCGTGCTGGACGAGGCGCTTCACTACCTGGTCGAAAACACCTTTGGGAAGATGGGCTATCTTCTGCGTCTTCAGGCAGAGCCGGCCAAGGAAATCCAGGCGGTCCTGCGCACCAATGACATCGGCCAGCAGACCCTGGCGCTGACCGCGCCCGAAGGCAATCCGCAGGCAGTGGACGACGTGCGCGCCTTCATCGACCTGAGCACGAAGGCCAGCCGCCCCATCGTGCTGCACGAATTGATCGACGGCCGCTACACCAGGCGACCTTACGGGTGGCCGGACATGGAGGTCGTTCTGATCCTGGCCCGCCTGCTGGTGCTGGGAGAGATCAGCCTGGTCATGGACCAGACCACCATCCCCCTGGAGAAGATCTACGAGGCGGTAAACGCGTCCAGCAAGTGGCGCAAGATCTCCATCCTCAAACGCCGCACCCCCGATCCCAAGCTCTTGCAAGATGCGCGCGTTCTGGGCAAGGATGCGTTCTCCGAGATGGGGCCGGACGCCGAAAATGCCCTGAGCGCCTTCCTGCGCGGCAAGCTCGACGCCTGGAAAGCCAGCCTGGGCGGCTATCGCCCGCTTGCCGAGACGGGAGAGTATCCAGGCAAGGAAGAAATCACGACCGGGCTGACGCTGCTCAAGAAGCTGCTGGGCGATGAGGAAAGCAGCAAGTTTATCGAGCGGTTCAACAGCCACAAGGACGATCTGCTGGACCTGAGCGAGCAGTTCCACGAACTCGAACACTTCTACGGCCACCAGCGGGCGACCTGGGAGAAGCTGCGCAAGGCGCGCGAACGGTTCCAGCTCAATCACCTGGAGCTGGAGCGGGACCCGCAGGCCGCGCAGGCCTTGTCCAGGATGCGGGACATCCTGGCGGCGAAGAGCCCTTACAGCTTGCTCAAGGAGGTGGACGCGCTGGTTGCCACGGTGACCACGGTCAACGCCGGCCTGATCGCCGATCGTCGCAAGCAGGCCCTGGTGCAGATCGACACGCACATCGGCGCCCTGACCAAGGAGCTGGACGCGGCCAAGACCGACGCGGCCTTGCGGACGTCGTGCCTGGCTTCCCTGGAGAAGCTGCGCAAACGGGTTGAAAAAGAGGAGAGCCTGGCCCATATTTCCCAGTCCGAGGAGCAGTCGGAAGGCGAGTTCGATGCCGCCCTGACCTTCCTGGAGGAAGCCCACAGGAAGGCCGCGGAGCAACCCCAGGAAGATCCTCCGCCCGTCATCAAGAAGCAATGCGTCATCCGGCCGGCGACGCTGGCTGGGACCGGCTATCTCGAAAACCTGGACGAGGTGAATGGCTTCCTGAACACCCTGCGCAAGGAGCTGGAAGCCGCTATCGAGAAAGGCGAGCGTGTCCAGATTCGCTAGGCCAGGCCCGACTGATTTTTACCGCCAGAGACCGATCAGGGCAAGAAGGTCCGCCATTGACGGGGCCGGCGAGGTCATGGCTGTGCTATAGAGGGAAGCGGACGACATAATCGTTGACGGTAACTTGATCATCGGTCAATCTTTACCTTGGCCATGAAGCAATGCATCCATTGTAGCGGCGAGGTCACCCGCGGCACGACTGAACTTGACGTGCGCAGGGTTGAAGGGCACCGGTTCATCATCACGGTGCCGGCCCAGTGCTGCAAGCAGTGCGGCGAGGCGTACATCGACGGGCCGATCTTGGAACGGGTGGATCTCCTGATTGCCCGGAACATCCTGCAAGCAGGTGCCCACTCGGGCGGGGCCTTTCGGTTCATCCGCAAGGCGCTCGGGCTGTCCTCGGCGAATACCGCCGAGCTGCTCGACGTCGCGCCGGAGACCGTGTCGCGCTGGGAGAACGGCAAGCGCGAAATCGATCGCCCTGCCTTCGCCACCCTGGGGGCCCTGGTTAACGATACCCTCGCCCAAAGGACCGAGACCCTGGATCTGCTGCATGCCATGCAGGATCCCCGGCGCTCCGGCGAGCCCATCCGGCTGGATCTGAGCGAGCTGATCGCCGCAGCCTAGTAGAGCGTGATGACCAGAATGTCGTCGTCGTC
>JBBRLA010000453.1:0-7166 GCA_038231615.1 Polyangia bacterium | reverse complement strand
TCGTGGCGGATGCACGCCTCGGCGTCGGCGTAGCCGAGCACCGTGTGAAGCTGCTTCTCCTTGATCAGGAGAAAGAGCGCGCCGCGCTCGAAGGCATGACCCAGGGTGCGCCGCCTTGCCCTCTCCTTGCCAAGTTCGCGCTGGCGGCGGTGCTCCTTCAGATCGTTGTTCAGGCGCCGCTTGGCTTCCAGCGCGTCGGGGACGAGGTCAAGGCCGCCGGGGCGGCGATCGGGTTCCAGGGCAGATACGGAATGGTCCATCCCCTTCAAATAGGCACATCGGGGCAGCCGACAAGGGCGGGTGAAAAGAATCTGGACAGCGAGCCTGTCCATCAAACATCGCGACCGCGGTGCCGCCAGCCGCGATGGCGATTAGTTGTCCACCGATCGCCGGCAGGAACTGCTCCTCGGCGCCGAGGTCACCCAGGTGGCCGTGCTCTCTTCTGGGCCGGCCACGACCCTGTCGGCCCTGCGCGCGCTCCTCGGTCCCTCGCTCTTCAAGAGCCCGCGCTGGCGCGACGCCCTGCGCGACACCGCGCAAGCCCGCGGCCTGAACCCGCTGCGCATCGCCCGCGAGAGCGACGCCTCCGACCTCATGGAGGGGCTCTACATCAAGGTCGAGGAGGACGGCGAGGTCAAGGCCCGCTACAAGTTCGTGCGCGCCGACTTCCTGACCAGCACCCTCGACTCGGGAACCCACTGGCTCGATCGCCCCATCATCCCCAACGGCCTGCGCCCCCCTGACGCGAGGATTTCCATGCGCGGCCGCTTTCTTGCGGGGCGGTGTACTCAGTGAGGGCGAATGCTGATAGGCGCAGCCCTCATCCGAACCCCTCTCTTCATATGCATCCCGCGAAATCGCTGGACTTTTCGCCTTTGTCATTCCTGGCACGCCCCCTGCTATGTCCTTTATCCGAGAGCAACGAAACACGGCGCCCCGGCGCTGCAACGACGACAAAGGAGATCCCCATGAAGACCATCCGCAACTTCCTGTCTGACGAAGCTGGTTTCGAAGGCGCCGAGAAGGCCCTGCTGATCTGCGTGGGCCTGGCCGTAATCCTGCTGGTCGGTGGCCTCATCAAGGAAGGCGCCAACAAGGCCGCCGACGACGCCAAGAACGCCCTGAACAAGAACCCCCTGGGCGGCGGCAATTAGCCCGCGACACCCCGCCTCCGTCAGCACCCAAGGCTCGGCCCTCGTCACCAGCGAGGGACCGGGCCTTTCGCTCGTGCATCGGCAGGTGCTGCTGATCGGCTGATCTGCGATCCCGCGACCCGCGGGCTTTTCAGGACCGGCGGCGGCGCGCAGTGCTACACTACCTGGCCATGCGCGTTCGCCAGAGATCCCAAACCCGCGGGGGCCGGGCCGTCCTTTTGTTGTCCTGCCTGCTCAGTCTGGGCGCCTGCGGCACCCCGCCCGCGGTAGTCGTCGTCGACGCACAGGAGATCGGCCTGCTGGGCCAGTCGAAGCTCATCGTCGGCCGCGATGGCGGCTGGAGCGCGAGCCTCTTCGGTCACGCAGTGTGGATCTTCGGCGACAGCTTCGTCACGGTCGCCGATGTCGACGGCTCCACCTTTCACCCCAATTCCTTCGCCATCGCGCCCGGCTTCGACGCCTCCCACGGCATCGCCGGCCTGACCGAGCCCACCGACAAGAAAGGTACGCCCCAGACGCTGGTGCCGCCCACCGCCACCGAGGCCGCCATCATCGCTGCCCATCGGGGCGACCCCTGCCAGCAAAAGCCGTGCGGCGCGCGCTTTGCCGCCTGGCCCGGCCCGGCGGTATACGACGCCGCCCGGAAGCGCGCCCTCCTCTCTTATGGGCTGGTCTACGCCGAGCCGGGCGCCTTCAACTTCCACGGGGTCGGACAGTCGCTGGCCGTGTGGACCGACGCCAACGGCATCGCCAGCCGCCCGGACCTTTACACCTGCCCGGACCACCCCTCGTTGCTCTTCTGCCAGGACGAACCCGCCTGGGGCAGCGAGATCCTGCTTGATGATAAGGATCCCGATCTGCTTTATGGCTTCGCCTGCCAGAAGAACGGCCTGGGCTACTCGTGCATGCTCTCGCGGGTGCCGCTGGCACAGGCGCTGGACCGGGGCGCGTGGCAGGGTTGGAATGGCGGCGCCTGGTCGGCCCTGTCCGAGGCAAAACCGCTCTTCGACGGCGCCTTGAACATGCGCGTGTTTTACAACCTCCACGCTGCGACGTGGATGGCGGCCTACTCGGCGCCGCTCTCCAACGAGGTGGTTTATCGCACCGCCCCCGCACTCACCGGCCCATGGTCCGATCAGACGCGCCTCTTTATCGCCGACCACAAGCAGAACGACGGCGGCTGGACCTACGACGCGCTGGTGCAGCCCGGGTACTCCCAGGACGGCGGGCGCATCCTTTACGTCACCTACTCGCGCCCCAACGGCACCTTTTTCGGCAGCGAGTTCGCCGTGGTGCGCGTGACCCTGCAATAAAAGCATCCGGCCGCTGCAAGGAACGTCCGTCCGCAAACCCGCCGTCCACAGTTGACTTCGATTGGCGATCGGCGGTACCAAGTATGTCCCATAGTCATGCCACAAGTCAGGAAGGGGCCAACGGATGGACGCGCATGAGATAGAGCTTGGGGACCTCCGGCTCCTCGCAGGCAGCGACTCGCCCGATCTCGCCGGGGCCGTCATCGCCTTCATCGAGCAGTCGGACCCGGAACCGGAGAAGGTCCCCGAGGGGGCCTTCACGGTGTCGCAGCTCTCCTCGACCCTGCGCTCCAGCGCCTTGGAGTGGAAGCCGCGGAACCAGCGCCGCAAGGAGGCCCACGCCGCCTGGACGCGCTTTCTGTCCCAGCCCGACCTGCCGCCGCCCCCGCGCTTCGCCCTGGCCGCGCTGCTGGTCGAGATGTACCACAAGGGCAGCGACGCCGGGCGGGCGGCCTTGGTGCACATCGCCCGGGAGGCCACCCTGCGCTTCGGGATGTGGGCCGGGCTCAAGCGCATCTACAAGCTCTCGGAGGAGCGTCTCGACGCGGAGATGTTCGGCGTGCTGGCCTGGCGCTTCGACAAGGAGGCTTCCAGTTCCCGCTCTTGCGAGGTGACCCAGGCGACGCTGGTGTACCTGCGTCGGCGGGCGTGGCGCTTTCTGCGGCATCTGGGGGCGCAGGTGCCGGAGCTTTATCCGCAGTTCGCGGTGCAGGTGCTGCGCCACTATGAAGACGGCGTGCGCCCCGGGCAGGCGTTCATCCTGAGCCATGTCCTGTGCGGCGATTCGCGCAAGAACTTCACGCCCTATCGCTTTACTGGCAAGCTGCCCGACGATCTGTTGAAGCACCGCGCCTTCCCCGATGCGTGGAAGCGCTCCGCCGACCCGCTGCTCTTCCTGTTGGAGACGTGCCAGGCGGACCCGCCGGCCCGCTTTGCCATCCAGGGATTGCGCAAGGATTTTCCCGAAAAGCTGCGCGGCGCCACGCCGGCCTGGCTGGCGCGGCTTTCTCTGCGGCCTCTTTCTGGGGTACACGAGTTTCTGGTCGAGACCCTGCAAGCTTCGCCGGATCTGCATCAGGGCAAGCTGCGCGACCTGGGGCTGCACGACACGGTGCTCTCGCTCTTGACGTCGCCGAGCGCCAAGGCCCGGGCCTATGCCATCGAGTACGCCCGCGCCCATGCACAGGACCTGGAACCGGGGCGGCTGGCGGACCTTCTTTTGGCCGACTACAAGGACACCAAGACCTTCGCGGCGGCGGCGCTCTCCGGGCGCGACCCGCGGGCGCTGGGGGTGGTGTTCCTGGGCCGGCTCCTGGATTACGACGAGACCGCCAAGTGGGCCGACAAGTCGCTCAACGAGTCCTTCGAGCGGGGCGAGCTGTCCGAGGGCTTTTTGATCGACATGCTCTATGGAGGTGACGAGCGCCACGACTGGGCGGACAAGTATTTGAAGAAGAAGTACCGGCCGGGGGAGCTGGGGGCGGCGTTCTGGCGCAAGGTCCTCGACGACCCGCGCCTGACGGAAAACCGTTGGGAGCACGAGCACGCCATGGAGCTGGCCACCGAGGCGCTCAGCAAGTACCCACTGGCCGAGGTCGGGGCGGCGTGGCTCCTTTCCGCGGTGGTGCGGGAGGACATCGGCGAAACCGTGTCGGAGTGGCTGCGAAAGGCCGAATCGCTTCCCGGGCTGGACGTGGAGCGGATCAAGGGGCTGGTGTTCAATTCGCGCTATCGGGCGCTGGCGTTGCAGCTTTTGCAGAACACCAAGCTGGTGCGCCCGCGGGACCTGACGCTGCCCTGGCTGCTGGCGCTGGCCCGCCGGGCCGACCCGACGCTCCACGAGTTCGCCCACCGCTACCTGCTTCAGCACATGAAGGCCGAAGATTTTAGCGAAGCTGGCGACAAGGAGGGCGGGATCGCCCGGCTCTTCGCCCTGGCCACGGGTAAAAATGACAAAGAGCCGGAGCCGGTGCGGGTCTTCGCCCAAACCTACCTGCGCTGCCACCACCCGGGCATCGGGGCGGAGCAGCCCGAGGCCAAGGCGCTGCACCTTTCGCCCCAGCTTCCCCGGGCGGCCTACACCGCCGAGCGCATCTGGCCGGCGCTCTTCGATACGCGCGCGGACGTGCGCCGCTTCGCTCTTTCGATCACCCGGGCGGACCTGCGCCGCTGGGGCTACCACACGCGGGTCTACGACCTGGCGGAGAGCGATGCCAAGGAGGTGCGCAACCTGGCCTACGACGCGACGCTGAAGGCGGGAGAGCCGGGGGCGGACCTTGCGGTCACGCTGAAGCCGGACGAGCTGGACCCGGGGCGGATCTTCGCCTTCACCGAGAGCCGCAAGCGTTCGACCCGCGAGGTGGGGATGGAGCTGATCCGGCGACATTACGGGCGGCTTGGCGGTGCCGAGCGTCTGGCCTGGCTGATGGAGAGCCCCGACCGGGAGGTGCGGCTCTTCTCGGTGCGGATTTTGTGGGAGAAGCACCGCCCGACGCACCTGCCGCCTGGGTGGCGGCCCACGGCCCACAAGGGCAAGGTTTTGGACCTGACCCCCGCGTCGGACGGCCCCGCGGGGCGCTTTGCCGACGTCGAGGCCCTGCGGGCGTTCCTGCGCCGGGTGCTCTTCGGGCTGCCCCCGGGCCGGAGCATGGAGCCGCGGGACGACGGCGGGCCGCGACGGCACATCCCGGCCAGCGAGGCCAAGCGCAACGTCATCGAGATGGTCCGCGATCTGGGCGAAAAGGACGCCGCCTTCGCCCACCTGGTGGCCCCGGTGCTGAGTGAGTTCACCGGCTCCCTGGCCCGCGGCGAGTGGCAGGCGTGCCTGGCGGCGCTGTCGCGGCTGCGGCACGCGCACCCCGGCCTGGCGGTCGGGACCGGAGAGCAAGGCTGATGGCAACCCAGGAAGATCGCGAGCGCATCCTCTCGAAGTACGGGAAGGGGAAAGGCGCTGGGGAAGCGCCCAACCTGCCGCACTTGATAGGGCATATGGAGAAGCTGCGCGCCCTGTGCGCCAGCGCCCGGCTCCTGTGCATCGGCGGGACCCGGGCGGGGGCCAGGCCGCAGAGCGAAATCACGGTTTATGATTACGCCGCGGGCAAGAAGCTGCTGACCATCGGGGTACCGGCGCCGGTGCTGGGGCTGGCGCTGGTCGCATCTGGCAGCGGTGTTCATCTGGCTGCGGCCGGGGCGGACGGTTTTTTGCGGGTCTATGAGAGCGAGAGCGGGCAGGAGCTGCGCGCGGTGGCCGCCCACAAGGCCGCATGCACCGGGGTGGCGGCGGACCCGGCGGGTGGGCGGATCTTCACCTGCGGCGCCGACGGCGTGGTGCGCGGGTTCTCGGTGGCCGATGGGAAGAAGGTCGTCGAATACACCCTGTCGGCCGAGCCGTTGCGGGCGTTGGGCATCGACGCCCCGGGGGAGTACCTGGCGGCGGCGGGGGACGACGGGGTGGTGCGCTCGCTGGCGCTGAAGACCGGGGACCGACGCGAGATGCCGGGCCACCAGGGGCCGGTCTTGTGCCTGGCCTTCACCGGCGATGGGCGCCTGGTCTCCGGCGGCGAGGACGGCACGGTGCGGGTGTGGTACCTGGTCGGCGCTATCGACTGCGAGACCCGCGGTGCCGACGAGAGCGGCCTGGCCGGCGGGGTGCTGTCGTTGCTCCTTCCTCCAGCAGTCGAGAAGCCCAATGACGAAGGCGAGGCGATCGAGCGCATCTTCGCCGCGGGCCTTGGGGGGAAGATCAAGGTGTACTCCCTGGGCGACCGGCGCAAGCCACGGACCCTTTCCGCCGGCAGCAAGGCGGTGCATGCGCTGGCCTTCGCGCCGCCGCACTCGTCCGCCGGGAAGAAGGCCGGCATCGGCGCGGTCTTCGCCGGTGGGGAGGCCCGGACGATCTGGCGCTTCCCGCTGGACTTGGAGGGGGCGCCCCCCGCGGACGACGCCCAGGACAAGATCGTCACCTACCAGCACGGGCTGGATGCTTTGACAGCGTCCCTGCAAGGACAGCGGCCCGCCAGGGAGGCGGCCATCCGGGCCCTCTCGGAGCTGGACGAGCCTGAGGCGCTGGACCTCCTGCTCGGGGCGCTTTCCGGGGACCGGGAGCCGGAGCTGCGGGCGCTCATTGCCAGCGAGCTGGGACGGCGCCAGCGCAAGGAGGCGCGGCCCGCCCTGCGGGAACGCCTGGACGACGAAAACCCCGCGGCACGGCGGGCGGCGCTGGACGCGCTGCGGGCCATTGAACGATCGAATGCCGGGGCCGGTACCGCGGGCGCGGATGCGATTGGGCCGTTGCGGGCGGCGCTTGACTCGAAGTATCCCGACCTGCGCAAGGAGGCGCTTTCCTCGCTGGTGCCCCTGCGGGAGACCTCGCCGCTGGTCCCGGGGCTGATTGCTTCCAGGCTGACCGATGGGGACCCGGACGTGCGGGTGTTCGCCGTCGACCAGCTGTGCCGCCTGCCAGCGGTGCGTCATCGCCTCCAGCTCCGACAGGGTGCAGAGGTCCCGGAAGAAGCGTGCCGCCTCGTCCGTCGTCCGTAGCGAGACGATCGTCTCGAAGAGATCTCGTGTCTCGGTCGTTTCCCATTCGGTGTGTGGAGCCTCCGCCATCGTTGTGTCTTAGCATACTACCATGGCATCACGGCATTTGCAGGTGCTTCCGGCCGTCGACCTGCTCGGGAAGGAGGCGGTGCGGCTGGAG
>JBBRLA010000452.1:0-7166 GCA_038231615.1 Polyangia bacterium | reverse complement strand
GCTTTCGCCTCAGCAAACCGACCTGAACGTTTGTGACCATCGGGTCTCCTTGACCCGCTAGCCTCGCACGCGCATTCGGCACGGCCCCAACCGGCAATTCTAGTTGTCGCTGACCGGCAAAAGTAATTGTCGTTGATCAGGTTTCGAGCCCCCGAGGGCCAGGCCGGAAAAACGGCGATCGCCACCGCAGCCCGCGTGACCTGATCGCAGTCCAGGTAGGCCAGCAATTCCTTCTTGACGAAATCGGGCAGGCCGGGCCCTGGTGCTCGGCCTGGTCCAGGAACGTCATCAGGTGACTGGAGAGCACCTGGTGCAGCGGGTCCACCTCGTGCATTACCACGGCGTGCTGGGGCCCCACGCCAAGGACCGCGGCATCGTGGTGACCCAGGCCGAGCGACCCGGGGACGCGCTGGCGGAGAAGGAAGCCGGCAAGAAGCGGGTCCCCGTCATGCACGATCCGCGGGCCGGCTGACCTGGGCTGAGCTGATGAAGATCATGTGGGCGGTGGACGTGCTGGCCTGCGCGTGTGGCGGGCGCAAGAGGTTCCTATCCTGTGTCTTTGATCCCCATGCCCTGGCAGCGATCAAGGCGACTCTGGAGAGGAAGGCCAATGGGACGCGGGGGAGTCCACCGACGGAATCGCCCAACGTGGCTTACGTCTAGCCTTCATTGACCTACATAGACATATTCATTTGTAGGCCCGGTAAAACGCCTCGGCCTCGTTGTCGGTCAGGAAGCGCCACGTGAGCGCGTTCTTGCCGGCGACCTGCTCCTCGCTGCTGCAGAGCAGGAAGCTCTTGCGCACCTGCTCCTGGCTCTCGAACCACAGGCAGTCAAGGAGCAGGGGGTTTTGACTGGTCAGAAACGCCTGACGGGTACCCATCAGCTCCACGCAGCGCTTGATCCAGCGATAATGGAGGCCGTTGACCAGCTCGTCCGCGATGACCGCCTGCGGGACGGCGTCTAGGTAGCAGAGGAAGCCGAGCAGGCGCTTCTGGCCATAACTCAGGTGCTCCTGAGGGAAGATGGATCCGTCGCGGCGGGTGAAGGAGAAGCGGAAGCCGGAGTAGACATCGGTGACAAGATCGCCGAGAGACGATTCCGCGGCGCTGTGCCGCACTTTTCGCTCCCCGTGGAACGTTGCCTCTCGAATGCCGGTCAAGAGGCAGAATTCTTGCAAAAAGGCGGTCTGGTCACCGCCAGCGGACAGGTAGAGACGATCCACGCCCTGCTGGGAATCAAACAGGATGCCCGACTCCAAGGACAGTGGGCCGACCGGCCCATCGAAACCAGATGCGACGATCATTCCGTCTCTAAAGGTCACCTGGAACTCCAGTTGGGCCAGGAGCCCCAGGAATTCCGTGGATTCATCGAAGCGAACCGGGTAGCCAGTCTGCAGTTCCGCATCGATGGCCTTGGCGTTGAGTGCACGCGCGGCGTCCCTGATCAGGGAGGGGACCGCGAAGCGGAACTGTGGATCCGGTTCGCCGACCAGGCCGAGCACGGGCCTGGGAGGTGCACCTCCTACCGCAATGCTCCACTGCATGGTGTCCGGGTCGTTGCGGTAGCGCACCTTCCCTTGTGCCGCTTGCAATTCGATGTCCACCCCCAGAGAACGCCTGCCGCGATCGCGGCGTGGGCCATGGGGACCGCTGATCTCGCGCAGTGTGTTTTGCAGGTGGGTGACGGCCCGCCAGCCCTCGCCCTGGAATTCGACTTCCAGATCGAATTCCTCGTCAGGGGCGATGGCACGCACGTCGTCCCGGTAGAGGCTGGCGAGCAGCTTGAGCAGCGTCGTCTTGCCGCTGCCGTTCTCGCCGAGAAGGACGTTCCAACGCGAATGGAAGCTCAGCTCGCAGGGGGTGACATTCCGGTAGCGGAGGATCTTGAGCCGAGACAGAATCGTCATGGGATGGAGTCTACCAAAAACGGAGTCGCGGTCGGCAACCTGAAAACGGGCCTTGTTTTTTGTTTTTTGTTCAGGAACCCGCTGCGGCCGTCATCGAGCAATGGAACCTGATCGGCGCGAGAGAGCCCGGTCATGCCGCAGGGCACCGACAAGGGGCGCTTTATCCACATCACCGGCTGGTTGAACAAGGCGCCACCGGGCAGCGTAAAGGAGAAGTGGCAGGCGCTCGCCGGAGGACTCCGAGGAAGCGACTCGAGCGAATGGAGAGGAGTTGTCCCTGCGCGCGTTGGCCAAGAAGGCCGGCTTGAGCCACGCCACGATTGACGACATCGAGAAGGGCCATCACATCCCCGCTGCCGATACGGTCGAATGTCTGGCGGAGGTACTCGACGTATCGCCCTGCTGGCTGGCTTACAGCATCGGCAAGCGACAGATTCGCAAGTCGCCGTAGGGCCTTATGCCGTTCGGGAGATGAGCTTGCCGTCGCGGGCGAGGAGGCCCTGGCGGATGGCGGAGTTGAACAGGGTCTTCATGGTCTCGCGCATGGCATCGCTGACGGCGCTGTAGCCGAGATGGGCGGTGAGGGCCTGGATGACCTCGTCGCGCTCGTGGGCGTGGTCCTTGCGCATGACGGAGGTCAGGGACTTCATCAGGAAGGCGGCGTCGTAGTGCTTGATGGTGGGGGTGGCGCAGCGGAGGAAGAAGCCCTCGCGTTCGATGATGCCGCGGCCCACGGCGGCCTTCAGGTGGCCCTTGAGGATGGGGGTGACCTTGGGGCCGAGGCGCTCGTAGCCCAGGCGGAGAAGGACGCTGCGCAGGAGGTCGTCTTCGGTGGTGTCCCCGCCCCGGCTGGCGGCGCGGAAGTGGGACATCATTTCGTCGGTGGTGTAGTCTTCGATGGGGCAGCGGTCGGTGGGGGGCTTGGTTGGGCCGAGTTCGGCGGTGGCGACAGGCAGGTCAGGAGTGGAGTCGACAGGGATAGGGATGCCGTCATCGCCAGGGGTGTTGTCCGATGAAGAGGCCCTGTTGTTGGTTGTCTGCTGGGGGCGGGGTTCGCGTCGCGGTCTGGATTGGCCATCTGAGGCGATACTCTCTGCACGGATTCGCGCCAATAGGGCTGTGGCTGGTTCGTCGCTAGGGTCTTGAGGGACGAGGTTGCCACGGAATGTTTTTTCTAAGATTCTCTCATCAAGATGTGGAAGCCTTTCGAGCAACGCATGCATATTCTCTTCTAGTTGATCCACAAATTTGTTCATGGTACGGATCAGCCTATTAATCTCGGTCTGCTCCGTCAGTGGAATCACGGGGAGTGCTAGTTTTCTCATCGAGCCGATATTGAAATGCTGCTGCGCAACGCCCACCTGCTCGTCTTTGATCATGTTCTTGACGAACGTAGAATTAATATAAAATGAGATTAATTCTGGATTAATCAAATCGACAAATCTTGTAATCACTAAATCAGAGCAATTGGCATCTTGAAGGTGATCGGGGATATAACAAGCTGTGCCCGGGGCGCCCGACCGGACAATTACCAAGTCGCCCGGAAACAGCCGTGACTTAGAAAGTTGCGTGTGAAACGCTGGAGAAATGTACTTCAGGCCATCGGGATCAAAACGATTCTTGCGCACATTTTGAGAACGAAGGAACGGAATGCCCTTCGGGGCATAACTCGTTTGCATCGGGCCAACGTACCCTACGGTGATTTCCCATGCGCACTCTTCAGCACTAGCCCATTGCCAACTTTTTGGAAGCGGTGGCAATCCGATTGCATCAATACGCGATGCAGGTTCGTAGCGACCTTTCCATGAGTCAATCTTTGGCTGGGTTTCTTTGGCCGTCATTTTGGCCAGTTGAGTCTGTTCCCATTTTCTACGTCGCCCTTCTCGTATTTGATCGAGAAGCTTGGACGCTGGTTCGATATCCTGATTTTTGGCTCGCCAGTCGGCGGTCAGGTCGCCGCGGAAGGCTGCTGCAAGGACGGACTGGCGGAAGTTCTCCAAAAGGGCCGGGATGGCATCCAGGGCTTCGCGGGCTTTGCGGCTGCGGACTTGTAGCGCATGAACCTTGTCTACAATACGTCGCTGTTCACCTTGCGGTGGAAGATAAATTCTCCAATTGAAGAGAGCTTCCCTTCCAAGGTGGTGAATGCCAATACCTTTGGACGCCTCTGCAAATGCCCCAGAGCGTGCGTTCCATGTGAAATGTAGTAAGAACCAAGGGCTCAGAGCCTTTTCTGTACGTACCCGAATAAGGGTATTCTGAAAGCAACAATCTTCAATCTGCCCTTCCCAAACAGCAGGCTTGCCAACCTCACTGGCACTACCAGACGCCTCACCGAGTAATATATCGCCGGGTAACAACCTGTAAATGGTTACCTCCGATGGATCGAAATTCATTTGTTTCACATCAGACAAATCGATGCCATGCCAGGTGACGTTGGCAGCGCGTAGGTAGGGTCTCATGTGCGCGCCTGTGGCTTTGTCCGGCGAGCGCTGGCGTCCAAGCCGGACCTCGGCGATATCGCCAAGGCGGACATTCAGCCATCCGCTAGGCAACTTCTGATCCTCGATCACGAAGCAGTCTCCTCCCCCAAAATCCCCACCAACCCCTCCATCTCCACCATCGCCGTCCGCAGCTTCTCCATGATCTCCGCAGCGATCTCCTCCGGCTCCGGCAGGTCATCGCTGTGGGTGACCGAATCGTCCTTCAGCCACGAGATATCCAGGTTCTCCCCCCGCTTCGCGATCTGCTCCCGCGAGAAACACCGGAACCGCCCCGTCTCCCCCTGGTCCGTCCGCGGCGAGGTCCCCGCCGGGTCCTCCCCGAAGCAGGTCTCGAAGGCCACGAAGTGATCATGCGTCAGCGGCGTGCGCTTGCCGAAGGCCGGCATGTTGCTGCGCATGTCGTAGACCCACACCTCCTTCGTATTCCCCTTGTCCTTGCTCCCCACCCCCTTGCTGAAGAAGAGCACGTTGGTCTTCACCCCTTGCGCATAGAAAATCCCCGTCGGCAGCCGCAGGATGGTGTGCAGGTTGCACTTGTCCATCAGGTCCGCCCGCACCTTGGCCCCCACGCCGTCCTCGAAGAGCACGTTGTCCGGCAGCACCACCGCCGCCCGGCGGACATGCTCCTTGGTGCTGGGGCGCAGCGCCCGGTAGATGTGTTGCAGAAACACCAGCTGCTTGTTGCTGCTGGGGTAGGTAAAATCCGTGCGAGTGGGCAGCCCGCCGCCCTTTTTGGTCCCGAAGGGCGGGTTGGTCAGGATCACGTCCGCCGCCGGCAAGCGGTTGCCGTCCGGCGACAGGGTGTCCCCCAGAAGCAGCTTGCCCTCGATGCCGTGCAGCATGGCGTTCATCAGCAGCAGGCGGTGGGCATCGGGCACCAGCTCCATGCCGCAGAACGCCTCGCTGTGGTAGAAGTCGTTCACCGATTGCCGCAGAGAGAACAGGTCGTTGTGGTCGCGGATGTAGCGATCGGCGGTGATGAGGAAGCCGCCGGTGCCCGCCGCCGGGTCCTGAATGCACTCCAGGGGGCGCGGCTTGACCAGGCGCACCATGCACTCGATGAGGGGCCGTGGGGTGAAGTACTGCCCGGCCCCGGACTTCTTCTCGCTGGCGTTCTTCTCCAGCAGGCCCTCGTACAGGTCGCCCAGCCCCTCGCGGCGGGCGTCGTACCACTCCAGGCCGTCGATCTCGGTGACCAGCTTCTCCAGGGTCTTGGGCTGGCGCAGGGTGGTGGTGGCGTTGGCGAAGATGGCCTGCACCCGCGGGGCGCCGGCCTTGCCCAGGTCCAGAAGCTGCTGCTTGTAGAAGTCGAGCAGCACAATGCCGTTCTTGCCGCGCAGGTCGTCCCAGCGCTTGCCTGGGGGCAGCTCCTTCTCGGTGGCCATCTCTTTGGACATCTTGAGGAAGAGCAGGAAGGTCAGCTCGGTGACGTACTCGTGGTAGGTGATGCCGTCGTCGCGCAGGACGTGGCACAGGTTCCACAGCTTCTGGACGATCTCCTGGGTTTTGCTCACGGGGCTGGTTTACACCGCCCGCGCCCCCAGCGCCAGGGGGGGCGGCGCAGCGACGACTTGGGCGGTTGCATCCCCGGATCAGCCCCCCTATACTCTTCGCCCACGCGAGGAGATCATGTTAGAGCGTCTCAGCCTCAAGAACTTCACCGTCTTTCACGCCCTGGACCTGACCTTCTCGCCCATGGTCAACCTCTTCATCGGCGTCAGCGGCACCGGGAAGACGCACATTCTCAAGCTCCTGTATGCCATTTGCGAGGCGCACCGCTTCCAGCGCCCTCTCGCCGACAAGCTGCTCCGCGTCTTCGTCCCGGACGAGGATCGCCTCGGCCGTCTGGTCCGGCGCCAGTGGGGGGGCCACTCCGCCGATGTGTCCATCACGCGCGATGGCAAGGAGCTGTCGTTTCAGTTCAGTAGCAACCAGGGACGGGACAGCTTCTCGGAACTCCGCGATGGGTGGACGCCCCCCGCGGACGCGGATGGCATCCCGGTCTTCATTCCCGTCAAGGAGATGTTGGCGCACAGCCGCGGCTTTCGCGAACTGTACCAGCGGCGGGAGATTCCTTTTGACGAGACGTACAGGGACATTCTCGATCACGCCTTCGTTCCTTTGACTCGGGGAGCCGTCAGTGCGGCCCGCCGCGAGATGCTGAGCAAGATCGAGACGCTGATCAAAGGCCGTGTCACCGATGCCGAGGGTCAATTCTATCTGGAGAGCGAGCAGGGGCGGATCGAGTTCCCCCTGGTGGCGGAGGGGTTCCGCAAGTTCGGGCTGCTGCTGCGGCTGATCCAGAATGACACCTTGAATCGCAGCGCGATCCTGTTCTGGGACGAACCGGAGGCCAACATCAACCCGCTGGCGATCCGGGAGCTGGTCGGCCTTCTTCTGGTCCTGGTCCGGCAGGGGGTGCAACTTTTCCTGGCGACCCACAGCGACATCGTGCTGAAAGAGTTTGAACTTCAGCAAAGGCCCGGTGAGGTTCGCTACTTCGCCTTGAACGAGCAGGCCGGCGAGGTGAGTGCCGAGAGCGCGGAGCACTACAACGCCCTACGGCACAACGCCATCGAGGAGGAGAACATCCGCCTCTACGATGAGGTGGTGATAAGGGCGATCGGGGGAAACCCCGCCTTCGCCGCCGCCCTCAGCCCACATCCCGCCACAGCTCTTCGTTGAAGTCCTTTAGCAGGCCCTCCAGCTTTCCGTCGAAAACCCGGTTGATTCTGGTAAAACCGCCCTCGGTC
>JBBRLA010000451.1:0-7175 GCA_038231615.1 Polyangia bacterium | reverse complement strand
GATGATGGATGCTGCGGCCGTCTCTTGCGAACGGGGATTCTGATCAGGCGCCCTTGGCCGGCTTCTTTTTCGCCTTGGCTGCGCCCGCCTCCGCCTTGGCCGGCGCCTCCACCTTGGCCGCCTTCTCCTTCTTCGGCGCCGCCGCCGCTGCTGGAGCCGCTGCCGCCTCGCCAGCCGGTGCCGCTGCCGCCTCGCCAGCCGGTGCCGCTGCCGCCTCGCCAGCCGGTGCCGCCTTGGCCTTCTTCGACTTCGTCGGCTTCGCCGCCGCCGGCATGCCCTCCACTTCTCCAGCCGCCGCCGTCGCCTTTTTGGCCTTCGCTTTGGTCTCCTTCACCACCGGTGCCGCCGCCGCGGGGGTCTCGGTCGCCTGGCCCAGCTTGCTCCGCAGCATCTCCCCCATGGTCGCCTTCCCGGCGGCCTGCGCCGTGGCCGCAGTGTGGGTAGAATACGACGAGAGGCTCGCCCGCTCCTCCGCCAGTTCCGCCGACCGCACCGACAGGCGGATGCGCCCGTCCGGCTCGATGCTCTGGATCAGCGCCTTCAGTTGCTTGCCCTCCGGGAAGAGCCGCTTCATGTCGCTGCCCCGGGGCACGTTCAGCTCGCCGTTGAGGATCGTCCCCTTGGGCGCCGGTGCTTCTCCGGCCGCCGCCGCCGTCCCGGCAGCCGCCTCCGGCCGCTTCACCTTCACCACCACCCCGTGCGGCTCGACCCGCTCGACAATCACCTCCACCACCTCGCCCACGCCCAGCGCCGCCGCCGCCGCCGCCTGCGCCGCCCGCACCTCCTCGACCAGGGACAGACCGATCCGCCGCCGCTCCCGGTCCAGGCTGATCACCGTCACCTGGATCTCCTGACCCAGGGTCACCACCTCCCGCGGGTGGCTGACGTGCCGCTCGGCCATCGCCGAGATGTGGATCAGCCCCTCGACCCCCGGCTTCAGCTCGACGAAGGCCCCAAAAGGTTCCAACCGCACCACCTTGCCGGCGACCCGGGCCCCCTCGCTCAGCGCCTGCAGGGTCTCGTCCATCGGGTCCGCCATCAGCGCCTTCAGCGAGAGCGAGATCTTCATCCCCTGGTCCTTTTCGCCCAGCTCTCCCTCGACCTTCAGCACCACCACCTCGACCCGCTGTCCCGGCTTGACCACCTCGTCTGGGCGCAGCGCCCGGCCAAAGCCCATCTCGCTGACGTGTAAAAGCCCCTCCAGCCCGCCGACATCCACGAAGGCCCCGTAGTCCCGCACCGATGTCACCACGCCGTTGAACACCGCGCCGGGCACCAGCTTGTCCAGGGTCGCCGCCGCCATCGCCCGCTGCTCGACCTCCAGGATCGCCCGTCGCGACAGCACCACGTTCCGCGCATCCTCGTCGTAGCGCGTCACCCGCAGGGTCATCGCCCGGCCGACATAGCTGGACGGGTCCTGGCAGTAGCGCAGCTCGATCTGCGACACCGGCAAAAACCCCCGCACCCCGCCCAGGTCGATGTCCAGGCCGCCCTTGTTCACCCCGGTCACCAGGCCCTCCACCGGCACCCCCTGCTCGAAGGCCATGCGCAGTTGATCCCGCAGACCGGCGCCGCGCTGGAGCTTGCCACTGACGACGATCCCGCCTTCCTTCCCGCCCACCGAGACCACGTGCCCCTCCAGCTTGTCGCCGAGCTGGATGGTCAGGTCCCCGGCTTCGTTGCGCAATTCTTCCAAAAGGATCATCGCCTCGGCCTTGGCCCCGATGTCCAGGAAGGCGAACTCGTTGCCGATCTGCACCACCTCGCCTTGCACCACCTCGCCCATTTCCGGGTCGCGCCGGGCAATGGCCTTCCGCGGCGACTTCATCGAGGCCTCGAACATCTCGGCGAAGGATTCTTCCCCGGCCATGGCAGCCTCGCCGGCGTGCTCCGCACCAAGGTGCCCAGGGCCACCATGGCCATCGGCCGACCCGTGTACGGGAACGTAGTTTGCAGCATCTTGCTGGCTACTACGAAGGGGGTGCTTGCGCATCGAGTTGGCTCCTTCTTGAAAGCGGGCCATAAAAAGGTCCAAAACTTGGGGCGAAATACGTCAGGGACGTTTCAAACGGGTGCGCAAAGTAGCACGACTCGTTCCTTCCAGCCACCCCCATCGGCCCATCGGGGCGAATTCCCCCGGCATTTGACCGGCCGACTGCGGGAAACGCCGGAAACCCTCGGAGCTGGTAGATCCAAGGCTTAGCAGGCTGTGGAGGAATCCTGCGAAAAGGCCCTGGTCAGGGCCGGGCAAATCGTATACTCTGAACCTGGACCCGGGTTCAATGTTTTCTCTCTTCGTAGTCCTTTTCGTCGAGACCAGAACCAGAAGCCCGGGGAAGGCAGTGGAGGGTGGGCTGGCAAAATGCCTGTCTGGGCAGGGGGGAGCGACGCTCCCGACCTGTCGCGAAGTAGGTCCGTCCTCTTTGAGGAGCGCATCCGATGAGCTGTGTAAAGCTGTACGTTGGTAATATCCCCTATACCGCAGACGAGCAATCACTCAGAGAGGCATTCGAAGAGCAGGGCCGACATCCGGCCAGTGTCAAGGTCATCACCGATCGCGAGACCGGCCAGCCCCGCGGTTTCGCCTTTATCGAAATGGAGTCGCAGGAAGACGCCGACACCACGATCCAGTTGATGGACGGCCGCAACTGGGGCGGGCGCACCATGCGGGTCAGCCTGGCCCGGGAGCGCGGCGCCGGTGGGGGCGGTGCCGGGGGCGGCGGTGCCGGCGGCAGCTACGGCGGCCGGGGCGGGGACGGCGGCGGCCGGGGCGGGGGCGGCTACGACCGCGATGACTACGGCGGCAACCGAGGCGGCGGCCGGGGCGGACACGGCAACCGCAGCTAGAGCGCTGAACGGTTTGACTAGATTCCGGTGTAGTTTCGGACGGTTATGAGGTTGAACAAAAATTACAATTTATCTGAAATACATGTCCTTTCAGGCACTTGGACGATCAAACCGTTCAGCGTTCTAGACAGTCTTGAAGTTCGGCTGGCTTGGCACATCACCGACGGCAGAAGCCTATTCGACTGTGGAGATGAAACCAGTCCAGTCATCCCGTCGAGAACAAAAACAGGGAAAGGGGTAGCTCTCTCTCAGCAGTTCCATCTCCACGGTCGAATTGATCGGGGCCAGCCGAACTTCAAGACAGTGTCACGTTGATGAAGAGCCTTTTCAGGAAGAAGCACATGGCCGGAGCAGATTTTGGCGCTCCCCACGGCTTCGCATTCGCTCAGCCGCGTGGGCCCATTCCGCAGTGACTGAGGGAGCGTACTACTGTACGTGACCGAAGGAGCGTGGGGGCACTCCCCACCGACTCGCATTCGCGAGTCGGCGTGGGCCCTCCCGCGGCTGAGCGCATGCGAAGCCGTGGGGGAGAGGTACGCCAAAAGATGCCCGGCCAGGTGCTTCTGTTTAGTTCCCTTCCGTACTTGCTTCCCGGCGGAACGTTGGTACGATCCGCCCTCTTCCATGCGCTTTTGCCCCTTCTGTGCCCAGGAAACCTCGGACGAAGCGGGCCGGTGCGTCCACTGTGGCCGACGCATTGGCGCCCGCACCGCGCAGAACTCCGTCGTCCCCTTGCCCCCTGCCGCGCCAGGCCTGCATCCGACCATGCTCGGCCTCGGACCCGGCAGCAGCCGCGCACAGGCGCCCGAGGTCCCTGTCGGCCCTACCGTCATCGGCAACCCCGCAGGCGTGCTGGGCGACTTCGGCGACCCGCCCTCAGGGGACAGCCCATCGGCCCTGGACACCGTGGTCCACGAACCCCAGGCCACCAAGGTGATCACCGCCGGCAAGCTCCCCGGCCAGCGCGACTCGGCCCTCCACCCGGGCGTGCCCACCCGCGCCGACAGCGCCCTTGACGAGGACACCAAGCTGCCGCCCCACGCCCCGGGGATGGTCCTGCCGATACAGCCGCCCGCACACGCCCATAAGCTCCGCCCCGCCCTCTTTGACCCGCCGACCCTGCCGGGCCTGGTAAACACCCGGCGCAGCGCCCCTGCCCGTTTGGGCGACAGCCTCGACGGCCTGCCCGTGCCCGCGGGGGTCGACCCGGGCAAATCGCGGAAGGACGCCGACCCCACCCCCTTCCGGCGCGGAAGGGCCTCGCCGGCCAGCGGCGCCCGCGACTCGGCGTCCCTGGGCCAGAGCGGCCCCACCGTGGTCAGCAGCTCCCCAAGCTCCACCTTCCCGACCGGCGGGCCGGTGATCGCCTCCCAGCACGACGAGCCTTCCGACTCGACCTCCAAGATGTCGCTGGCCGACTTGGCCATGTCCGGGCCTTCCGCCGCCGTGATGCTGGCCGCCGCACGGGGCGGGACCGCCGGCCCCAAGGTCTCGCAGAACAACATCCCGGCGCTGCCGCCACCGCCCGTCGGGCCTCATCAAGGCATGCCGATGCCGATGCCGATGCCCTCGGCACTGACCGGCCCCGTGTCTCTGCCCCCGGGGTTTGTCTCCGGCGCCGATCCGGTGACCGGCCCCTCGCGCCTGCCCCACACCGGCAGCCTGGTGACCCCCGTGCCGCTTTCGCCGCGCCCCCCGACCCTGGCCCGCCTGCCGCTGATCCCGGCGTCGCCGTCCTCCCCGGGCCTGCTGGATTCCCTCATCTATCTGATCCCGGTGGCGCAAGGGGTGTGGGCCCGCCGCCGAGAGCAGGCGCGCATTCGCGGCGGCCTCTTCGAGGTGCAGCAATCCCTGGACGTGGTCCTCCTGGGCCTGGGCCGCGACGCCTACGAGGAGCGCCTGGCCACCCCACAGGTGGCCGAAGAGATGGACCTGGTGCGGCAGGCCGAGGAGCGCCGCGAGCAGGCGACCCGCCACAGCGACCGCCTGCAAAAGCGTCGCAGCGTGGAGGAGCAGCGCCTGGGCACCCTGATCGCCGAGCAGCAGCAGGCGATCCACACCCTGTCCACCGAGGCCGATCGCCTGGAGGGGGAGTTGCGGCAGCGCGCCCGAGCGCGGCGCACGCAGCTGGGCGACGTGTCGCGCATCGACGAAGTCCTGCGCAAGCTGGCCCGGGTGGCCGAGTCGTCAGATGCCCGGGCGCGGGCCGCCAAGGAGCCGCAGGCGGCGTCGCAGGCGCGGGCCCGGGGGGACTCGGCGCGGGGGCAGGCCGAGGCGCTTTTGCCGCAGCGCGAGACGGCGCTGCGGGAGATCGGGCTGCTGGATGGACCGATCGTGCAACTGACCCAGGATCTGGGGCGTACGCGGTCGGAACTGGGGCTGCGCAAAAAAGAGCTGTTGCGGCAGCAGTCGGACAAGGAGAAGCTGCTGACCGGGATCGACGCGGACCTGAAGCTGTGTCAAGCGGAGCAGGAAGCCGCCGAGCGGGAGATGCAGCAGCGCATGATGACCATCGGCACGGTGGTCAACCTGACCCGGCCGCACGGCACGCGCTACGTCCCCCACTATGGGCGGGTGGACGAGATCAAGGGTCGCCTGATGGAAGCCGAGTCTCTGGTGGCGCAGCTTGACACGGAGAGCGATCTTTACGACGAGAAGAGCGTGCAGAAGGGCCTGGTGATCCTGGGGGCGGGGGGCCTGTGCGTGGGGCTGGTGGTGGCGCTGATCTACATCATCATGGCGCTCTTGCAACACCGGTAGACGAGCGCCAAAGCGCCAATTTGATCCAGGTTCAAAGAGACATGGGTTAGTTTATCGGGAGATGCACTTCGAGATTATCTTCCTGACCCTGTTCTCCGTGGCGACCGCCGTGGCGCTTTTGGCGCGCTGGCTGCGGGTGCCCTACACCGTGGCCCTGGTCGCCGCCGGCCTGGGGCTGGGCGCGGTGCGCTTCTTCCAGCCGCCCCACCTGACTCGGGAACTGATGTACTCGGTCTTTTTGCCCGGGTTGCTCTTCGAGGCCGCGTTCCACCTCAAATTCCGCACTTTCTGGGAGAACAAGGTGGCAATCCTGTCCCTGGCGGTGCCCGGGGTGGTGATCTCCATCGCCCTGACCGCGACGCTGCTGGCGCCGGCGGTGGGCCTGCTCGGCATCTCCGCCGGTTTTTTGCCGGTCCACGCCATGCTTTTCGCCGCCGTGGTGGCGGCCACCGACCCGATCGCCGTGGTGGCCCTGTTCCGCCACCTGCGCGCCCCCCGGCGCCTGGCGGTGCTGGTCGAGGGCGAGAGCCTGCTCAACGATGGCACCTCGCTGGTGTTCTTCACCTTCGTCCTTTCCCTGGTCGCCGGGCACAAGACCTCGCCGCTTTCCACCGTCCTGTCCTTCGCCGCGGTGATCGGCGGCGGAATGCTCCTGGGCGCGACGGTGGGGTTCCTTGTATCGCAGATCATCCGGCGCATCGACGACCCGATGATCGAGATCACGATGACCACCATCGCGGCCTACGCTTCGTTCGCGGTGGCCGAGCACCTGGGCGGCTCGGGGGTCATCGCCACGGTGGCGGCGGGGATGCTCTGCGGCAACTACGCCGCCGGCACCGGCATGAGCCCCGCGACGCTGGTGGCGGTCGAAAGCTTCTGGGAATACCTGTCCTTCGCGCTGAATTCGACAGTCTTCTTGCTCATCGGCTTCACCGTGCGGTTGAGCAGTTTTCTCTCATCGTGGCGGGCGATCCTCGTGGGCTATCTGGTGGTGACGGTGGTACGGGCGGCGGTGATCTCGCTGCTCTCGCTGCTCCTTTACCGCACCCGCGAGCGCATCCCGTGGCGCTGGAGCGGGGTGCTCATCTGGGGCGGGCTGCGCGGTGGACTCTCGATGGTGATGGTGCTCAGCCTGCCGGCGGAGTTTCCGCATCGGGAACTCTTGACCACGATGACCTCGGGGGTGGTGGTGCTGACCATCCTGTGCCAGGGCCTGACCATGACGCCGCTCTTGTCGGCGCTGGGCATCCAGCGGGAGAATCCGTAACCGCCGGTAGCCCCAAGAGCTTGAAAAGGGTCGTCTTCGCCTCATAGCCAAGTCAAGACCAACCAAGTGGCCTTTTGCGGTTCTTACCCCCGTGGAGTATGCCCGGCCCAAAGACGGGCCGCTGCCCGCACGATGGGTACCGCTTCAGGGGGATCCCCTTGAGAAACTCTGCGGCCAGATCGAGGAATGCGGCGACATCGTCTCTCCAGTCGTGGGCACGGATGAGTGGGACAGCGCAAGGGACGATAAGCCGTGAACCTCCTGGACACCCACGTGATTGTGTGGTGGCTCCAGGAGCATG
>JBBRLA010000450.1:0-7188 GCA_038231615.1 Polyangia bacterium | reverse complement strand
TTACCCGCCGAGGTCGGCGCGGCGATGAGCAAATTCTGGCCCCTTTCTCCAGGGTAGGGCGAGGCGCCGCCGAGCAGTCCCGCGCGTACCGCCAGCTCCTGCGCCGGCAAGAGAGCGTCTCCGATGGCAGCCCGGAAGGCCTCGATGGTCCGGGGGGCAACATCATAGGCGGCGAGTTGACGGACCTGCATGTGCGAAATCCTCCCTGTGGCACGGCTCGGGCCGGCACGGTGGCTGGTGGCACCCTGTGACAGCACCCCGAAACGTGATCCTATACTGACTGGTAATACTGAACATTGCAACAGGTAATAGCGGTACTACGCGGTAGTTCGATCGGTAGTTTCCGGTAGTTTCCGGGCCGCGGCCTTCCTTGCTTCGCCTCGCTTCGGTGGGCAGTTGACACGCTCCTTGGGTGAGAATGAGAATTACCTCATGGACATCAATTTAGGTATCGTCGACCAGCGGCTCACCAAGCTGACCGAGGTCCATCAAGATTTTTTCGTCGATTCTCTTCACCTTAAAGACGCTGCGAGGCAGCAGGCCGCGGCCTTCGTTTTCCTCTGTGTCAAGACCCTTTTTGACCTCACTGACGAGGACGCCCTCGACTGCCTGACCGAAGGCGGAGATGACGCGGGAATCGACGCCATCCACGTCGGAGACCCCAAAAACGACGAATTTACCATCACGCTCTTTCAGGGAAAATACAATCAGCGGGATGACGGGCTCTCCGAGTTCGGCGAAAATGCCATCGTGCAGGTCATCTCGACGCTGCGGACGCTTTTCGATCCCGACGCGAAGCTCCCCCCGATGAACTGCCGCTTGCTAGTGAGGGTCGAGGAGGTCCGCTCGCTCATCGCGGATGGGACTATTCCTTCTTTTCGCGTGGTCCTGTGCAACAACGGGCGAATCTGGAATGTGAAAGGGCGGCAAGTGATTGACGCCGCCCAGCTCCCTCCTAACCAGGTCGCCTGGGAGCACATGAATCATAATCGGATCGTCCAGCTCCTGCAGAGCCAGAAGCCAATCAATGACAGCATCCAGCTCGCGGGCGAGGCCGTGGTCGAGCACTTCGCCTACCGTCGCGTCCTGGTTGGCAAGCTGCCGATCACCGAGTTGGCCGTCTTGTTCAACCGGTACGACAACCTTTTGTTGGAGCGAAACATTCGCCGGTATCTGGGCAACAACCGGGTGAACCAAAATATTCAAGAGAGCTTGCTGTCCGCCGAGGGCCGGAAAAATTTCTACTTCTTCAACAATGGCATCACGGCGATCTGCGACAAGTTTCGCCACAACGAAGGCCAGAAGTCCGGCTGGAAGATTTTGGTCGAGAACTTTTATATCATCAACGGAGGGCAGACGGGTCGGACCATCGAGGAGACACTTCGGATGCATGCATCCGAGGACTACAGCCAAACGTATGTTCTCTTGCGCCTCTATGAGTTGGAGCGGGACCAGGACAGCGATCTGATCGATCGCATCACCTATGCGACCAACAACCAGAGCCAGGTCGAGCTACACGACCTCCGTTCGAACGACGCAATCCAGAAGAAGCTGGAACTGGCCGTAAAGGACCTCGGGTTCGAGTATCGGCGCAAGCGAGACAGCGCCGGTGGAAGAGGGGACCGGGCCATCAGTTTGCGCGTTGCAGCGGAGGCACTCCTCGCGGTGTGGCAACGGGGGCCCAACAAGGCCCGTCTTTACCGAAGCAGTCTTTTCCTTGAGCCTCACTACGGCAGGATTTTCAACGATAGCGTGAATGGCGCTCAGCTCATCCTTGCAGTGCAGCTTTTCAGAACCGTGGAGACCGAGCGCAAACGTCGCGAAAATCCCCGCTTCCTGCCTTATGCGTCTCACTTCTTGGCGATGTTGATGGGGCAGGAGTTGCTGAAGGGCCTGGGCTTGCTTCGAGTGCAGGATCTGACTCACAAGAATTTTGCCGATGCCGAGACATTTCTGGATGCGAACCGGGACCGGATCTACGAACACGCAGTGGCCACGGTAGAGGCCACGTTGAAGAAGAGCGGGCTGCTCGATGAATCCCTCCAGCGCCTTTCCGGCGCCTTTCGTGGCGCCGATCTGCTTCGGTCATTGAAGTAAAGGACCCTGAACCTCTCCAGTGGACGCGGGTCATTAAACGTGTCACGTTTGCGTGACTGAGATGTCGTGGATTCCCGACGGCAGCCGTCTGCGCCACCTGCGTGAGCAGCAGGAGTACACGATCGAGCTTCTGGCGGACGCTGCCGGCGTCGGGGAGAAGACCATCCGCAACCTGGAGTCGGGGCGCACCAGGAAGGCTCGTCTGACCACCCTGAAGGCGCTGGCGGCGGTGCTGGACATCGACGTCAGCGAGATCGCAGCCCCGACGGGTCAGTCGGCGGAGCAGCCAGGGCAGGCAGGCCCATCAGGGCAGGCAGGCTCGTCGGGGCAGGCAGGCTCGTCAGGGCAGGCAGGCCCGTCAGGGCAGGCAGGCTCGTCAGGCCCGTCTAGACAGACTAGGCAGCCGGCGGGGCCTCAGCAGTTCCAGCCATCGGACCCGGAGAAGTCGACTCCTCGCGAGAACCGGCGGGCGGGCAGCCTTTTTGGCCCTTCGCGCCTCGAACTACTGGTGGAGCACGAGTTGTCACAGGCCCGCCCCGAACCGCTGCGCACCCCCGGCGGGCCGGTGCTGATGCTGACGCCCAAGAAGTTCCAGGACGTCATCACCGCCTTCGTGCTGCACGACGGCGCGCGTCTGTGGCTGCCGGGGACGGTGCTGCGTCAGCGGGGGATCTCTGAGGTCGAGGCGCAGTGCCTGGGCACTGAGTGCGGGGTGGGCGCGCGCTTCCTCATCAGCCAGCGCACCGAGCTGACCGGCGGCGAGTCCTTTCATGTCACGATCTACACCGCGGCCTCGGACCACACCCGGCTGCTCCAGGAACGGCTGGAGTCGGGCATCGAGATCGCCTTGCTCCTGCGGGTCGTGGTGGCCCGCCCGGAGCCGGCGCAAGCCTCGTTCAATGAACTGCAGCCGGGCCTGTCCCGGCCACGTTTTCAAGGGTTCTCCATGTACGGATCGCAGACCCTCCATCCCTGGACCCTTTTGGTCGAGGACGTGCTGGAACAGAAAGGAGCGGCATCATGAACGGGCGCGGCGTCGCCGGAGTGCTTTTGTGTGCGCTCTCGCTGGTCCTTTCCTCCGGCTGTCCTGGGGAAAATGGCGGCGGCGTCAACCCGGCCTCGGTGTGGCTGGGCTACGGGCAGCGGGAGGTCGACCTGGTGCTGCTCGATCACGAGCCGCCTCCTTTTTGAGCGCCAGGATTGGGAGTCGGGAACTCCCTTCTAGCCAGCTATGCGCTCGCGGGGCCGATCCCCGCGGGGACCTGGAGCATCATCGGCGACGGCCTTTTGGCCGGGGACACCGCCAGCTCGATCGACATTCGCTTCGAGGTAGTCCTGCGCCCGCTTGCGTCTGAAGGTGACGCTGGGGGAGTGGGTCCGGAACAGCCCATCGTGGTCTTCCAGCATCACTTCGTCCGCGACCCGAACAATCGTTTCGGGGCGGTGGCCTACAGCGATCAAGGGCAGGGCGTGGCGGCGACGGCGCGGGCCGGGGACTTGCTGGTGTGGCGGATGGTCGGCGTGCGCGGCGACCCGGGGGCGATCTTCATCCCGAACGGGGACGGCCCCAACACCGGCGGGCGAATCCCGCGGCTGGATCTGCCGCACTGATGATGGCTCGTGTAGCGCCGCAGGCGCCGCGGTTCATGGATCGCGTAGTGCCGCAGGCGTAGCGGTTCATGGATTGCGCAGTGCCGCAGGTCAGTCGAGACGAATGACAACCTTGCCGAAGTGCTGTCCGCTGGCCAGGTGGTCATAGCCCTCCCGCGCCTGGTCGAAGGCGAACACCCGGTCTACCACCGGCTTGATGCCGGTGGCCAAGAGCGCCCGGTTCAAGGCCTCGAACATCGCCACCGAGCCCACGTAGACCCCCACCACCCGCAGCGTCTTGTGGAAGACGGCGTAGGTGTTGACTGGGCCTCGCACGCCGGTCAGCACCCCCAGCATGCTCATCGTGCCGCCGTAGCGCAGGGACGCGACCGATTGGTCGAAGGTGCCCGGGCCCCCCACGTCCACCGCGATGTCGACGCCGCGCCCCTCGGTCCATGCCCGAGCGGAGTCGCCCCAGGTCGGGTCCTGCTTGTAATCGAGCAGGTGGTCCGCCCCCAGCAGCCGGGCGCGCTCGCGCTTCTCCGCGCTTTGGGAGGTTAGCACCACCCTGGCCCCCGCGGCCTTGGCCAGCTGGAGGACGAAGAGGGAGACGCCGCCGGTCCCCTGGGCCAGCACTGTGTCGCCGGGCCTCAGGCTGGCGGCGACCAGCAGGGCGTGGTAGGCGGTGACCCCCGCGCAGGGTAGGGTGGCCGCCTCCTCAAAGGACAGGTGCGAAGGGACGCTCACCCACGAGGCCGCCGGCAGGGTGACCAGCTCGGCCAGCATGCCATCCTGCCCTCCGCCCAGGGCGTGGGCGTGATGGGCCTCGGAGAGCGGGCCGTCGAGCCAGGTGGGAAAGAAGCTGGCGGCCACGCGGTCGCCGACCTTGAGGCGGGTGACTCCGTCGCCCACGGCCACCACCTCGCCGGCCCCATCGGAAGCCGGGATGATCGGCGCCTTGCGTTTTTTCGCCCCGCGGGCCGTCACCAGGTCGCGGTAGTTGAGCGACACCGCACGCACGCGGACCCGCACGTCGCCGGGGCCCACGTCGGGCGGCTTCCTATCGACCAGGGTAAGCGAATCGAAGCCTTCCTTGGGATGCAGTTCGTAAGCCTTCATGAGGTCTCCCTTGTTAGCACGATTTTTCGCCCGAGTGGCCGAAAGCCGCCATCAGCGACGAGAAGTCCCTCAAGCCAGTTGATGAAAAGCCATCTGATGAAAAGTCACCTGATGAAAAGTCATCTAAGGAAGAAGCACCCGGCCGGAGCAGATTTTGGCGCACCCCCACAGCGACCGAGGGAGCGTACTACTGTACGTGACCGAGGAAGCGTGGGGGCACCTCCCATGGCCTCGCGAATGCGAGGACATGGGGGAGAGGTACGCCAAAAGCTGCCCGGCCCGGTGCTTCTGTTAGCGCAACCAGAGGGGCCATGCTGAAGGGTCGCAGTCCAGCGGCGCATGCATCGGTTCGGTGAAGATCCGCGCCTCCTGCTCGTTGTCTTCCTTGACGTTCCCGAAGGGCAGGGGGTGCGGCGCATCGGCATCTTCCGGGGGAATGCTGATCTTGCCATCCCCATCGGCGTCCAGCCAGACCGGGTTGGTGAAGGCGAAGGGCCGCGCCTCGCCCCCCTTGGCCGTGCCGATCACCTCGGCGGGCAGGGGCACGTCGCCCACCACCATCGCCACCACCCACCCGTCGTGGCCCTGGGGCAGGCTGATGGTCTGCGAGAGCGCCGGGTGCAGACGTCGGGTGATGGGGATCTCCTTCACCAGCGCCCCGTTGCGGTACACCAGCACTTTGGTGATGTCGATCCACCCCGCCGCATCGGCGACCACCTTCACCCGCATCGGCCCATTCGTTGGCGGCACTATGGTGTCGCCGACTTCATGGCCTTCTACCCACAGGTTGACCCATGGGCCGTTGGACGCCACCGCCCGCATTCCCCGCAGCGCATCCTTCAGGTCCG
This sequence comes from Polyangia bacterium, assembly GCA_038231615.1. Lineage (GTDB taxonomy): Bacteria > Myxococcota_A > Polyangia > Palsa-1104 > JAEUJZ01 > JBBRLA01. The sequence continues at coordinate 1,534 of JBBRLA010000450.1, read as the reverse complement.
ACGGCGTGAGCTGCGACGGGTCATCGGTGGCCATGCGCAGGAATGTGCGTGGATAGCCCGCCCGCAGGCGGTCCAGACGATGGGTATCGCTGTTCCCCAGTCCGACCACGTGGTGGCCGCTGTTCAACAGGGCGAACCAGTCCCGCAGGATCGTCGTGGTCTCCGACGGGGCGTTCTCGTAGCCGCTGAGCACCTCCAGGCCGTCGAAGAGGGTGGCGGTACCCAGCGCTTCCTTGGGCTGGTGGGGCCAGCCGATGTTGCGGAAGTAGCCCAGGTCGGGCGCCAGCCGGGGGTGGTTGATGACCACCAGAGGGCCGCCGGGGAGGGCGTGGATCTCGGGGAAGGCGATCTCGGCGCTGTGCCCGAGCCAGATGGGGTAGTGCTGCCACGCCGGGGCGCCGCCGCCGTAGTCCTTGTTGCGGATGAACCCCTTGCGCTCGAATACCACCGGGTACACCCCGGCATGGCCCTCGGCGAAGCCGTACTCGCTGCCCGCCATCGACACCGCGCGCCCCTCGTAGCCCAGCGCCTGGATCTCATCGGTGAAGTCATAGTGAAAGGCATGCTCGGTGGGGACCAGCACCGAGATGCCCGAGGTGACCTCGGAGATTACGCGGTGCATCGGGTGGATCTGCGCGTCGTAGCTGATGTTGCTGTGGATGTGCATGTCCGCGGCCAGCCAGCCATCGGTGCGCACGCTGTGAGAAAGGGTCACATCGACCGGCACCACCTGACGCTTGACGTTGACCTGGACATGGACCGCCTCGTACTCCGGCCCCTGCAGGAACATGAGATCATAGGTGCCCGCCGCTATCGGCACGCGCCCCTGCCCGGTGACCAGTAAAACCCCCTCGGGCACGCCCAGCACCCCCTCATCCAGCACGGTCGGCGTGGCCCCATCGGAGCGGAAGTTGGGCGTCTTGGTCGGCTTGATCGCCTTGATGATGATCCGCGACGGCAAGAGCGAGCCGTCATCGCCATCGTGCACCGTGACCTGCAAGGCGGGGCCGGCGTACGTCGTCGCGACGTGGGTCAGGTGAGCGGGCGTCGGGGCCGGGGGAAGCGGCGCGGGAGGCGCTCCGGTACAGCCGAGGCCAAGCCCAAGGCCCAGGACCCGACATGGGCCGAGCAGACAATGCAGAGACAGGGGGGCGTGGCCTCGACGTCTCATGGGTGCACTTATCTTATCATCCAGGAGAAAAACGTCAGGAACATCGCAATTCCTGGTTTCTCTTGCTCAGATAGATAGGTACCACGGAACGGGTGCCGCTTGGTAAATAGCGCGCAGCGCCGGTCACGTCACCAAAGCCCTTGGCGCGGGCCCAGCCGGACCCGGGCGTGGCCGGAGAACCCAGTCGCCCAGCGCGCTTAGACGATGGCCCTGTCGGGTCAAGGTAGCTTCCGTTATAATGGTCGGTTCATGGCCCCTCTTCAAGAGCCCCCAGGACTCCGCACCCACCGGGGGTGGTGCTGGCCTACGTTGTGTCTGCTGTGGGCCCTGTGGGCGGCCCCGGTGCAGGCCCAGGCGAAAGGC
>JBBRLA010000449.1:0-7231 GCA_038231615.1 Polyangia bacterium | reverse complement strand
GGACTCGTCCGCCGAGGCTTTCTGGGCACCGCAATCGGCCTCACCGGTCTGGGCATGGTCGTACAAGGTGCCACCGGGACCCGGCTGACCACCCTCCTGCATTCGTTCTGGACCTCCCAGAATGGGCCGAACAGGACCCCGGATTCCGGGTCTCCATCGACGGCACACACCAGTCCACCGAGGCAGCCTGACGTCACGCCGCGAGCCAGCGCGCCGAAGCAGTCGTCAGATGCGTCGTCGCCATCTACCCATAGCGCCCCAAAGGCGCCCGAGAGCTCGCCTCAGCCTAGCGCGCCCAGGCAGGCCGAGGCCATGCCGCACCCCATCGCATCGAAGACCCACGAGGCTGCGCCTCACTCGACGGCCCCCTGGCAATCCGAGGAGGTACTACCGGCCCACGCACCGAAGCACGCGGCACCTCAAGGTTCCTCCTCGCAAGCAAGCGCCCAGCAGCCGCGTTCCCATCAGACGACTCCCACGTCTAGCGCGCCCGTGCCCAGCTCCAAGCCACCGGGTCAGGGTGGAATATAAGCCAGTATTGTAGCCAAGCACGGTCTCTCAGAACTCTCTCTCGCGCCGGTGGGGGAAGATGCAGGGGTGGCCCTGAGAGATCATGAGGAGGCCCAGAACTTCTGGCGGATGCGGTCGCGGTAGGCAATCAGATTGGCTTGCCCGAGCAGGTGACGCTTCATCTCGGAGTCGAGCGGGAAGCCCCCAATAGATTCGAGAAAAGCGTAAACTGTTGCATCATACGTGCTGGGATGATCGCCGAGCAGGAAGGGGCTGTCGCCCAAGAGCGTCGCCGCTGCGGTGATATCGGCCTTGCCGATGGCCTGGATCTCAGCGTCGCTGTGGCGGCCGATACCCTGGGCGTGAAGCGTCTTTTTCACCTTGCGCCGGATCAACGGCATCAGAAGACGCAGCGGGGCCGGAAGCACCTTCTTGATCTCGGGCTTGAGCAGAGCAAAGCCGTCGTCCCGGCTCCAGCGCAGGTACATGCCGGCGAAGTAAAGGCCCTCCTCCAGCATGCGCCGCACGGCATGGCCGGTGGCCCTTTGCTCGGCGTTCAGCCAGGCGTCCAGTGGGGTCCCGCAGGTCTGCTCCAAATACTGAATGATGAGCTGTGAATCACCCATTAATTTGCCATCTAGATCAACGAATGGGATTTTCCCCTTGGGGGCCTGTGGGAAGTTGGGCGGGCGCACCTCGTAGGGAATGCTGGCCATACGCAGATAGCACTCCAGCTTGGTGCAAAAGGGGCTCAGGTTGGGCATGCCCCCGGGGCGCCCCGGGGGCGCCCCGGGGGCTGGTAAAGGATGATCTTGGTTTCGCTCATCCGTGAAAGGTGCCGCAGTTCGTCCCTTCACACAAGGGTCAGCTAACGCCTGATCGCCAGTTCTACAGAGATCTCCTCATCCTTGCCCGGAATCTTCCCAGCTTTATCCGGCGAAGGGCTGGCCAACCGACGTCGCTTTCCGAGATTCTATGTACGTCGCCTCTTGCAATGGCCGCCAGGGTCCCGATTTCGGCTAGTATTTGCTTCATGATCATCGTTCACCACCTGAACAATTCGCGATCGCAGCGGGTGCTTTGGCTTCTGGAAGAGCTGGGCCTACCGTATGAAGTCAAGCGGTATCAGCGCGACCCGAAGACGATGCTGGCGCCGCCGTCCCTGCGGGCGATCCATCCGCTGGGGAAGTCGCCGGTGATCACCGATGGCGACCTGGTGATCGCCGAGTCGGGCGCCATCATCGAGTACCTGGTCGATCACCCTGGGCGCCACGGCGGCGGGCGGCTGAAACCGGCGGAGGGGACGCCGGCCCGGCTGCGCTACACCTACTGGCTGCACTACGCCGAGGGCTCGGCGATGACGCCGCTCTTGCTGAAGCTGATCTTCTCGCGCATCCCCCGCAGCCTGCCGTTCCTCATACGCCCGGTGGGGCGGATGATCTCGACTGCCGTGATGCAACGCATGATCGAGCCGCAGCTCAAGTCGCACTTCGACTTCATGGAGGGCGAATTGGAACGCCACGGCCCATGGTTTGCCGGCGAAGAGTTCACCGCCGCCGATATCCAGATGAGCTTCCCGGTGGAAGCGGCCTCGATGCGGGGCGGCCTGGATGCAGGGCGGCCGATGTTGCAGGGGTTCCTTCAGCGCATCCATGGCCGGGCGGCCTACCAGGCGGCCCTTGCCACCGGCGGCCCCTACGAACTGCTGAAGTAACCTTCCGCCCAGCCTATACAAGTTCACGTTACCCGGATAGGCGCGAAAGCAGCCAGCGTACATCCTGCGCCCGGGGATCGAGCATCCGATCGCGCAACTCGACCTCGTCGGTCAGGTGGGACGCGGCCTCGGCCAGGCGCCTCCCCGGCGGTCGGCCGGCCAGAAGGGAGAGGGCCAGAAGGTGCAGCCCGTCCGCCTCGCCCCACAGGTAGCCGCAGCCGGGCGCAGTGGCTTGGGCCAGGGCGTCCCGGGCGTCGCTTTCGGCGGCAGTCACGTCGCCCCGACGCAGGAGCAGGTGCCCGCGGGAAAGCAAAAGATCCACGCGGTCGATGGCCAGGCCCATCTCCTCGGCGGTCGGCAGGGCCATCCCCAGCGCCGATGCGGCCCCGTCGAGGTTGCCGGCGTCCATGCGGATGCGCGCATGGCACAGCCCGGCCTGCACCATGACCTCCGCGTCGCCAGTCCGCGAGCCCCAGGTCAGTGCGCGGTGCACCGCCTGCGCGGCGTCCAGGGGGTCCTGCTCCCTGCGGGCGGTCTCGCCAAAAAGGATGTCCAGGTAGGCCAGGTCCTTGCCCCGTCCATCCCGCAGGGCGCTGGCCTGGCAGCGCAGGAGCAACTGCCGCGCCGGCCCGGCGGCGGAGAGGCGCAGCAGCACCTGCACCCGCTCGCGATCGACCAGGTCGCGCAGGGGCAGGCCGTCCCATTCGCAGGTCGCCGCCGGCTGTTCGCGCAGAAGCAGGTCGGCCTCCATCAGGAAGATCTTGCTGAGCGAGGTTTCGCCCAGAAGCAGAAAGGCCCGCGCCTGCTGCACCGCACACAACACCCGCGCCGCCACGCTCTGGGAGGCGTGGCTGGCCCGCGCCGCCATCTCCGCCGCCTGTCGCAGCCGCCCCGCGCGCAGGTGGATCTCGACCTGCCAGGACAGGGCCCCGGGGACCGGCTGGCCGATGTCCTTTTCTTCCTCCTGGGCAATGGCCAGGGCGGCGTCGAGCTGGCCCAGGTCCATCAGGGTCTCGGCCTCCCAGGCGATGACCCGGGCGCAGCGCCGCGACCAGACGGGATCGCCATCGGCCACGGTGGACAGCACCGGGGAAAGGATGCGCAGAATGCCCAACAGGCGGCGGTATTCACCCAGGTTGCGGCCAAGGTGCGGGTAACCGCCCATTCTGGTGGAGAGCAGTTCGTAGGCCTCGCCCAGAAGCCCGGCCTCCAGCGCCACCAGGACCAGTTGCTCCAAAAGGTCCAACACCGCCCCGTCTTGCGGCCGTGGCAGCGTGTCGATGCCCTCCGCCGCCGCCGCCGGCCCCACCGGCACCATGGCCCGCCCCCCGCGGGCGTCGAGCCACGAGCGGTACAGGATGCGCCGCAGGAGGGGATGCACGTCCACCACCAGCGCCTCGCGATCGCCCTCGGGCGGGGCCGCTAGCTGCAAAAGACCCAGCCGGGACAGGTCGGACAGGCGCTGTCGCAGGTTGCCCGCGTCCAGCCCGCGCAGCGGCGCCAGCACCGTCTCCACGGCCAGCGGACCTCCCTGTGGCGGGTGCTCGCGGGCGACCTGCGACAGGGCGGACAGGGCGGACAGGCTGGTCTGCCCCGGCAAAAGGACGCAAATCTCCAATAAACCCCGCAGGGGATCGGTCAGCGCCTGCACGTGGGCCTTGAGCATGCGGCCCAGGGTCGGTGCCTCGGGCAGGCGGACCGTCTCGTCCTTGGGCGGCAGCTCCCACCCGGTGACCGCGCGGGCATCGCCACGGTAGTAGGCAGAAAGGTAGCGGCCGAGCAGGTCCAGGGTCAGGGCATGGCCCTGGTGCTCGCTGCTGCGCTGCTCGGCGTCGGCCTCGGTGCCGCGGGTGACGCCGACCAGCCGCAGGAGGCGCGCCCCGTCGTTGGCCGCTAGCGGTGGGACGACCACCGGCATGTAGCCGCTGCCCCGCCAGGGCAAAAGCGAAGGCACCTCGCGGTCCAGGGTGCAGAGCAGCGCGGCCTCGCCATCCACCGCGGACATCTCGCACAAAAGCGCCCGCAGAAGCGGTTCGATGATCTCGCCGGGGGACTCGCGCTCACGATCGGAGGGGAGGGCCCCCTCTGCGGAGGGCATGAGCTGGAAGCGTTCGAGTCCGTCGAGGATGAGGAGGATGTGGCCGGCGGTGCGATCGAGGGCGCGGAGCAGGCGCAGAAGGTCGGCGCGGCGGACGCTGTCCTCGGTGAGCAGGCGCAGGGAAGTACTGCTTTTCCGGCTCTCCGACGAGGGCATCGAGAGCACCTCGACAGAGAGGCTGCGCCCCTCGACATAGTCAGCGGCGGCGCGGAGGAAGCTGGCCACGTCGGGGTTGGCGGCGAAACTCCAGACAAAGAGCCCCTCGACGCCGAAGTCCTTCCAGCGCCGGGGATCGGACAGGCCTCGCCCCTCCAGCCAGTGGGTCAAAAGGGCGGTCTTGCCGCTGCCGGGAGGACCGGTCAGGGCCATCACCCGGGCCCCCTCCTGCCAGGCCCAGTCCAGGGTCGACAGTTCCTTGTCTCGCCCGGCGAAGGCGTCGGCGCGCAACAGGCGCTGGTTGAAGAGCGGCGGACGCACCCGAGGCAGCGCGCCGGTCAACGCTCCTTTCCCCGCCTCGCTCCCGTCTCCGTCCAGCAGGATGAAAAGGCCCCGCTCGCGCCCCGCCGGGCCCAGGGTCTCGTCATAGAGCAGCGCGGCGGCGAACCGCAGAAGGGCGCCCTTCTGTGGGTGGCCCGCCAGGTGCCCTACAAGGTGCCCCACAAGATGATCGACCAGACGCGACGCGGTGTCCTCCAGGGACAGGAGCGGCGAGGCAAGCTGATCCAGGCGCACCCCCTGCCCGGCACAAAAGATCCCCAGGTCGACCCGCCCGCCGAGGGACGAGAGGTGCAGGCGCAGCCAGCCCTCGACCTGCTTGAGCAGCGGCTCGGCCCCCGCTCTGGCACCCCCTACCCCCGGGCCTGGCGAGGAAGATCCTTGCGCGTCGGTCGCGCCGGACACCCCGGACAAAGGTCCCGGGCTCATCTGGTTCCCTTTCGGGGGCGGGCCAAAAACCTGCTCTGCGATAGCATCAGCTTGCAGGATATCGCGTCGGGCCGGTTCTTGCTATGGGATATGTAGGAGCAAGAGTTCGCTGCCACCTTCGGGCAGCTTCACCTCGCCGAGGCCCGGGGGTCGCGGCCAGTCAGCGAGCGGCGCGCGATCGGCGCCCGGGGATACCACGGGGCTAGCGGCGCGAACGAAATCGATCCACAGGGGCAGCGCGGTCTCGGCGCCTGTTCGCTGGGTACGATCGCGCAGCGACGCAGGGGCCGCGGTCCATCGGGCATTGGGCCGCGGCTCCTCGTCGGTCGTGGATCTCGTGAGGCTGTCGTCTCCCGGGCCGGCGCCGTCGTCGCCGACCCACACCACCGCGAGAAGACCCGGATGGTAGCCAACGAACCAGGCGTCGTGCCCAGCGGTGGTGGTACCGGTCTTTCCGGCGAGGCCGGGGATGCGCAGTTCGCGGGCGCGGACGGCACTGCCCTCGGTCACCACGCTGGTCAGCAGGTCCGTCATCAGATACGCCAGGGCTGGCGGCAATGCCGCGGTCGCGCCCGACCCGATCTTGGGACCGATCTTGGGATCGGTGGCGAGGAGCCGTGGCGGCAGGTAGCGCCCGCCCAGGGTGTCGGCGAACACGGCGTAGGCCCCGGCGAGTTGCACGGGAGAGACCAGGGCAGTGCCCAGCGCCAGCGTCAGGTCTCGCGGAAGCTGCGCCGGGGGCAGCCCGAGCTGCTCGGCCAGGGCCACCACCCGGGGAATCCCGGTGTCCGAAAGGACATGGACCGCCACCGTATTGATCGAGTGGGCCAGCGCCGCCCGCAACCTCATCGGTCCCTGGTAGGAACCGGTGAAGTTGCGCGGGCGCCAGGCGCCAGACCCGGCGCCGGACCCACCATACATTCGTGGCAGGTCCTGCACCATGTCGGCGGCGGCATGGCGCCCGGACAGGAGGGCCGCGGCGTAGACCAGGGGTTTGAAGGTCGAGCCGGCCTGGCGCAGGCCCTGTGTGGCGCGATCGAAGTCTCCCGGACGGCCGCCATAGCCACCGACCAGGGCCAGGATGTCGCGGGTCGCCGGGTCCAGGGCCAAAAGCGCAACCTGTGGTTGCAGGGAGAGCATCACTCGGGGCTGCTCCGCTTCACTTGTGTCGCCCGTCTTCCTGGTTTCACCCCGGTGCCCGGTCTTTTCCTTGTTCCCCGCCTGGCCCGCCTCCATCGAGATCACCCGCACCGAGAGCCGCTCGCCCACCCGAAAGCGCGCGGACGGCGGCGGCAGCGGCGGTACGTCGTGGCCGGCGCAGGCGATCGGTGGCGGCAGCGGCAGCACCCCCAGAATGCCCGCCACCCCGGCCAAAGAGAGCTGCAAGGTCAGCGTCGAGTCTCCGATGGCGACAATCGTCCCGATGGCGGCTTGCCCAAGCCGTCGCGGCAACCCGGCCTCCCCTGCCCGGCCTGCCCCGGCCACGGTTGCCACGGTTGATCGGCTCACCATCGAATCCACCCGCGCCAGCCGCTCGATGCCGCGCTGCACTGTCTGCTGCGCCAGCGCCTGAAGCTCCCCATCCAGGGTGGTCCTGATCGCCATCTCCCCCTCTGCGCCCTCCTGCCGCCGCAGCACTGCTGACCGCCGCAGCACTGCCGAGTAAAGGGCTGGCGCGCAAGCGGCATCCCGCGACAGAGGCGGCAGATGCGCAATCGGGTGGCCATGGCGATCCACGATTTCCCGCCGGCCCGCCGGGAAGTTCGCCCCACCTCCCCCCATCGCATCGGCCGCATCTGCCGTACCCAGTCCCAGCACGGCGCTCAGCGCCAGCGTCAGCACGGCGCCCTGCCTGAACCAGCATCTCCCGCATCCACCACGTCTGCCACATCTGTTGCCAAAACCATTGCCAGAACTTTCGCCAGAACTTTCGATCGTCTCCTGCCGCGCCATCGTCCCGTCTCTTCCGTTCCTGGCATGCTCCG
>JBBRLA010000448.1:0-7239 GCA_038231615.1 Polyangia bacterium | reverse complement strand
GGATCGATCCCGGGGCCTTCGCGCTGGTCGGCATGGGCAGCTTCTATGGCGGCATCGCCCACGCGCCGCTGAGTTCCCTGGTGCTGGTGTGCGAACTGGCCGGCAGCTACGACCTTTTGGTCCCGCTGATGCTGGCCGAGGGCATCGCCTTCGTCGCCCTGCGGCGGCGATCGCTCTACCCGTCGCAGTTGCCGACGCGGCGAGACTCCCCGGCGCACCGCGACCTGTACGTGCTGGACGTGCTTTCCGACGTCACAGTGGGGCAGGTGATGACCCGCGGGCGCCCCTACGAAAGCTTTCTTCTGAATACCGGGGCGCGGGAGATCCTGCGGCGCATCTCGGGGAACAACTGGCAGGACGTGTTCCCGGTGATCGACGGGGCGGGGGCCATGACCGGGATCATTACCGCCGAGAGCCTGCGCATCCTCGCCACGGATCGGGAATTGGAGCCGTGGACCATCGCGGCGGACGTGATGCAGCAGGCGGTGACGGCGAAGGAAAAGGACGACCTGCGAAAGGCCACCCAGGCCATGCTGCGGCACGGGGTGCGCGAGCTGCCGGTGACCGACGAGGCCGGGCAGATCGTCGGGTTTCTCGACGAGGCGGACGTGGCCAAGGCGTACCTGGATGCCACCGTCAGTGGTCGGGGACAGGAAGGCCCTTCGGGGCCGGTCACCGCGTGGGCGAGCCCGCCCAAGGAGTGACAGGAGCGGGAGCGAAAAGGGCTCGGCGAGTGGGTCGGCCCACGACGAATCCGGGCTGCCTGCTTATTTCCCGGCGACCATTTTCTTCACCCGCGGGTCGCCGGCCACGGACTTCAGCGAGGGATCGGTCGCGATGGACTCCCGGTAGTGCGCCGCCATCCCCACCTTCTTCGCCACCGTCAGGCAGATCAGCAGGTCAGAGATCGCCGGGCCCTTGTTCCCCAACTCCGCCTCGGCGCAGGCCAGGTTGAAATAGGTCTCCGCCACCTTCTTCAGATCCAGCTTCGCCGCGAACTTGACCGCCCGGGAGAACGCCCTTTTCGCCTCGGGCATGTTCCGGGTATAGGCCGCCGCAAGCCCCACGCCGGAGGCCGCGTCCCACTTCGCCAGTTCCGGCGCCGCCGGGTCCGCGGAGACGTCCTTGTCGAACCCCTGATAGGCCGAAAGCGCGTCCGCGTACCGCTTGTCCCGCAGCAGCTTTCCAGCGTCGGCGCTGGCGTTGATGTACCGGCCCAGGCCCGCCGCCACCTTGGCCTGGTCCTCTCTGGAAAGCCCCGTCGGCGCATCCAGGTTCAGGTCCCCCGGCCCCCGATCGGGCGTCGTCCCGGACCCTGCCTGGTCCTCGCCTGGCCCTTGCCCGGGCTCTTGCCCCGGGCTGAACGACGGGTCCGCCGCGTCCTGCACCGCCCCGGCCGCCACCAGCCCCTTGGACACGGCCAGCGCCACCGTCAGCGTCTGCGCCTCCACCACGGCGATGATGTTGCTCGCCCGCAGGAGTCGCGGTCCCTCCGGCGGCGGCTGGTCCCCGCCCCACAGCTTGGCCCGCAGCTTCGGGAGGGCCTTCTGTGCGTCGGCAGCGCTGCCATACTCCAAATACAGCACCGTGGCCGGCTCGCCGTCCCGGGAGAAGCCGAGGAGCTTGCTCCGCGTGGCCCGCGCCCCGGTGATCCCGTTGTCCTTGACCATCGCCGTGAACGCCGGCCCGCTCGGCCGCGGCACGGTGTCGAGGGTAAAGCCCAGGATGCCGGTCACTGCCACCGTCTCCAACCGGGTGCCGCCCCCGGTCTCGAGCGGAGGCGTGGGCGCCACCTTTGGGACCGGAGCCTTGTCCTTGTCCCCTGGCCGCGGCACCTTCTTCTTGGTCTTGGCTGCCTCCGCCTGTGAACCGCCGAGCGAGGTCCCTGCGCAGAGGAGGACCGCGCTGTACAAGAAGATCTGGCAGGACGGGGAGCGCATGACACCAGCTTAACAGGCATTCCATGTACCTGTCAGGCCATTCGGCAGCGATGGCCATGGTCACGGCCGCGGGCACCGGCTATCTTAAGGCCCGACCGTATTACGGAGATGCCCGATGGCCAGCGCCAAGTCCAAGGATGTAGTCCTGTTGTGCAATCCCCAGGCCGGCGGGCGCTGGCGAGCGCTCGCCGACGTGCTGGACAGCGATGAAGCCAAGGCGGTGCGCCGGGTGGTCACCGATGAGCTCGACGACGTGCGCGAGGCCATCGCCGGCATCGGGCAGCGGGTGAAGCTTTTGTGCATCTATGGGGGCGACGGGACCATTCAGCGCGTCCTGGACGAACTGTTTCGCGTGTCCGACAGCGAACGACATCCGGTGCAGCTGGCCCTGCTGGGCGGTGGCACGATGAACGTCACTTCCCGCTGGTGTGGGATGAGCAGCTCGCCCGGAGACAATTTCCGGGCGGTCATGCGCGCCTATATGTCGGATCAACTACTGTGGCGGGACGTCCCCCTTCTCAAGGTGGAGCAGGGGGGGCAGACGTCCTACGGGTTCACTCTGGGGGCGGGGCCGCTCATCCGCATCCTGGAGCAGTATGAGGAGGGGCAGAAGGGACACCTGGCGGCGCTGGGGATCGGGGTGAAATCCATCGCTGCGGCGGTCAGCCGCTTCCCCCGGGCGTACAATCAGATCCTACAAGAGATGATCGCCCGGATCTGGGTGGATGGGGCCGAGTTGCCCTTCGAACGCTACGCCGCGGTGTTCGCCAACGTCACCGGGGCGATCAACCCGTTCATCGAGCCCTTTGTCGGTAAGCGCACCCGGGACAGCTTTCACTTCCTGGCGTACGCAGTGTCCTCGCGGGAGTTCGCCATGCTGGCGCCGCTTCTGGCGCGGGCCCGTCTGCCGATCGATCCGGTCTCGCTCCTGCGCCCGATCTCCACGTGGAAGCAGATCGGGTTATCGCTGATGGGGAAGGGGGAGTTGCCGCTTGACCCACGCTATGTGAATCACCCCTCGCAGAAGCTGGAGATCGAGACGGACGAGAAGCATTATACGATCGATGGGGAGCTGATCGCGCTTACCGGAGGGCGGCTGACGGTGCAACTGGGCCCCTCGCTGCGGCTGGCCCTGATCGATCAAGGGCAGGGGCAGGGCCAGCGGCAGCGGCAGCGGTCCCCCGCGTAGCAGCCCTTTTGTGGCGGACCCGCCAAAGGGTCTTCCTATGCAGCGCCGGACGAGAAGACCGCCTTCAGCGCCTCGGGGAGCGTGGGGTAGCGGAAGGCATAGCCGAACTCCCGTGCCCGCCGCGGAAGCACCCGCTGTCCGGTGAGGAGCACGTCGGCCGACTCACCGAAGAGCAGCCGCACCGCCAGCGAGGGCACGGGCAGCGCTGCCGGTCGATGGAGCGCCTGCCCCAGGTTCCTGGCGAACTCTCGCATTGTCACCGGCTCCGGGGCCGTCACGTTCACCGGCCCGCGCAGTGCCGGGTGTTCGCTGTCCAGGCAGAAGAGCAGCAGGCCCACCGCGTCCAGGAGGTGAATCCAGGACATGTACTGCGACCCCGACCCGATGGGCCCGCCGACGAATGCCTTGAATGCCGGCACCATCTTGGCCAGCGCGCCGCCGCCCTCGCCCAGCACCACCCCGATACGGGCGTTGATCACCCGCGCCCCGTGGATGGCGGCCTCGCCGGCGGCGTTCTCCCAGCGAACGCAGAGCTGCGCCAGGAAGTCGCTCCCCGGCCCGGTTTCTTCGTCCAGGGACTCGTCCCCATGAGGGCCGTAGTAGCCGATCGCCGACGCCGCCACCACCAGCCCGGGCCGTCGCCCCTCGGGCAGGCGCCCGATGCCCTGTGCGATCAAGCGGCAGCCTTCCACGCGGCTCTTCTCGGCGCGCTCCTTGAAATCCGCCGTCCAGCGCCGCCCCACGATGGGTTCTCCCGCAAGGGCGCAGACGGCGTCGCAATCCAGGAGCTGTTCCTGCCACGGGCCCGGCGTCGCCGGGTCCCCCTCGACCACCTGGAAGCGTCCGTCCGCGGGCAAGAGGTCAGCGGCCCGCATCCGCTTGCGGTCCCGGGTCAGGGCCACCACCGAGTCACCCCGCCGCAGAAGTTCCCGCACGAGTCGGCTTCCGACAAAGCCCGTGGCCCCGGTTACGAAGACGCGCAATGAAGCCTGCTTTCTGACGTGATTGGTTGTCGGTTCAGACCGCTCGCAGCCGCGTTCGCTGGCCCACGTAGGCGCCCACCCGGGCCCGGGTGATCTCGTGGCGGCGCGCGAACATGGTTCGCAGCAGGCGGGCCATGATCGGCTGGGCAAGTTCGGAGAGCAGCGAGAGCGGCAGCTCGTAGTGTACCTGGTCCCGGAGGAGAGTGCCCGTGGGCCAGGGCAGAAACTGGTGCTCGTGGCGCCATCGCTTGAACGGCCCCGTGCGCATGGTGTCCTCGAAGAGCACCCCGCGCTCGTAACGGGTGTGCTCGGCGACGAAGAGCGTCCGCAAGAAGGGTAGCTCGCGTATCCCGGGCAGGTCCACAAGTGGCAGCCGCAGCACGGCCTGCTCGCCCACTGCCAAGCTCGCTGGCGCGGCGATCACCTCGGCGTGTTCGGGCATCAACGAACGAAAGGCCTCCGGGGTCTCATGCCAGGCGAAGACCTCCTCCCGGGGGTAGGGAAGGGTGACTTCGAAGATCGCGGTGTGTTCTGCCATGAATGCCGGGGGTTCTGATTCGCCACCAGGCTACTGGATGTTGCCGCAGACCTGGATGTTGGTGGGGTCCGTCGAATTGTGGACGTTGATGTAGTACTTGTTGCCCTGAAGCGCGGATAGCGAGAAGGCGACAGTGCTTGTGTTCTGGCCGTTCTGTACGTTGTTCAGGGCGGCGTAGATAGGTCCGTTGCTGCCGCACTGCCCGGTGTGGATATGAGCTGGCTGAGAACCTGTGTCGGCCCCGCCGCTGACGGCGATGACCACGGTGGTGGTGCTGTTGCCGTTGTCGGTCAGCGTCGCGGACCCCGACTGTCCAGACTTCACGCCGTTTATCAGCTGCGAATTCATTGTGACGACCTCGGAGTTCGAGGTCGTACCGCCGCAGGCGCATAGGGCGAAGGACAGCATCATGCCGAGGATAGTCTTTGTCATAGGTTCATCCTTTCGTAATCATGGCCGGGCTGAGCGGGCCGGTCCCGCCGCCACCACGACAGGTTTGTACCTGATTGGTGGGGGTGCAACTTAAATTGTCCTGGATGCACTCAAGAGGTGTCGATAAATTGGCACCACCAAAAATTCCACCTTTGAATTCATTGAGGAATTCGGCGAAAAGAGGCGCCGTGAACCCAATTAATCGACAGCTCTTCAGTCAACGCGGCCTTGGGCCGATCAGGGCAGCATGACGACGCCGCCGGTGACCGCGCCCGTGCCGCCTTCAGTCAACGCGGCCTTGGGCCGATCAGGGCAGCAGCTCTTGCAGCCCCACGGTGATGTGATCGGGATGGGCCCGATTGTCCAGATAGACGATGGCCGGGTGCTCGCCGGTCTGCCGCAACGCCGCCAGGACCGCGTCGAAGCGCCGCAGCCGCGATTTCAACGCCGCGGGCTCACCGCTGCCCAGGTGGATTGACATGCCGTGGGCCGTGTAAAGGACTGTGCCGGCGAAGCGATCGACATGGGCCTCGCCGATGGGGGGCCGGTGGGTATCTCCGCCTGAAGCCCCGTAGACCGCCACCGCGGCCAGGGCCTCGCGGATCAGCCCTTGCGCATCGGCCCGTTCGCCGACGTAGATCTCCCTGCCGATGCCGGTGATGACGGGCAGGCCCGCGACCTCCGCCGGAGTGGCTCGCTTGAAGACCACGCCCTCCTCGTCGACCAGATACAGGCCCGAGAAGGCCACCAGCGCCCGCGCCTGATACTCGACCACGTCGATGGTCACCGTGGCCGGCAACTCCCGCCGCACCCGCACGCTCTTGAGCCAGGGCTCCGCGCGCAGGGCGGTCTGCACCCGCAAGAGGTTCACCCGGAACAGGTTCTCACCCGGCTCAACGTCGGCCAGCTCGCGCAATGTCGCGGTGCTGACGTGGGTCGTGGGGCTGATGCGCACCTCGCGAATGGCGAAGCTCCTGCTGTGGCGCAGGAAGTAGACCCCGCCGTAGAGACTGCCGACCAGGGCCGCCGAGACCAGCAACGCCCCGCAAAGGCGCAGGAGGCGCCAGACACCGGGGAACCAGCCGCGCCCCTTCCCGGCATCCGGCCTGGGCCCATCCGCCGCGGCCCCACCCGGGTTCCGTTCGGTCTTCCCGCCCTCGGTTGTACCCTCCCCGGGGGTCTCGGGCACCTCCCTTTGCGGGCCCTGGCCGATCTTGCGGTTGCCCTTCATCAAGAAGGATCGCAGGGTCCGACGGCGGCGGTGCAGGTCTTCCCGCGGAGAACGCCAGCGGCGTCGGCCGAAAAGTAGCATGATGTTCCCAGCCTACCCCGCTTCGGGCGCCTCGTCCAATCTTTGCTCAACCTCGGCCCGGCGTTCGGCCTACGAGCGCCGCAGGCTCAGGGTCACGGTGGCGTCGGCCACCCGCTCCCCTGCCTGATCGGTAATCTCGATGACCACCGGGGCGTCCGCCTTGCCCTTGGTCAATGCGTGGCTCAAGAGCGCCTGGTGGGCGTCGTGAGAGAGCTGCGCCCGAGCCCACAGATCGCCTCGTCCCGGCCGGCGGTAGCGGATTTCGGCCTTCTTGGTGACGAAGGCCAGGTGCTCCGGCTCGAAGGCGATGCCCCCGAGAAGCAGGGCCGCCGCCTGGGCCAGGGAAAAGAGGGCGCCCTCGTGGACCGCCCCCTGGTGGTTCAGGTGGTCCTCCGAGGCCGGGAGCCGCAGCCGGACATCGTTGGGCGAGAGGTCTTCCGCCTGAAGCCCGAGCCGTTTGCTGAAGGGGCTCAGGCTGTCGATGGCACGCAGGGCAGCGGTGGACGGCACTTCGCTTCGCTGCGTGCTATCAGACAACGGCACTTCGCTTCGCTGCGTGCTATCAGACAACGGCACTTCGCTTCGCTGCGTGCTATCAATAGATATCATTCTTCCTCACCCTCTGATTCTACCGCATCCGTCTCCAACGTGCTGCCGCCATCTGGCGGGCGACGGGGCTGCGCCCAGGGAGCATTCGGCGCCCGGGGCTGTTCCGCCGCCGCCGGCAGGGGGGCCTGGGCGCGGGCCTCGGTCCAGGCCGCCTGCACCCGATCCGCCGGCACCACCTGCCCGTGGATCTCCACCGAAAGCCCCACCAGGGCCGAGCGCTGGTAGATCCGGGGAAT
>JBBRLA010000447.1:0-7253 GCA_038231615.1 Polyangia bacterium | reverse complement strand
TGGCATCAAAGGTAGCACAGGCGGGGAACGAAGGTCAGAGGTTCTGGTTGCCGAGTGGGTAGGGGTTCTGGTTGCCGAGTGGGCAGAGGTTCGGGTTGCCGAGCGGATAGAGGTTGCTCTTTGTGACGAGCCGGGCGGGGCGGGAGGCTGCCCGAGGACACCTTTTCAGTCAGGCGCTCTCGGGTTGCGGGCCTCGCCGCCCCGATCCGGTTCGACGCAAAAAATGGACCGCGACGATTCGCAAGCCCATGTCTATCACGTCTCTTCGGTTGTCAATGAACGGACAGTGCTTTTCTTGGCATCGGTCGGCCGCGCCGACTTCTTGAACACCTGCCGACAGGGTCCAATCTGCCGCGAGCAGGTGTAGCAGGGGCGTAAATCGTGAGCGCACGGGCAAAAACCGTGTTTTCACGGTAAAAACCGTGTTTCACAGCATCCGCTAGCCGTTTCACCGGCTCCGCGAGCCGTTTCACCCGCTCCGCTAGCCGTTTCACCCGCTCCGCGAGCCGTTTCACCTGCTCCGCTAGCCGTTTCACCGGCAAATCCTGTTCCGCGGATCAGCGCCTTTGCTTCCCAGAACAGCGTCTCTGCTCCGGGTATCAGCGTCTGAGCTCCGCGGATCATCGCCGCTGCTTCGCGGATCATGGATCCTGTTCCGCGGAACAGTAGCGGCCCGTGCACAGGCGAGCGGATCCGTGTTTTTGGTGTTTAACCCGGCGAAATCGGTGTTTCGGGCTGCGCGCATGAAGAAAAGCCGACGTTTCGGGCTGCGCGGATAAAGAAAAGCCGACATTTAAGGGCCCGCGCGCTCCCGCCGATGCGATCTGCATCATGGCCAGGCGAAACATGGTAGACCCCCAAGATGAGCAAGGCATTCACCAAGGAAATCGACGACCCCGGCGACGACCTCATCGAGGACCTTGGGCCGCCGCTGCCGCCCGGCGTGAAGAACTACATCACCGCCGCGGGGGCCCGCCGCATGAGCGACGAACTGGAACGCCTGAAGGGCGAGCGCGCCGAACGCAAGGCCGGGCCCGCCACGCCGGCGTCTGCCGAACCGTCCGGCGAGGACCCGCCCAATCGCCAGGATGCCCCAAAGAGCGGGCCCAGCCTGCGCGAGGTGGAACGGCGCATCCGCTATCTCGCCCGGCGCATCCAGACTTTCGAGGTCGTCCCCCAAGCGCCGGCCACCGGCCGCGTGACTTTCGGCTCTTCGGTCATCCTGCACGACCCGCACCAGCGCGTCCGCCGCTACCACATCGTGGGCGTGGACGAGGTCGATGCCCGCCGTGGCGAAGTGAGCTGGATCTCTCCCATCGCCCAGTCCCTGCTGAAAGCCCAGGTCGGCGACATCGTCACCCTGCGGACCCCTCTTTGCACCGAGGAGTTGGAGATCATCTCCATCGAAGCCGGATAGCCCCCCAGCGCCGCTTCAGTCCCGGCCCGCGCCAGCCGATGTTGTCCGGCATGACACACTGGACCCCGAATCGCGGCACTCGATTAGACGGTGGTGACGACCGATCAGGGACCCATTCCCGGGTCGCCGAGCGGCAGGGCCCAGGAAGAAAGGACGGAGTCGAGTTCCGGCATGGACCGGAGCAGCCGGTGCTTCAGGTCGGCGTTGTCGTTCAGAATCTGGCGCACTGCGGCGAGATAGGGCTCCTCGGGATCGAGGAATTCGCGCCACTTCTGGCGGATGGTGTGGCCCGCCGGGTTCGGAAAATCGGGGCCGAAGGCATCGAACAGGTCCAAAAGTTCCCGAAACCGCCGGACCCCCTTTCTGCGGCCCTTGCAGAGGTTTTCCCGCAGGTTCAGCTTCAGGCGCTTGATTGTATACACTGCCCGCGCCTCGGCGTCCGGGGCCAGATGCTCTCGGGGGACGATCCACCCTTGCACAAAGGTCGGCGTGGCGTCCAGCAGCACCGTGAAGTGAGAGCCGGGATCGTCGGCTTGGCTACAGGGGTGAAGGATCATGGGGCGGTCGCGGCGGTCCCAGCTCATATGAGACGCTTTGCACTCGAAGCCGTTGCAGGTCGAACAGATCAAGAGCAGGTTTTCCCACAGAAACATGTAGCTGGGGCTGCCGCGATGCTGGTTGTGCAGGTGCGGCGCCTTGGGCCAGTGATGCTCGATGGCGGTGGCGCGTTCGGATTCACAATAGGCGCACTTGCTGGCGAACATGCCGCGTAGCACGGCCAGCAACGAGCCGTCGCCGCGCATCCGATCGTCGGCCTTGAAGGACTCCCACAAGTCTTTGATCTGGCTGGCGGTCAGATTGGCCGCGGCAGTGACCGCCTCGTGGCGTCGGGTCAGGTCATCTTGCAGAGGGCCGGGCAACGGGTGGCGGACTACCCTAAGCATGATCTTTCTGCCGCTTCTTCAGCTCCTCCTGAAAGAGCGCAATGTCCTGGTCCATATGGCGCTCTCGCGGAGAATCGGCATCGCCTTTCAGGCGCTCATTCAGGTAGGCCTCCAGAGAAGCGATCTCGGCGGCTTCCTCGGGGGCCAGCCGCCCTGCGCGCCGGGCGAACGAAAGGGTCTCGTAGCGTTCCAGCTTGGCGGTGGTCTCGGGGTCGCGCAGGCTGTAGAGGCCGAAGAGCTGGGTCAGGACCTGGTCTGCCGCCCAGCCGCGCACATAGGGAACGTCCTGGCTGTGGCGGACGGCGTCGCCCTGGTTCTCCAACACGGTCAGCGAGCCCTTGCCGGCGGCCATGGCGACGAAAGGGCTGTGGCTGGTGACGATGAACTGGATGTTGGGAAAGGCCCGGGTAAGCAGAAAGCCGACCTCCCGCTGCCAGCGAGGATGCAGGTGAGCGTCTACCTCGTCGATGAGGACGATGCCGGAGCCGAGGTTAAGGCCAGGATGCGCCTGACTGAATCGAGTGGCGCTCAATTGGTAAGAGAGGATCAGCCACAGGCTGATGTCCATCGCCAGGGCGAACATGCTTCGGTACCCATCGCTCAGCCCAGCCAGGGCGACCTTTCTCCCCTGCCACTGGCAGATGATGTCGCCTTCCAGAAATATCTCTTCAATGCCAGGCAGAGTCGATATAAGAATTTCTTTGAGTGCATCTACAATAGGAAGGGTATAAGCGAAAAAACCGCTCTTTTCCATTTTTGCAAATGGAGACAATTGTTTCCATGTTTCAAGGATCATCAGACCTTCGTTTTCGTAAAACAGAGTCAAATTTTTCTCTTCAATATTACTAATTTGTGTCTTGTTATACTTTTCGGTGATTCTCCTATGTGCGCCGTACCCTCGATTGAACCAACCCGAATTAATTTTACCCAAAAAAGCATTTCTTTTCATAAAATTTATATCATCGAAGAGATTGTCGAACTCTCCAACAAAGAGAGCCCGATAAGCGGGATTCGGTTCCATGATCCGAGTACTGGAAAAGAATTCCTTCTGGCCATTGTCCAGGGTGATCTCTTCCCCGGCGTTCACGATGGCGTACTGCACGGTTCGCGTCAGCTGGGCCGGGTCCGGCTGCGCGCCTTGCACCAGATCGCCGGGCTCCTGGACGATTCGCGCGGTCAGACGCGCTCGCTGCGCAGGATCGCGGATCCAGCCATTCGGCCGCAGCATCTGTTCAGCAGTCGAAGCGTCCATCAGGCACGTCGCGATGCCGCGCAGAAGACTGGTCTTGCCGACGCCATTGTCTCCGAGGATGACATTCCAGTTCGACTGCGGGTCCCCCGTCCTGCCGGCGCTCTGGAAGTCGAGCGTGAGGTCATCGAAGCACTTCAGATTTTGCAGCCGTACGCTTTCAAGGTACATGACGGCCTACCTTATCCCCAGAAGGGCCAAGCTGTCAGAAAAAGACGGACGAAGACGCCCGCGACAACTCCAGTAGCCGTCTGCGACTCCGTGGAAGGCCGAAAAAGGCTACTCCCCCTTCGGTACCATGAGCCTGAATCCTGCTGGCCCGTAGGCCACGCCGGCCTCCTTGCAGGCGCCGACCAGCACCTCGCGAGACGCGGTGTCGAGCAGCTTGTAGGCATCGCCGGCCATGTGCAGGCGCTGCGCCCGCTTGGCCTCGTTCTTGTCCTCCTTCGCTACCTTGCACGCCGAGGCGCCCAACAGTCGCCACGCCTGGCCGCTGGTCTGGCGCTCGATGCCGATCACCTCGTGCGAAAGAGTCAACGCCCGCAGGGCCTGGCCGCTGGCCAGGGACAGGCGGGCTTGCGCCAGCAAGGGGCCGGTCTCTTCTTGCGGCGTCACCGTGGCATCCTCGGCGATGCGCACCGGCGGGTAGCCGGGTTGCAACGGGCGTCGGGCATGGCCGCCTTTTTCATCGAAGGGATGGCTCTGCCGCAAAAACGGCGCGGCGCAGTCGGCCCACTTCGCCGAAAGGGCCGCGGGATATCGCGGCGCTACCGCCAGCACCCGCCCGACCGCCGCCTGCACCTGGCGACACTGCCGGTGCTGACGGGCCGCGCCCGCGGCCTGCAAATGGGTGTCGGCGTACCCCTCCAGCACCTGATCGTGCCGCTTGCGCAGGCCCGGCAGCGCCGGGGAATTCGCCGGTACCTGAGCGAGCAGGCCCAGCGCCTCCTCGATCTCTCCCGCGGCCACCGCCTTCTCGAATCGCTCCGCCAGCCGCACACCCACATCCGGCCGCTCGCGCGGAATCGCCGCCTTGTTCTCGTTCCCGGTCTGCATGACCGACTTCGCCCCGTCGCCCAACTTCGTCCCGTCGCCCAACTTCGTCCCCTCGCCCAACTTCGTCTCCTCGCCCGACTTCGTCCCCTCGCCCAACTTCGCTCCGTCGCCCGGCTTCGCTCCGTCACCCAACTTCGTCCCCTCGGCCAGCTTCGCCGCCACCTCCGGCCCATCTCCCAGCTTCCCCAGCAACTGCGGGGCGGGCCGCTCGATCCCCTTCTTCTTTTCTGCACCACTCATCGTCACCATCGGCGGCGCCATGCGGCTGAGCACCAGCGCCCCGGCCACCCCGCAGGCCGCCGCCCCGATCGCCGCCGCCACCAGCGTCCGGCGCCAGCGCATGCGCAGTGGCGGCGGCAGCGTCTGCGCCGACAGATGCCGCGTGATCTTGGTGATCGGCGGCCGGATGGCGCTTTTCCGCGGCTCCGGCACCACCCCCTCCAGCGCCTCCACGAACTCCATCATCGTCGGGAAGCGGGCTTCCTTGTTCTTCGACATGGCCCGCCCGATCGCCGCCGAGACGTGGGGCAAAAGCTCCGGCACCCGTTCCTGCAAGGGCCGCGGTTCGCTCTCGATCACTTCCAACAACAGGTCCCGCACCCCCTCCGATCGGAACGGCACCTGCCCCGAAAGCGCCCGATACAACACCACCGCCAGCGAGAACTGGTCCGCCCGGCCGTCAACGTCCGAATTTCGCCCCTCGGCGGACTCCGGCGCCATGTAGCGCGGCGTCCCGAGCAGCAGCATGTTCTTCGTCGCCCGATCCGGCGGCCGGGCGATCTTCGAGAGCCCGAAGTCGATCACCTTCACGGTCTCGCTGATCCGCCCCCCCGCATCGGTGCGGGCCAGAAAGATGTTGCTCGGCTTCAGGTCCCGATGCACGACCCCCAGGTTGTGCGCCGCCTGGATCGCCGAGCCCACGTGCCTGGCGATGGTCAGGACCTCGGGCAGCGGCAGCCGGGTGCGCTCGGTCAGCCGCGCTTCCAGGTCCTCCCCTTCCAGAAGCTCCATGACGATGAAGGGCACCCCCTCGGCGGTCTGGTTCTGATCGCTGACCTGCACGATGTGCGGGTGCCGCAACGCCGAGATGATGCGCGCCTCGTCGTGAAAACGGCGGTAGATCTCGGCGTCGGAGGCAAGCTGCCGGTAGAGCACCTTGACGGCACACAGGCCGCCGGTGCGCACGTGCCGGGCAACCAGCACGGCACCCATCCCACCCTTGGCGAGCAACCGTTCGAGCTTGTATGTGTCGGCCAGGATCGTGCCGACCAGGCTGTCTGCCTCTTGCATGGTCCCCGGTGGGTCCTTTCGGGACGTGGCCTCAGCGTATCACGATTCGGGAACCCGCGGGGGACCACGGCGCTCTCAAGCGGCGCTTTCCTCGGCGGCGCTTTCCCCGGCACCGGCCGTCGTCCTTTGGCGCGAGAGATACACCGCCCGCAGCCGGCGGGCCTCGGCGGGGTATTTGGCCTTGAAGGCCTCGCCCGCGGCGGGGATGCGCTGCGAAACCAAATCGAACCCTTCCAGCCCCGGCAGCTTGGAGACGACGCGGTCGATGGCGCGGAACTCTTTCAGGCCCTGGGGGTTGTCGAAGAGCAAAGCGGCGATGAAGCCAAAAGTGTCCGTCTCGCCTACCCCATCGCCCACCGGCCCCCAGAATTGGGTCAGCGCCAGCTTGGCCAGCCCCCGGGCCACCCGAGACGCGCCCAGGCGCTTTTGCGCCTGATGGTAGTAAAACGACTGGTGCCGCCGCTCGTCCTTGGCCAGGCGGGTGAGCAGCCGGGTCAGCTCCTTGTTCTCGGTGAAGCGGGCCAGGTAGGTGTAGGCCAGGGCAGCGGTCATCTCATTGATGGCGCCCCACGACATGTGGGTAGCGGCGAAGTGCGGGGTGGCGTAGGCCACTGCATGGGACAGCACCGCCTCGATGTCCTCGCGTATGCTGGCGGCCTTGGTGATCTGGGTATAGCGGTTGTGGTCCGGGGTCCGGCCACAGGCGGACAGGAAGCGATCGATGGCCCGGCCGTGGAGGGTCTCCTCATAAACCCAACACGCCAAAAAGGTGATGACCTCGGGGTCGCGGGACATGTGCCCGGCCAAAAAGTCCCGCAGGTAGAGCATGGTGTGACTCTCGGTGTCGGCCATGTAGCGGAGCATGCGGGCCTCGTCGTCGGAGATGCCGACTCGCGCGATGTAGTCCCAATCCAGATCGCCGGTGTCCACCGCCTTGGACAGGTCCACGAACCGCTCGATGTCAAACGCCATGTGTTGCCTCGCCAGGTACGCAGCGGAAAAAGCTGCTGGGTAATTTCGTACCAGAAAACCGGCCACCAGGGAAACCAGAGAAAGAAGAGAAACAACGACTCGCTCGGATGCATACGGCCGGGGGAAGAATTCGGATTTGCGGGTGGCGCTTCACCCCTGGACAAAGCGCCAACCGAAGCGGCCCTTGATGCACAGGTTGCCTTCGGTCACCGACGAATCCGCCGGGGAGGTGACCTTGACGATCTTGCCGTCCTGGGCGTGCAGGGTCAGGGTGCAGCCAACGCCGCAGTAGGGGCAGATGGTGTCGGTCTGCTGCTGCCGGGAG
>JBBRLA010000446.1:0-7281 GCA_038231615.1 Polyangia bacterium | reverse complement strand
CTGCCCATGGAGTAAAGGAGGAATCCGGTGAAGAGCAGGGAGAAGAGGTCGGTCTCGATGACGGGGCTGGTCAAAAGCTGCCAGGGCATCGGCCAGAAGGCGACGCTCGGGCGCAGAAGCAGGAACTGGACGATGAAGGCGTGGACCGGGGGAAACAGGCCCAGCAGGCAGGTCGCGGCAAGGATGCCCAGAAGCAGCTTGACCCCCGGGGTGAACTGCGAGCCCAGACGGTATTCTCGCGGCGGCATGCCAGAAGGAGGGGAACGAAAACCGCGTTTTGGGTCCATGCTACTCAAAGTAGTCCCCTGAAGACGGCCTCGCAAGTCTGCGACGTTGCTTTCAGTCGCTTGCTGCCCCGTCGCCGAGGGCGGCGTCTGCCCCGGCAGCGATGCTCAGGTCCAGGGTCGGGGGGGCATTCACCCCCAGCACCACCCCATCCAGGTTGGTGATCTGCCCGGTGCGCACCGTGCGCCTCACCATTGGGGGGACCACCGGCGTGGCAGGCGCGCAGGCCACGTCGTTTCCAAGGCCCATCAGCAGCTCGCCGCTGAGCTGCAGGTCGTAGTCCCCCTCCGAGAGGCACAGGTTGGTGGTCAGCTCGCCGTCCATGCAGCTCGTGGTGATGGCGCACGGGGCCGTGCTGCCGGAGACGGCGGCGCCCCGGCCGGCAGGGTAGATCTCCAGCACCACGTTGCGCATCAGCCAGGCAGGCGAGACCGGGCAGTTGCTTGGCTTTTGCTGCGGACACAATGTCGCCGCCCCTCGGGGATCGCAGCAGCACTGCCCGCGGGAGAAGAGCCGCCCAGACGGCACGTCCACCACCCGCCAGCGCACCACCACCGCCCCGCCGTGGTCCACCGCGCCGTCGCAGGCGCAGGCCGGCAGGCCCCCCGGCGTCGACGATACCACGGAGGCGCAGGCGGTCAGGTCCACCTTGCACGCGGAAAGCCACACGACCCACGGCACCCACAGCATCCCCAGCATCCGTAGACCGGGCCAAAGCCAAGGAATCTCCAGGGAACGGCGCACGGAGGGAGGGTAGCAGATCCGGTCCCGCTGTTGACCTTGGACCGACAAACCTGTTTTGATCCGCCCCATGCTGATGAGCTTTTTCCGCGAAGAGCATGAGATCTTCCGCAAGACGGTGCATGACTTCCTGGACAAGGAGATCATCCCCCACGTGGAAAAGTGGGAGAAGGATGAACTTTTCCCCAGCCAGGTCTTCCGCCGCTGCGGCGAGCTGGGCTTCCTTTCCGCCCACTACCCCGAGGACGTGGGGGGCCACGGGGGGGACTGGTGGTACGCCGCCGCCTGGGCCGAGGCCCTGGTGCGCTCGCGCTGCGCCGGCCTGGCCATGGGCCTTTTGGTACAGTCCGACATGGCCACCCCGATCATCGGCGAGCTGGGCACCCGGGAGCAGAAGGACGAATTTCTGGCCCCGGCCCTGCGCGGCGAGAAGATCGCCGCCCTGGGGGTCAGCGAGCCGGGTTGTGGCAGCGACGTGGCCTCGATCCGCACCACGGCCCGGAAGGTCGAGGGGGACTATATTATCAACGGCTCCAAGTGCTGGATCACCAACGGCACCCGGGCCGACTTCATCACCCTGGCGGTGCGCACCGGCGCCGAGGGGAGCGGCTTCGGTGGCATCTCGCTTCTGACCTTCCCCACCGATGTAAAGGGCTTCAAGGTTACCCGCAAGATCGCCAAGATGGGCAACCACGCCTCGGACACCGCCGAGCTGTCCTTCGAGGACTGCCGGGTGCCGCAGCGCTACCTCCTGGGCCAGGAGAACCACGGGTTTTACTACATCATGATGAACTTCCAGGGCGAACGCCTGGTCGCCGCGGTGGGCGCCGTGGCCGGGGCGCAGCAATGCCTGGACGCGACGATCAAGTACACCCAGGAGCGCACTGCCTTCGGCCGGCCGATCCTCAAGTTTCAGGTGTGGCGCCACACCTTTGCCGAGCTGGCGACAGAAATCGAGGCCGCGCGCTGGCTTACGTACCGGGCGGTCGATCTGTTCAACCGCAAGCAGGAGGCGGTCAAGGAGATCACCATGGCCAAGCTCTTCGCCGGTGAGCTGGCCTGCAAGGTGGCCGATCGCTGCCTGCAGGCCCACGGCGGCTTCGGCTATGCAGAAGAATTCCCCATCTCTCGCTATTACCGCGATGTCCGCCTGATCACCATCGGGGGCGGAACCAGTGAGATCATGAAGGAGATTCTGTCCAAGCGGATGGGCTGGGGGTAGCCCGGGAAAAAGCCCGCGCAATGACCGCGCACGAGACGCTAGACGCGACGGCGGTGGCGGCGCTATGATGAAGGCAGGAGTCAAGCATCATGAAGGCGCGCTATCTGCTTCTGTGCGCGGCCACCTCCCTGGGGGCGTGTTACATGGACGACATCCGTCCCCAGAACCCCTACGTGCCCTGTGCGCAGGGTGCCGCGGCGCCACCGGAGGAACCGCTATCCTGGGCGCCACCTCCGAACGCGGAGGCCATGGCCCCCCGTCCGGACCCGCACTACGTGAGCACCTTCAGGCCCCGGCTGGTCTACACGCTGATGGCCCCCCCGGGCGCCGTGCTCAGCACCCCGGAGGAGGTTCGTCAGCGGCGCTATGAAGAGGCCATGGTTCAAGTGGCCGAGGCCCAGGCAGACCAGGCGGCGACCGACGCCCGTTTCCAGCGCGGCCAACCCTACGGCGTCGCCTTCCCCGCCCACTGAGGTCCTTCCCCTGTCATGCTTCAGCGTTGAGGCCGAACGGTCATTTGCGCATGACCGGCCAAACTTGCTCGTGCCTCCTGCGGTAGGGCTGAAAGCTCGGGCGATCTGGTTCTTGGGCTGGTTGTCGCGCCACCGTTTGAAGGCGGCTGGGCCATCCCGGAATGGATAGACAAACCTGCGGGGCCCTCTCCCGGTTGATCTGGTTCCCGACCCCACCATGGTATCCTCCCCGCTGCCGGCCATGCTGAAGACCTTCCTTATCACCCAGTGCATCCAGAACGACTTCATCCGGCCCCTGGAGGCGACCGCACCCCTGCCCAATCTGGTGCACGTCGGCCACAGCGAGGCGGAGCGTCTGGCCGGGCCCACCGGGGCGCTGGTCCCCTTTCTGGAAGCGGCCCACGACGCATCCCCCGAGGATCTCGGCATCCTGCATCTGGTGGACGCCCACGATCCGGTGCGCCACGCGGCCCACTTCTCGATTTTCCGCCCCCACTGCATCCAGGGTTCCCCCGGCGCCGGCCTGATCCAGCCGGTGGACCAGATGGCCAGCCACCGGCTCCACACCGAGATCGTCCGGGGCGGGGACCTCAACGACTTTGGGGATTCGAACCTGCCGGCGGTGCTCTCGCGGCTTTCCAGGGGCGCTTTGCCGGAGGAACTATCGGTCGGGGTGATCGGGGTCTGGACCGACGTAAAGGTCGCCTTCCTGTTCTACGAGCTGGCGACGCGGCTGCGGGTCGGACGCCTGGCCACCTGCTCGGCGCTGACCGCATCCCGGTCGATGGACGCGCACTTTCGCGCGTTGGAGCAACTGACCGCGGTGCTGGGCATCCAGGTCCTTCACTCGCCGAACAGCTTCCTGACCTGGCTTCTGGGCGAGCGGGCGAAGCCGGTGCTGCCCAGGGGCCCGGCGGCGCGGGTGCGCTTCTATGGCGCGCAGCCAAGCGGAGTGCCGTGCATCGACGGGGCGCCTCCTCCGGCGCCGGCAGGCTGGGGGGCGGAGCAAGGGGCCGAGCGCGACGCCCTCATCGGGCGTCATGCGGGGGAAGACGTCGAGCTTTCCCTGCTGCACGGGGGCTACTCCGGGTCGCAGGTCTTCGTCGCCCGGCGCGACGGGACCGATGCGCACGTCCTTAAGATCGGGCCGCGCGACGAGATCGCCCGGGAACGCTTCGGCAACGAACGCGTGCGCCGGGTGTTAGGCAACTTCGTGCCCCACATGATCGGCTACCGCGAGGGCCGGTGGCTGGCCGCGATGGAGGTCGACCTGGCCAAGAGCTTCGGCCTTTCGCCGCAGACCTACAAGGCCGCGTACGCCTCGCCGGACTCCGATATGACAGGGGTCCTTCAGGCGGTCCTTGCCGAGCTTCTGGACAGCGTGCTGGGGCGCTTCTATCGCACCGCCGAAAAGGACAGCGGCGATTTGCTGGAGATCTACGGCTTCGTGGACCGGGACGGCCAGCCCCTGTGGGGGGCGTGGATGGCGGACCGGGCGGACGCCATAGCCAGGAACGCCGGGTACGCCGGGCGGCACGAGTTCCTGCAGCACGGGTTTTCCCAAAATTCCCACGATTGGATGGACCCGGCCGAGTTCGAGGGCGCCTGGATGCGGGAGCGCCCGCTGCGGCGGGAGATCTACCCATCGGTGGTCCATGGCGATTTGAACTTCGCCAATATTCTTTTTGCCCGGCGCCCGGCGGGGTCGGAGAACCGGCGGCCCCGGATCTGGGTCATCGACTTCGCGCACCTTTCGCGGCTGCCCAATCTGATCGACTTCGCCAAGCTGGAGAACGACCTGAGTTTTATTCTCCTGCCGGTGGCCGACGAGGACGCCTACTTGCGCGCCGCGGCGCTCAACGCCAGCCGGGTCGCGGGCCACACGCTGGACGCCTCGGGGCTTCCGGCCCTGGCACAGACCGATGCCGAACACCGCTACGCCAGCCTGGTTGGCACGGTACGGCGGATCGCGGCGGAGATCGACGGCCGCGGCGCCACTGCGATGGACGACTACCGCCTGGCGCTCCTGCGCTATGGTGCGGCGACCCTGGGGTACGAAGGGCCGACGCCGCTGCAACGGCGCCTCGCCCTGCTTTCCTGCGCGCACCTGTCGGGCCTCATCCGCACGGCCTGCGCTTGAGTACACCGCCCCGCCCACCACCCTTCAGATCGGCGAAAGCGTCTTTTGCCTTGATCGTTGACAGCCCCCCGCTGGCCCTGCTGACCAGGCTGCGGTGGAGTCGGGGGATCGCCCTGTATTGCGCCCTTTTCTCCTTGGCGGGGGGCGGGTGCGGGGACGGTCCCGGCACAGGCGAGCCGGCTCCCGGCACCCACTGGGCCCGTGTCTTCGGCGGCATCGGCGAGGAGCATGGCCAGGCCCTGGCGGTGGGCCCCGGGGGCGAACTGGTCCTGGCCGGCTTTCTCGGTAGCAATACCGACCTCGGGGACGGCCTTCTATCGGTACCTGGCAAGGAGGGGGCGTTTCTGGCAAAATACCGCGTTGGGGATGGACAGGCCCAATGGACGGCGCGCTACGCCGGCCCGAACTACGCCGAGGCCCTGGCCGCCGCGGTGGACTCGGGCGGCGACATCCTTCTGACCGGGTTCTTTGGCGGCAGCGTGGACTTCGGCACCGGGACGCTGCACAGCGGCAGCGTCGGCCTGAACGCCACGGACATCTTCCTAGCCCGCTATGCCAAAGATGGGACCTGCCGCTGGGCGCGGCGGATGGGTGGACCCAGCCTGCAGCGGGCTCTATCGGTGGCGGTCAGCCCGGCGGGCGAGGTGGTCATCGCCGGCTTTTTCGCCGACACTGCGGACCTGGGTACCGGACCGCTCAAGAGCGCCGGCAGCACCGACGCCTTCGTGGCGGGCTATGCCTTCGCTGACGGCCAGCCCCGATGGGCGCAGCGCTTCGGCGGGGCGGGGCGGGACAGCGCCACCGCGCTCGGCCTTTTGGGGGAGGACGTGGTAGTGACCGGGTTCTTCAGCGGCAGCGGCGACTTTTCCGGGCAGGCGCTGACCGCCGCCGGGGGCGCAGACGTTTTTGTCACCCGCTATCGGCCCCGGGAGGGACGGGCGCTGTGGACCCGGGGTGCCGGCGGGCCTCATGACGACATCGCCAACGCGCTGGCCGTGGACGGCACTTTTGCGGTAACCATCGCCGGCAGCTTCGCCGACGTGGCCGACTTCGGCGGCGACCCGCTGACGAGCGCCGGGGACAGCGACATTTTCCTTTCCCGCTATGCCGCCGAGGACGGAAGCCCCCTCTGGTCGCGTTCCTTCGGCGGGCCCGATGCAGACGCGG
The DNA here is from genome assembly GCA_038231615.1 of Polyangia bacterium. Taxonomy (GTDB): domain Bacteria; phylum Myxococcota_A; class Polyangia; order Palsa-1104; family JAEUJZ01; genus JBBRLA01. Next base: position 1,253 of record JBBRLA010000446.1, on the reverse strand, counting down.
CGACGGGCCTGGCCGTGCAGGGCGACGAACTGCTGCTCTGTGGATTCTTCACCACCCAGGTGGATCTGGGCGGAGGATTGCTCGACAGTGCCGGCAGTACCGATGTCTTTGTGTCAGGGCATGCCGCGGCGGATGGGGCCCATCGCTGGTCGAGCCGCTTTGGCGGGTCCAGCGGGGACTATGCCCTGGGCATCGCTTCCACGGGCGCGGGCGGGGTGGCGGTGACCGGGGCCTTCGGCGGGGTGATCGACTTCGGCGGCGGGCCCCTGTCGAGCCACGGGCGAGGGGACATCTTCTTGCTCGATCTAGTGCGTTGATGCGCCCCGGCTCAGGGGCGGAACAAGTTGAGGAAGAGCAGCAGCCCGGGAAGCGACCCCTCGACCCGAATCTCCCGCGCCGCCAGCGCCCGGGCGATGTTGCACCGATCGAAGAGGATGTCCTTCCATACCGCGGAAGGGGCAAAGAGGGTGATCTCCGCCGGCCCGGCCTCGCCCTCGCGCACCTCGGCCACCCCCCGGCGGACCTGCACGGTGAAGACCTGTCCCACATCGGGGAAGCGGAAGCGCACGGTGCGCTCCACCTCCGCCGCGCGCTCGGGGTCCAAGTTCACCGCCATGGCGTCGAAGAGGCTGGAAAGGGGCGTTTGTGCCACCATGCTGGCGGGCACCTTGCTATGTGCCAGCGGCCGGATCCGGATCTGCCCGCGGGCCTCGTAAGCCTCGGTCAGAAGATAGTTGCGCGCGTTGGCGGAGAGCTGCCTGCCGGCGAGCGCGGTGAGGGCCTGCGCCTTGAGCCCGCCGGCCCGCGCCTCCTTGGGATGCAAGAGGAGCACGTCGTCCGCCAGAGTCAGTGCCCACTGCGCCTCCCCCCGCGAGAGCGCTTGCGCCGCCCGGGACAGGGCCTGCTCCGGGCCGCCGGCCAACTCGACCACCTGCGCGGCCCGCTTCATCGGCGGATCGGGAAAGAGGTCGCGCCCCTCGCCGGAGAACCAGCCCAGGTAGCCGTCGAAGATCCCGCGCACCGACCATTCCACCGTACCGTAGAACTCCTGCAAGAAGGGGTCTTCGGCCAGGTGCCGCGGCAGCCGCACCCGGGCGACGATCTCGTCGGGAGAAAGGCCCAGGTTCATGTGGCGCACAGTCTGGTCATGGACGAACTGGATGGCGTCGCGGTAATGGGTCAGGCGCAGGGCGATCTCGGCGGCACCGGAAAGCGGTCGGGTGTGGCTGGGGACCAGGTGCTCGGTGTGCAGG
>JBBRLA010000445.1:0-7289 GCA_038231615.1 Polyangia bacterium | reverse complement strand
GTCAACGCCGCCCACTTCGCCCCACCGCGCCCGCGCCCTTTGCGCCTGCACCGGCAGCCTGGCGGCCTCGGTGGCGTTTCTTCTGTGCGGGGTGGTCGCCCTGCCGGTGCCGCTCTACTTTCCGCTCTCGCGGAACTGGGGGCTCTTGCCGCTGCCGGGGCAACTGAGCATGGATTACTACGGGCGCACCGCTATCGCCCTTTTCACCGGCCTGCTGGTGGGCGTTGTGACCTACGGCACATTGCGCCTTGTCATCCCCTGGCCTTGGCCCCGGCCCCGCCGCGGACCGGCGCCGGTGCGGCTTCTAGTGCTGTACAGCGTCACGGCGCTGTGCCTGTGCGCCGGTCTTTACGCGTACAAGCTTTTCACGCGGGACCCGTCGCCGCTGCCGCTGCCCGCCTGGTACCAGCCCCGGTAGCATCGAGCTTTCCCGCCCTATCTTCGCAGGGATGCGCCCATTTGCTGTTTGCTCGCTTGCAGACCTTTAAGATATAGTGAAGAAGCGTGGCCACAAGGCCAACACCAGCAGTTGGAGAAAGCATGGGCCGGCCCCCCCGGTCGAACGCATACGTTGTCGTAGTCGCTGCCAGCGCAACCTTTTTGGGAATTGTGCTGCTCGCCGGTGCCGCCACCGCGGTGCCGAAGAGACAGAGCCCCTACCACAAGCTGAACGTCTTCTCCCGCGTGCTAGCGTACGTCGAGAACAACTATGTCGAGGACGTCGACGAGGACGAGCTGGTCTACGGGGCGATCAAGGGCATGCTTGAAACGCTCGATCCGCACACCTCCTTCATGCGACCGGAGCAGTACCGCGAGATGCGCGGCGACACCTCGGGACAGTTCGGCGGGATCGGCATCGAGGTCGATGTGCGCGACGGGGCGCTGAGCATCCTCAGTGTCATGGAGGGGACGCCGGCGGCGCGGGCCGGCCTGCTAAACGGGGACCAGATCCTCCAGATCGAGGACCAGCCCACCCGTGGCATGACCGACTACGTGCAGCGGATGCGGGGGCAGCGGGGCAGCAAGGTCCAGCTCACGGTGCTGCGCAAGGGCTGGAAGGACCCCCGGGCCTTCGTCATTACCCGGGAGATCATCAAGATCCGCGGCGTCGAGGCCTACTCCCTGGAGCCAGGCTTCGGCGTGGTGCGCCTGAAGCAGTTCTCCGAGAACGTGGACCGGGACCTGGAGTCGGCCCTGCAGGGGCTGGAGCGGGAGTCCGCGGACGGCAAGCTGCGCGGGCTGGTGCTGGACATGCGCAACAACCCCGGGGGCCTGCTGGATCAGGCGGTGCGCGTGGCGGACGCCTTCATCGAGAGCGGACTCATCGTCCGCACCGAGGGGCGCAACCGCAAGGTCCTCGACGAGGAGAAGGCCCACCTGCGGGGCACCCGCAGCGGCTTCCCGATCATCTGTCTTGTGAACGGCGGTTCGGCCTCGGCGGCGGAGATCGTCGCCGGGGCATTGCAGGACCACGGCAGGGCGGTCATCATGGGCACCCAGACCTTCGGTAAGGGATCGGTGCAGACCGTCATTGAACTGGACGACGGCAGCGCCCTGAAGTTGACCATCGCCCGCTACTACACGCCCAAGGGGCGGTCGATCCAGGAAAAGGGCATCACCCCGGATATCGTAGTGGACCAGGTGCGCATGTCAGAACTGAAGCCGGTGTCGACGGACGAACCCGCCCAGAAGGAGCGCGACCTGCATGGTCACCTGCGCAACCTGCAGGACGGCCTGCCCCAAGGGATGCCGATGCCCCCAGGGATGCCGACGCCCGCGCGGTCGCGGATCGGCACTCCGCCGGGGTACGCGGTGATCGTCCAGCACTCCCAGGCCGGTGAGGACTACCAGTTGCGGACGGCCTACGACTACCTGAAGGCCTGGACTCTCTTTTCGGCGCAACTCGCCCCGCCGCGGCCCGCCGCCGAGCGCATGGCCAGCCAGTTTGGCGGCCGCGCCGCGCCCAAGGTGACGCTGACCCCCAAGGCGACGCTGACCCCCTCGCGGACCGCGATCCCGGAGCCCATGCCGGCTTTGACCTCCCCGGGCGCTACGCCCCCGGCAACGACCATGAAATTCGAAGACCAGAATAAAGATCAGGCGGTTATACGATGACGGTCACGTCTTGCGCTTGTTCCAGGGTCTTGACCTGTAAGCCTGAGCGCCCTAAAATTGCTGTCGCCGTGGCAGGCTAATAACCATGCGCCGATACGCGGGTCATGTATAAGCTCATAATTGAGGACGACGAAGGGAAGACGACGGTCGTTCCCCTCATCCGCGACGAGATCAGCATCGGGCGGAAAGAGGGGAATACCATCCGCTTGACGGAGCGCAATGTCTCCCGTCGTCACGCCAAGCTGATCCGTCAAAACGGCGCGGTCTACATCGAGGACTTGACCAGCCACAACGGCATCAAGGTCAACGGGGACCGGATCACCGGGCGCGCGGCCGTCGGGGAGGGGGACCGCATCCAGATCGGCGACTACCAGCTCTCGGTGAAGCTGGACCGGGAGGCGGCCAAGTCACAGCCCGCCGCGGCCCCGCAAAGGCCCGAGCAGCGGGTCGGCGAAGACGGGGCCACCACGCCCTTCGTCAAACCCGAGGCGGCGCCGGCCCACCCGCCGATGATCGCGCCGATGGCCACCCAGCAGATCTCCATGCCGACGGTGCCGCACCAGGTGGTGACGGCGCCGCAGGCGCAAAACGTGCCGGATCGGCCGGCGCGGCTGGTGGTCGTCTCGAAGAACTTCGCCGGGCAAGAGTTCCCCCTGGACAAGGCCGCGGTGGTCATCGGGCGCACCGATGAGAACGACGTGGTGGTGAACCACCGGTCTATCTCCCGCCACCATGCCAAGATCGTCCGCGAGGGCGGCCACTACCATATTGTCGATTTGCAGAGCGCCAATGGCGTCCGCGTCAACGGCGAGGAGTACGGTAAGGTCGAACTGCGCAAGGGCGACAAGATCGACCTGGGCCATGTGCGCATGGTCTTCGTCTCGCCGGGGCAGGAATTCGACATCCGGGGCAAGATCGAGGAGACCGAGCCGGCGGGCAAACGCTCCGGCTTGGCGCTCTTCCTTTTGGCCCTGCTCATTCTCGGCGGCGTGGCGGGGGTCACCCGGTATCTGGGCCTGTGGCCGGCAGGCACCGTGCAGAAGGCCGACCCTGACGGCGAGGCGGCCAAGCTGCTGGTCGAGGTCGACGGCGACCTGGGGGCCAAGCGCTGGCCCGAGGCCATCGAGAAGGCCGATCGGGTCCTCAGAATGACCGACATCAGCCAGGGCTCTCGCGATTCGGCGACGACGAAGAAGGGGAAGGCCGATTCGGAGAAGAAGGTCCAGGGCCTTTACGACCGGTTCAGCGCCGCGGGGGGCGAGCGGAAGTACGACGAGGCGTTGAACATCTACCGGGAGATTCCGCCGGACTCGGCCTATCGCGCGATGGCGCAGGACGACTACGACAAGATCTTCCCCCTCTTCGCGGAGGACCACCTGAAGAAGGCCGAGGCGTTCCGCATCGAGGGCAAGTGCGGTGACTTCAAGGGCGAGGTCCAGAAGGTGCTGGCGATCTCCCGGGAGCACATCAAGGCCAAGGCCGAAGAGGCCAGCCCGTGTCCACCAGACAAGGTCAAGGAGCCTGGCGAGAAGCTCCCGAAGCGGCTGGACAGGGGCCACACGCATGTCGCCAGCGACCCGAAGACCGAAGATCCGAAAGACCCTGAGATCCGGCAGCCGACCGAGCCGAGCGACGACGAAGCGGAGAAGAAGCTCCACGATGCGCAGGAAGCCTACGTGAACGGCGACTATCCCAAGGCGCTGGACCTAGCGCGTCCCTTCCGTAGCGGGGCCGCCGCCACCCGGGCCTGGCGAATCATCGGCGGGGCGGCGTGCCAGATCAAGGATCTGCACCTCATCAACGACGCCTACAAGCACCTTGACGCCACCAACCGCCAGTTCGTCATGTACGTCTGCCACCGCAGCGGCATCACCTTCGCGAACGGCCAGTTTCGCATCCAGGAATAGGCCGGATTTCGGAAGTCTCCTTCCGAACTTCAGGGAGCCCGGGGCCCACTTCCCGGCCCCCCTGTCACCGCGGCGCTTCGCGCTTCGCGAAAGGTCACCGCGGTGCTTTGCGCTTCGCGAAAGGTCACCGCGGCGCTTCGCTCCCCGGCCCCTCTTTCTTGACCTCGGGCAGTCGCCGGGGCAGCGCCTCCACGCCCCGCAGGCCGTCTGAGACTTCGTCGAGGCGCAGGCCGCCCCAGGGGATGAACGCCCGCCGGGCCCCCGTTGGCAGGTGGCGTGCCACCGCGGCCACATCCACCTCCCCATGCCCCGGGGCCAGCGCCCCGACCGCCCCGCAGGCGTCGCCCAGGTAGCCGAGCGGCCCGGAGCCGAACGCTACCACCGTATCGCGCAGCGGGCGCAGACGCATCGCCGACGTCAGGTGCGCCGCCGGCAGGTCCAGAAGGGGCAAAAGCGGCGCGCCGCGCATCTCTTCCAGCAGCGCCGACAGTTCCAGCGGAGAGGGCATCTCGATGGCCCGCCGCGGGTTTTTTAGCAAAAGCGTCACGCCCCGGCGCTCCGCCATCGCCAGCAGTCCTTCGATCTGTCGCCGGCAGGCGGTCAGGTGCCGCCCGGCGCCGCCGTCCCGGGCCTCCATGAGTTGCTCCGCCGGGGTCAGATCGTCAATCAGCTCGCCCCGCAGGAAGTGCCGCCGGATGCCGTCCCACCTCCCGCGCACCGACTCCACCGCCCCCAGGGAAAGGACCACGTAGGGCGCCCCCAGCTCCTGTGCCAGCTGCACCGCCGCGCCAAACCCCTCCGCCGCGGCGCGCGCCTCGTCCCGATCCAGGGAGCACACCGAGGCCCGCGAGAGCGCCGGCCGGTCGAGCAGCGCCGCGCCCACCCCCCCGGCGACCGCCAGCACCGGCAACTCGTCCCGCCGCCGGGAAAGCGCCGTTTGAAGGTCCGCGATCACCTCTCCGGGAAGCCCCTCGCACACCACCAGGGCCGCCGCCCCGCAAGAAAGTGCCTCGTCGACCAGGGCGCCGCCGTGCAAGGGGCGCTCGCCCGGCGCTCGCCGGCGCAGGGCAAAGGAGGTGCCCAGCCCGCAGCCGGGATGGACCACGGCGGCGCTGATCGCTTGCTCTTTGATGGGGCGGGTCAATTGAACCGGTCCAGGGCCTGTGAAGAAGAGACGTTACGGCCCCGTAAGCCGTTTGACAAGGGCAGGGTCATGTCGTTAGAGTCGGCCATCCTATAACCCACAGGATAGGACACCCTGATGCGCCTAGCCCGGATTGCAAAGACCCGCTTCTGTCTGGCCTTTCTCGTCGTCTGTTTCACGGCGTTGCCGGTCCTGGAGAGGGTGGCCTGTGCGCAGAATGCGAACGGCTTCGATGCCCCTACCTATGATCTGCAGCTCTTCCGCCCGGCGGTGGATTCGAAGGGCTACATCACGCTCAACGGGTCGCAGGTCCTGCGGCACCTCGATTTCTCGCTGGGGCTCGTCGGCACCTGGGCCTACCGGCCGCTACAGCTCACCAGTGCCGGGCTGACCGCTTCGGGGATGCCGGGGATGCGGACCTTCGAGATCCGCAACCTCATCACCCCGCAGCTCCAGTTTGCCCTGGGCCTCTTCAAGTATTTCGAGATCGGCATCGGCATTCCCCTGGGGATCATGACCGGGGGTCGGCAGCTCTGCGACAACAACCTGGAGAACTGCCAGGGCTACAACGGCGGCACCAACAGCCAGGACGACCTGTCCTTCTCGAAGGTGACGCTGGGGGACATCGGCATCCACCTGAAGGGGCGCATCCTCAACACCTCGCGCTATCCGGTGGGCATTGGCATCCTGGCCTCGGTGTACCTGCCGGTCTCGGCCTGGGCCAACAACGATGGCTACAGGCAGTTTCTGGCGGAGAACAACGTCACCCTTCGCCCCCAGGTCATCCTGGACAAAGAATGGGGGCGCTCCCGGCGCTTCCGCACGGCGCTGAACGCGGGTGCCCTGGTGCGCTTCGGTTCGACCAACTTCACCGACGCGGGCAAGCCTCAGGTGGCCAGCTCGGGGATAGGGACCTTCTGTTACCCGGCGGACAACACCAGCACCCAGGGCCCCTGTGGCACGGGACAGTCCCGCGGCCTCGGCACCCAGGTGACCTACGGGATTGCCGCGTCGCTGACCGCGGTCAAGCGCACCACCGGCAACGTGCTGGACATCCTGGGCGAGTTCTACGGCTACGCCGACGTGACCGGGCAGTCGAAGGCGACCCCGCTGGAGGGGATGGGGGCGATCAAGCTCTACTTGGCGCGCAACTCGTACTTCCTGGCCGGGGGCGGCGGCGGGATCTATGGGTATTCGGATTCGGGGAAACAGACCGGCGGGCCCCTGTGGCGGGCCTTTCTGGGCTTCATCTTCGAGCCCAGCATCGGCGATCGGGACGGGGACGGCATCAAGGACGACGTGGACAAGTGCCCCGACGACCCGGAGGATTTTGACGGCTTCGAGGACGAGGACGGCTGCCCGGACCCGGACAACGACCGCGACGGCATCCCCGACGTGGACGACAAGTGCCCGAACGAGCCGGAGACCAAGAACGGCTTCGAGGATGCGGACGGCTGCCCGGACAGCGTGGACCTGGACCGCGACGGCGACGGCATCCCGGATCGGCTGGACAAGTGCCCAGACGATCCCGAGGACAAGGACGGGTTCGAGGACGCGGACGGCTGCCCGGACCCGGACAACGACAAGGACGGCATCCTGGATGTGGACGACCTGTGCCCGAACGACCCGGAGGATTTCGACGGGTTCGAGGACGCGGACGGCTGCCCTGACCCGGACAACGACAAGGACCGCATCCTGGACAAGGATGACAAGTGCCCGAACGAGCCGGAGACCTACAACGGGTTCGAGGACGCGGACGGGTGCCCGGACAAGGGCCGGGTCATCGTGCGTCGCGGGAAGCTGGAGATCCTCGACAAGATCTACTTCGAGACGGACAAGGCGATCATCAAGTCGGTCAGCTTCCCGATCCTGGATGCGATCGCGGCGACGCTGAAGGGGAACCCGCAGATCACGCAGATCGAAGTCCAGGGGCATGCGGACGAGCGCGGGAATGACGACCACAACATGCAGCTCACCGAGGAACGGTCGCAGTCGGTGAAGGCGTACCTCATCGACAAGGGCATCCAGGCGGGTCGGTTGCAGGCGCACGGCTACGGGGAGACGCGGCCGGTGTGCCCGCAGCACAACGAGAACTGCTGGTCGAAGAACCGGCGGGTCGAGTT
>JBBRLA010000444.1:0-7303 GCA_038231615.1 Polyangia bacterium | reverse complement strand
GTCCCCGCGGGACGCGGCGGGACCCGCAAGGGAGTGGGCCGACAAAACGGCAAGCGCTGATCGCCACGCGCAGGGGAGGCGGGGCGTGTAGTTAATCCCCTCATGCGGGAGGGCGGTGATTGCGGGCCCCACGCTTCGCTGCCTCGCCCGGTGGCGATGCCGGTTGGCCTGGCGGGGGCTGGGCGAGCATCGCCGCCGCCTCATGCCGTACAACCAGCGCCGCGACCGTGTCCTGTTGCCGCTGTCGCTCCTCGATGACGGCACCGCCAACCCGCCCAGGTCCAGCATGTTCATGTCAAAGGGCCAGAAGCACGGACCCCGGTCCTGCTGATCGTTAAGGCCCCGCCCCACGGAGCCTGTCAGCCGGCGTCGCAGGTAGCGGGCCACCACTTTCTGTTCGACACCCAAGAGTGCAAACAGGTCCCAGACCGGCAGGAACATCCGCCGGTCGTTGAAGGCCAGGCGCAGCATCAACACCTGATGTCCGTGTTCGGCCTCTTCGATGCCGGCGAGGCCGATTGGTAGCAGCAGCTCGCGCTCGTCGAAGCGCATGAGGGTCAGGATCTCCACGTACGGCCGGGGCTGAGGCATGATGCCCTCCTCGTGATTGCGTCACGGGAGGTACGGTCCAGACCGAGTCCTCGCGACGCGGATCGGGCCGGAGATACTGCCTCCGGCTCCCTTTCGTTCGCGGCGACAAGCTCGCGAATGATGAACGACAACTACCTTCTGGGCGGTCTCGGGTTTTCTACCGGCAGCCCGCGCATCCGCTCGACTTCTTTTCTGACGGCATTACGTAAGAAGTCGGCCTTGCTCATGCGGTGCGCGTAGCACAGGTATTCGACCTCTTCGTCCAACTCTGACGACAAAGAGAAGGTCGTTCTGACAATTCCCGACGGCGTCGCTGTCTCTTCGGCGCTCTTCTTCCGCGGCATCCGACATCATGCTCATCGGCGATGGGCATGATGTCAAGCAGACCTCCTCGGTAGTGATGCTAATGACGATTTAGCATCATGATGTATCAAACGTCAAGACATCATTATCATCATGATGATTTTTTCTAGAGCAGGTTCTGGAGGGTCATGTTCCTGGAGGCGGTGACGTCCAAGGAGGGAGCCCGTGCTATGCTTTGCGGGTGAGCCATCTTGAAGGCCTCAGGATCAGGAAGCACTGCGATGTCTGATGAAGATGCACGGCGGCTGGCACCGCTCCTCGCCCGCATTGTTGCGACACTGAAGCCTGAAGAGATCTGGCTCTTTGGTAGTCGTGCGGAGGGCCGGGCTCGTCCAAACAGCGACTACGACCTGCTCGCTGTCGTCCCCGACGGAACACCAGAAGGAGATCTCGATCCAGTGGCGGCCTGGTGGCTGACCTGCGGGCTGGGCATTCCTGCCGACATCATTCCTTGCACTCGCTCAGAGTTCGAGCAGGAGATCCACGAGGTCGATTCGTTGCCGAGGGCGGCCGTCCTGAGAGGAAAGCGAATCTATGAGCGCTCCTCGTCGAGTTGAGGCATTCTTACTGCTGGCCGCCCAGGATGTGGAGGCCGCCGAGATGCTGGCGTCCAAGGGAAACCACTACGGCGCGTATCATGTCCAGCACTTCGCCAAGCCATCTTGGCCACCCTGCCGGGACGACTGTCCCCGCGGGACGCGGCGGGACCCGCAAGGGAGTGGGCCGACAAAACGGCAAGCGCTGATCACCACGCGCAGGGGAGGCGGGGCGTGTAGTTAATCCCCTCATGCGGAAGGGCGGCGATTGCGGGCCCCACGCTTCGCTGCCTCGCCCGGTGGCGATGCCGGTTGGCCTGGCGGGGGCTGCCTGTAGCCGCACTGGTCGCACACGTCCAGATGCCCGCCCAGCACCGGGGTGCGACAAGCCTCCACCGCGCGCATGACTTTGAGCTGGTCGGGGGTCAGCACGTGCTGCTGACGATACACCTCCCCATGCGCACGGAAGATGTCCCCGACCTCCACTTCAGGTCGCTTGCTCGGTGCAGGCGACCTTTGGGCCTCCACGCCCTACCCAGGACTCCCCCCTTTGTCCTGTGGGCCCAGTCGGTCCAGCGGGCTCTGAGTGCGCCCGATGTGCCGCTTGCTCACCTGGCTGACACGACGCTACCCTCGGAGAAGCACCGCCTACTGCGTTTGCAGCACCATCGCCCTGGTGACGCCGGCATCCACGTGACTTGGCGGCACGAAACGGAATGTCGTGCTAGAATTTCGTCATGATCGCGGCCAAGAAAATCATCCTGAATGAAGTGGAATCGGAAGAGGGAGATCAGATGGATGCAAAGGAGCGGGCTCGCCTGGATACCTGCCTGAGTGCCGCCATCGAGAATCCCAGGGTGAATGGGACCGCCCTCGGCTTCGACGAGCACGGAAACCGGATTCGCTTCAACGGATTCAATGAAGCCGGCACCCCCGTCCTCGATGACTAGAATCCAGTCTGATCAGACGGCGGACCAGCACATCGACGAACTCAACGAGCGATGGGGGGAGATCTTCCGCCGAGAGTATATGGCGAAGCTGAGCTTCCTGGCTCGCTGTCCCTTGGCGGGGCATCCTTATCAGCATCCAGAATACCGCGGCGTGAACCGGATCTTGCTCAAGGGCTGTCAGCACTACATTTATTATCGCTACGACCCGACGAAACAGCAGATCACGATCATCGCGCTATGGAGCAACCGGCGCGGAGGGGATCCGCCGCTCTGACGATCCGTTCCCTATGGTAGTGAAAAGTAGGGAAATGTCGCCGATGGAGGTCGGCACCCCGTGGTGAAACTGAGCTGGGGGCGCAGGTTCAGCGCAAAGGTGTTACCGCGGGCCGGTCGAGCGCGCTCTGGTCAACAGTGCGGCGCAGAGTCGCAACCCGCGACCTGCCACGAGCATGGATGCGGAGAAGGCCACGGTCAGCATCGGCAGATAGCCCCAGCCGGGAATGTCGTTGATCACTGCGTCTAGGATTGTCATCGGGTTCACCATAACCGTAGCAGTAAGCATGCCATGAAGATCGTCGCATATGTTTCCGCGGAGTTAGTCGCAGCGCAGGGCGCGGCAGTGGCTGAAAACCGCGTCGTCGAGGTTGCGGTGTATAACAGGTTGCGCGGTTTAACCGCTCAGTTGGGTTGAACGTCTGGACTCGGGTCCTGCAGCGGGGTCGGATCGGCCGGCTCCCCGAGGAGCAGGCGACGGACCTCGGCGACCAGGAAGATGGAGCCGTAGACCAGCAACATGCCGTCTGGAGGCGTCAGTTCCTGTGCCTGCCGCAGCGCCTGGCTCACGTCGGGGAGGACGATCGGCGAGCGTTGCCACCAGAGAGCGAGTCGAGCGCGGACCAGCGGCGCCAGCTCTTGTGGGTCTCGCCCCCGGGGAGAGGGTGGCCGGGTCAGCACGGTGTGGGTCGCTCTGCATAGGGGATCAAGCATGTCCTCGGCCGGCTTGCCGGCAACCGTACCGAAGAGGACCGTCAGTCGCCGCCCCCGGATCTGATGGTGGAGCCAGACGGCCAGCGCATGCGATCCCTGGGGATTGTGGGCGGCGTCTAACCAGATCTCGGCGCCGTCATCGCGGGTGACGACGTGCTCCAGGCGCGCGGGCCAGCGGGTCTCGGCCAGGCCCTGGCGCTGGACCTCCGGGTCGGCGAGGTAGCGACGGAGGGGCAGTGGCACTTGCTCCACGGCCAGGAGCGCCAGGGCGGCATTCTCCCGCTGATGGGTTCCGGTGAGAGAGAGGGCCCCAAAGAGGGCATGGGGCAGGGGCCGCGGGGACTTGACCGGTGCGCCGACGCGAGCGGCCTCACCCAGCAGGACCCAGAGTGCGTCGCTGTCTACACAGGGGAAGCATGCCGGCACCCCCTGGCGGAAGATCCCGGCCTTTTCTCGGGCGATGTCAGCCAGCGTCGGGCCGAGGAGTTCGGTGTGGTCCATGGCGATACTGGTCACCGCAGTGACCACCGGCTCGCAGAGGCGGGTGGCATCGAGTCTGCCACCCAGTCCGACCTCGACCACCGCCAGTTCCACGCCGGCACGGGCGAAAAGGAGAAATGCGGCGACGGTGATCGATTCGAAGAAGGAGAGTGGTTGAGACGGATCTTGCTCGGCGGCCTTTTGTACCGCCGAGAGGGCGCCGGCCAGGTCGGCCTCGGCGCACTCAGCCAAGGCGGTAAAGTGGGGGTCCGAAAGGCGGATGCGCTCCGTCAGGCGCAACAAGTGCGGCGAGGTATAGAGGCCCAGGCGGGGCGGTGGATCGCCGTCGCGGGCAGCGGCCCGGGACGCCGCCAGAAGCAGGTGGGCGGAGAAGGCGGCGGTAGATCCCTTGCCATTGGTCCCGGCGATATGGATCGCGGCGAAGCTGCGCTGTGGGTCGCCGAGGCGGTGGAGCACTTCGGCGACCGGTTCGGTTCCGAGCACCACGCCCAGGGGCAGAAGGCCGTGTAGCCAACGGGTGGCTTGTACGTAGTCCATGGGCTTAGTTCTGGGGTTCGCCGGAGTCTGTCACGACGCCGGGGCGGGGCGCGCCAGGTGCACGGTGAAGGAAACGGATGAGCTGCGCCAGGTGCGCCTTCAACTCGGCGCGCGCCACGATGACGTCGATCATCCCGTGATCGAGCAGGAACTCGGAGCGTTGGAAGCCCGCGGGGAGCTTCTGGCGGATGGTTTGCTCGATGACGCGGGGTCCGGCGAAGCCGATCATCGCCTTGGGTTCGGCGATGATCACGTCGCCCAGCATGGCGAAGCTGGCGGCCACGCCCCCGGTGGTCGGGTTGAGGAGCACGGAGATGTAGGGGACGCCGGCCTGGCGCAGCCGCGAGAGCGCCGCGGTGGTCTTGGCCATCTGCATCAGCGAGAGGATGCCTTCCTGCATGCGGGCCCCGCCGCTGGCCGAGAGGATGATCGCCGGGATGCGCTGCTGAAGGGCACGTTCGAAGAGTCGGGTGATTTTTTCGCCCACCACGGAGCCCATGGAACCGCCCATGAATTCAAAGACGAAGAAGCCGATGGCCGTCTTCAGTCCGTCGATCTCGCCAAAACCGCCGCGGAAGGCGTCGGGCTGCCCGGTGGCCTTGCGCATGGAGCGCAGGCGATCGGCATAGCTGCGGGTGTCATGGAACCGGAGAGCGTCCACCGGCTCGACGCCGCGGTCCAGCTCCTGGAAAGAGCCGGGGTCGAGCACCAGATGGATTCGTTCCTCGGTGGGCATGGTGAAGTGGTGACCACAGGCGGGGCAGCAGCGCAGCGTCTCGACCACCTGCTGCGAATCGAGCATCGCCTGGCAGGCGTCGCACTTCTGAAAGAGGCCGGTGGGCACCGGGCGCTTCTGGCCCGCCCCTGATGGAGACAGGGAATTGTCCGTCGCCTTGTTCTTCCGAGACCACCATGCCATTGCACTCCGCAAGGTAGCACAGACCCGCCGCGGGACGGACGATGTGCTAAGGTGGCGCCGTGCCCCTTCTCAAGACCAGCCAAGGCGTCGCCGTTGCAGGGGTTTCATCCGCGCGGGGGGCGCGTGGGAGTGGGCTGGTCAGCGATCTCGCGGCAGTCCTTTCGCCAGATCAGGTATCGACGCGGCTGGAGGACCGGCTGGTGTACGGCCGGGACATGTGGCCGCGGGGTCTTTTGGCGGTGGCCGCGGGAAAGGCTCCGGAACATCCGCCGGAGGTGGTGGTGTGGCCCGCCTGTGCCACCGAGGTGCAGGCGGTGGTCGGGGTGTGCCGGGCGCACCGGACCGGGCTGGTGCCTTTTGGCGCGGGCTCCGGGGTCTGCGGCGGCGCGGTGGCCCGGGGAGGCGTGGTGCTGGACCTGAAGCGGATGCGCCGCCTTTGCCAAGTGGACGCGTCACGCGGCAGCGCCACCTTCGAGCCGGGGATACTGGGGGCGCACCTGGAACAGGAGCTGAACCGGCAGGGGTTCACGCTGGGCCACTTCCCTTCGTCGATCATGTGCTCCACCGCGGGGGGCTGGCTGGCGACCCGGGGCGCGGGGCAGTGCTCGACTCGATACGGGAAGATCGAGGACATGGTGCGCTCCATTGAAGTGGTGACCGGCACCGGGAAGATCCTGGAGGTCGATGGGGGCGGGGGTGGAGCCGACCTCCTGCAGTTGCTGGTGGGCAGCGAGGGGACGCTCGGGATCATCACCCGGGCCACCTGCGCGGTGCGGCGGCTGCCGGAGGCGCGGCGCATGCGCGGCTGGTCGTTTCCACAGGTGATCTCGGGTTGCGCGGCCATTCAGAAGCTCCTGCAGGCGGGGCTGCGTCCCGCGGTGGTACGGCTCTACGATGAACTGGACACGCTGATCTCCAGCGCCCGGAGCGCCACGACGGGGGGGGCGGCGGACGGGGCAGTGCTGGAGGTGCCAGAGCGTCCGGCGCAGACCGGCGGGGCAGGGGAGGGGCGGCTGACGCTTTCGCTGGATGACTGGCTGGAGATGCTGCGCCCGGATGCACAGCGGGCGCGGCACGGGGTGCAGCGCTGGCTTCTCGGGCGCCTGCTCTCCCATACACGGGCGCTGAACCGGATCGCGGATCGCGTGCTGCCGCGGCTCTCGGGTGGTTGCCTGCTCATCCTGGGCTTCGAGGGCGATGAGGCGCTCAGCGCCGCGGAGGAGCGCGCCGCCGGGGGGCTCCTCGGGGCGGCAGGCGGTCGCGACCTGGGCCCCGGCCCGGGGGAGCACTGGCTGCGCCACCGCTACGACGTCAGCTTCAAGATGCCGCGGGCCTTCGCCGCCGGCGCCTTCGTGGATACGATGGAAGTGGCGACGACCTGGGACCGCCTGGATGGACTGTACCACCGGGTGCGCGAGGCGGTGGCCCCCCACGCCTTCGTGATGGCGCACTTCAGCCACGCCTACGCGGAGGGATGCTCGATCTACTTCACTTTCGCCGGCCGCCGCAGCGACCTGTCGGCTTCCCGGGGAGGCGCGGAGGCGGCGCTGCGCGAGGACGAGGGGCGCTACGACGCGCTGTGGGAGGCGGCGCTGGGCGCCGTGGTTGGCGCTGGGGCGACGATCAGCCACCACCATGGCATCGGCCGGCTCAAGGCAGGGTTCATGAAGGAAGAGCATGGGGCGAGCATGGCGATCTTTCGGGAACTGAAAGAGGTGCTTGATCCGGACCACATCTTGAACCCGGGGAAGCTGGGGCTGGGAGGGATGGCGTGAAAAAAGCGCCCGCGAAGAGCGGGGATACTCCGTCCCGGCCGTCGGGGATGCCCCTGCTGCTGGATCGGCTATGCGCCCTTTTGGGCATGGACCATGTGGAGATGACGGCCGGTCACATCGTGTGCCGGCCTGCCACCGCTGGGG
>JBBRLA010000443.1:0-7305 GCA_038231615.1 Polyangia bacterium | reverse complement strand
TCGGGGCGGCGAGGCCCGCAACCCGAGAGCGCCTGACTGAAAAGGTGTCCTCGGGCAGGCAGCCTCCGCCCCGCCCGGCTCGTCACAAAGAGCAACCTCTATCCACTCGGCAACCAGAACCCCTACCCACTCGGCAGCCAGAACCTCTGACAGGGACTTCGGCCAGATGGGGGGATGGAGGATCAGATCAACTGAACTGGCTTTCCCTCGGCGGCAGCGGCATGGGACTTGACCCAATCTTCCTAGAGCTGCTTGGACTTGCCCATGATGCAGAAGAACTGGTCGGGAAAATCTCCACGCATCGTCACGTCATATATCAGCCGGTCGCCCTGCTGGGCGGTGAGCTGCGGGTCCGCGGCGGCGGGGTATGGGGAGTCGCCGCAGCGGATGTCGAGCTGCGTGTGGAAGAAGCGCGACCAGCGAGAGGGCGGCTCGCGGGGTAGGGTCACCGTGATGTGCAGTGAGAAGCCCGCTGCCCGCCGCCACTCCTTGAGAGGCCACAGCTCATATTGAAGTTCCTGGGTAAAGTAGCCCTTGTGGAAGTAGCCGTAGCCGTGCTCCTGATACGAAAGGAGCTGCTTGTAGCGAACGTTGACTCGGTTTTCACCGGGGCGCAGCGTCGCGGGGAAGCGCGAGAGGAGCAGGGGTCTTTTCTCATCGCCAGACACGGGTAAGTCAGCGGACCCGGGTGGACTCGGCGCTCTTCTCGGCCGGAAGGCCGCGCGCTCGACGTCTGGCACCCACTCGCTGCGCGCCTGGGCCGGAGAATCCTGGTTCACGGCGGCGGTTACCTCAGGGACCTGCGCCGCCGCGGAAGGATCGGCCTGGTGCCAGCGTGGCGGCGCGGAGACCGGCAGGATGAACTCCAGCATCACCGTGTGCGGCGCCGTGGAGTCATCCTTGATGACATAGGTGGCGCTCACTTGGCAGCGGGTCTGCCGCGGGTCCTTGTAGAGGTCGCGCTGCGGGTCCTCGCACTCAAAGCGCAGCGTCTCCTCCTTCACCTCCTGATCGGCGCCCGGCGGTCGCAGCGAGGCGGAGGGCGTCTCTGCCGCCTCGAAGGGCGCGCGAATATTGGCCCGGGCCAGGCCGGCAGGCCCGCACAGGAGGAGCACGGCGACGAAGACAGGCACGCCTGGGGATCGCATCTCTCCAGAATACCGGAATTGCGCGCCATCGGGTCGTTGTGCGGTAGTCGGTCTTGCCCCAGTGACTCAGCAGCGGAGCGCCAGCTGCCCTCCGAGAGCGGGGACGCGAAGAGCTTCTTCTGCGGGTCATAAAGGACGCAGGAGACGTAGCAGGCGTTGCCGCAGCTCTGCTGGACGACGATGGTCTGACAGGGACTTCGGCCAAGGACTACTCAAGAACGTCAGAGCAATCGAACCAGTTCCACCGACGTAATACTGGAAGCGGAATAGGTTTTGTGGACCCAGTTCATCACGGTGGTTCTCGACGGTGGAATGCGCTTCTCTCTGGTCCGATTCATTCTGCGTCCTTCTCCGTCGAGACTACCGGCGGAAATCCCTCTGGCCGAAGTCCCTGTCTGACCTTCGTTCCCCGCCTGTGCTACCTTTGATGCCATGCGAGCGCTCAAGTACCAGGTCAACATTAACAGAGACCATCGCATCGTTTTGGATCTACCCGCATCTGCAGGGGAGGGTCCCGCAGAGGTCATTTTACTAATCCAGGATCGACCCAGCCGAGCAGACACCTTACCCGCATTTCTAGCAGATCTGGCCGCCCGACCCCGGGGCCGCAGCCAAGAAGACATCAATCGCTACGTCGATGGAGAACGTCAGGGCTGGGATTGAGATAGATAGGGGCGAGGCGCATCGCATGATTTCCTCTGGCTCTGCTTCTGGTCCCACAGGCGGCACACTGGCTCAGGTGCTGGGCACGCCGATCCCCGTCGCTCGCGCAGTTGCGATCACGGGCTCGCTTTGCGAGGCCCTGGCTTCGCAGCAGCGCGAGGGCCGCTACGCCGGGTCGCTGGAACCCGCGGGCATCGCGCTTTCACCCGAAGATCGGGTGGCGGCGGTCACTCCGCCGGCCTCGGGCGCGGTGACGCACACGGCGGCGCCCTACACGGCCCCGGAGGTGGCCCAGAAGGGGGCGCCCGGGGCGGCGGCGGACGTGTACAGCGCCGCGGCGTTGCTCTACCACCTGCTTTGCGGTCGGCCGCCCTTCTCGGGTGCGTCGGCGCAGGCGGTGCTGGTGCGTCAGGCGCTGGAGCCGGTCCGCCCCCTGCGGCAGCCCGGGGTCTCCGCCGCCGTCGAGGCCGTGGTGCGCCGCGCCCTGTCCAAGGACCCGGCCGAGCGCCCTTCTGGCCCATCGCAGTTTCGGCAAGAACTGGAGGCGGCGCTGGCCGCCGGGCCGCCTGCGCAGGAGCCCGGCGCTGGATCGGCAGCGGGCCCGCTGGAGCACCCGGTCGCCGCCGCGATGGCCCCGGTCCCGATGGAGGGCCCGGCAGCGGCTTCGTCCACCGGGATGGCCACGCAGGCCGGGCCGGCGCCTGCGTACAGGGCGTCCTCCATGGCCAGGTCGAGCAGGAAGGTGCCCTTCATCGCCGCAGGCGCGGTGCTGGTGATCGGGATTGGTTTCTTTCTGTTCACCGGCATGCGCGGAAGGGAACCCATGTCGCCCCGGCTCGCGCCATCGCCGCCGGTGGCCGCCGTGAGTGAGGTCCCACAGGAGGTCAAGGCGCAGGCAAAATCGACCCAGTCCCACCCCAGGCACTCGGACGGCAACTACCTTATCGGTGATAGCTTGGGCGGCGGCGGCACGGGGGAGGGCACCATCGGCCTGGGGAACCTGGGCACCATCGGCAAGGGCGGCGGCAAGCCAGGCGGCGGCAAGTACGGCGCGGGCAGTGCCTCTTCCGCGCCCCAGCGGAGTGAATCTGCCGAGCCGCATCATCACAGGCACGCGGCCACTCTCGCCAAGGGCGCCCGGCGCACCATCGACCCGCTGGCGTTCGACGGCGAGATCGCGGCCCCCGAGTCGGAACCCAGGAGTGGCACCGCCGCTCCTCATCGCGAGTCGAGCAAGAAGAAGAAATTGGCGAAGTCCGGCCCAAGGCCGCATGCCCCACCCCACGGGAAGGAGAATGAATCCGCCCAGGGGGCGGCCCCACCACGCATTCAGGGGGCAGCCCCACCGCCCGCCCAGGCGGCGGCCCTACCCCACGGGAAGGAGAATGAATCCGCCCAGGGGGCGGCCCCACCACGCATTCAGGCGGCGGCCCCACCGCCCACCCAGGCGGCTGCCCCACCGCCCGCCAAGGCGGGCCGCGGGAATGAGCCTTCCGAGGGCTCCGCGCCCATCGCTACCATCAGCGGGGAAAAGGGAAAAGGGGCCGCGGAGGTCCTGCATCCAAACCTCCTCGGCGGTGGCGACGGGACGCCTGTTCTGGCGGAGCGGCGGCCGACCCGGCCGGGCTTGCCGGTGGCGGTGGGGCTGAGCGTGCTGGCGATGCTGGCGGCCCTGTCCATCGGCGGCGCCGTTTCCATGTACCGCAGGCGCAAGCGGGAGCAGCCCCCGGGGCTGGATCCGGGCCAGGCCATCCTCTTCACCCCGGAGCCCGAGGACGGCACGCTGATGATGTTGCCGCCCTCCGACATGGGGCCTGTGCCTCTCGACGTAGCGTACCCCGCTGGCGGCACGTCGGCGATGGCCGACGGAGCGACCGCGCAGGATACCGGCCCGACGATCTCGGGCGCCCCCGGCCTGCACGTGTCGCAGCCGACCACGCTCACCCACGGGGACGACGGGTCGGGAGATTTCGACCCATTCATGGTTGGCGCCTACCGCTGCTTTGCCCGTCTGGGAGAGGGCGGGATGGGCATGGTTTATAAGGCCGAACACGTGGCGCTTTCGCGGATCTCCGCGGTGAAGGTGCTCCTGCCCCAGGCGGCGTGGCACAGCGACACCGTAGCGCGCTTCCGCCGGGAGGCGCGCCTGGCATCGAGCATCAATCACCCGAACAGCGTCTTCATCTACGACTACGGCGAGGCCGGCTCGCACCTGTTCTTCCTGGCCATGGAGTTCATCGCCGGCTCCTCGCTGGCCGACGTCCTTTCGCCCAAGGGTCGACCGTCGCAGCCGCTGGGGCTGGATCGGGTGCTGCACATCACCCGGCAGATCTGCGGGGCGCTTGGGGCGGCGCATCAATCGGGCATCGTGCATCGCGATCTGAAGCCGCAGAACGTGATGCTCTGCCAGCGCGCGGCGGAGCACGACTACGTGAAGGTGGTCGACTTCGGCATCGCCCGGTCGCTGGACGCGCCCGCGGCGGACCAGACGCTGACCGGCGCGGTGCTGGGGACTCCGGCGTACATGTCCCCGGAGCAAGCCAACGGCGCTTCGGACGTGGACGCGCGCTCGGACATCTTCAGCCTGGCGCTGATGGTGTACCGCATGCTGGCGGGGGACCTGCCCTTCCGCAAGGAGGGGATGACGCCCATTCAGCAGGTCATCGCGCGGGCCATGCTCAGCCAGCCGCCGCCGCCGATCCGCAAGCTGCGGCCGGACCTGGGCATCCCGGCGGGCGTCGAGGCGGCGTTGCAGCGGGCGCTGACCCCGGATCGGCAGCAGCGCACGGCCACCGCGGCGCAGTTCCTGAACGAACTTTCGGCGGCGTAGGCCGGCTGCCGGCAGGTCCTCGGCAGCCCCGGCGACTCAGGCGGCGGGGTGCTCATCGGCGCCGTAGCGTGCGGCCTGGGCGCGGACCAGGGAGACCACCGCGTCGGCCCACGAGGGCATGGCATTTAGCGACGGCACCAGGGACAGGGACTCGCCGCCGGCTGCGATGAAGTCGTGCCGGCCGCGGATGCCGATCTCTTCCAGGGTCTCCAGGCAATCGGCGACGAAGGCCGGGCAGAAGACCAGAAGGCGCCGCTTGCCCTGCCGGGCCAGGTCCCCAAGCTCCACGTCGGTGTAGGGGCGAATCCACGGGGTGCGGCCCAGGCGCGACTGGAAGCTGGTGCCGTAGCTGCCTTCGGAAAGACCCAGCTCCTTGACCAGGGCCCGGGTGGTGGCGTAGCACTGGGCGCGGTAGCAGTGACGGTTCTGTGGGACGATGTGATCGCAGCAGCCCGACGCTGCCAGGCAGTGCTGGCCGGTGGAGTCGCTCTTGTGCATGTGGCGCTCGGGCAGGCCGTGGTAGCTGAAGAGGATGTGATCGGGGCGCTCCTGCTCGATCATCGGACGGCCGCGCTCGGCGAAGGCGCGGATGAAGGACGGGGCGTCGTAGAACGGTTCGACGGTGGCCAGGCTGGGGGTGACCCAGAGCTTGGACACGATGCGGAAGACCTCCTCGATGGAAGAGCCGGTGGAGGCGGACGAATAATGCGGGTACAATGGGAATACGACGATGCGATCGGCACCGCGGTCGCGCAGGCGGGTAAGGGCGGACTCGATGGAGGGGGCGCCGTAGCGCATGCCCAGCTCGACGGCCCAGCCCGGAAGTCGGGCCTGCACCGCAAAGGTGAGATCGACGCTGTGGCTGAGCAGGGGAGAACCTCGGTCGGTCCACACTTGGCGGTAGGCCGCGGCGCTCTTTTTGGGCCGGAAGGGCAGGATAAAAAGGTTCAGCAGGGCCGCCCGCCCGACGGGGTTGATGTCGATGACCCGCGGATCGGAAAGGAATTCGCGCAGGTAGCGCCGAACCGCTTTGGCCTGCGGTTCATCCGGGGTGCCCAGGTTGACGAGGAGGAGGCCGGTCATGAGAACGAAAGCTTACTCGATCTGCCGCCCGCCCTACTTGTTCCTGAGCTTCTCTTTTTCCTTCTCGACCGCGTCGCGGATCAGCTTCACCGGGGTGATCAGCGCCTCTTGCGCGCCGCGGGCGAAGATCCATCGGGCCAGGGCGCCGCTGCCCACCAGGTCGGTCCCCGGCTTCAGCGCCGGGACGATTCGCACGAAGTAGACCTGGATGGTGTTGGCCAGCTTGCCTGTCTCGTCCCGCTCGGGGATGAGCAGATGGGTCAGGCGGTACTCCTTCACCTGATAGTAGTCGTCCTCCAGCGTGCGCTCCTTGCCCTTCTTGTCCTTGAAGGTGCGGAAGCGGTCGACCTCCTGTGGCGTGGGCAGGCGGTCAAGGTAGCTTTCGAGGGTGATGCCGTTTTGCAGGGTGGCGATGTCCCAGTCGGCGAAGACGAAGCTTCCGCGCAGGCCGAAAAGACCCGCCCCGAAGGGCATGTCCACGGTACAGAAGGCGCTGGAACTTTTGTGGACGGTCCCGGCCGACCACGGCGCCTCGGGCAGGGGCGAGGGGGGCCGAAGCTCGATGGACTGGCTGACCAATGGGTGCCGCACCGCGGCCTCGCGAATCACCAGCCCCGGCCCCATTTGCGAGGGCAGGACGCCGCGGTAGCGGGCGAGGATGAAGGCCGCCGGCAGGCGCCCGTCCTCCTTGCGGTACACGACCAGGGGCAGCGACCCCGGCGAGGCGTTCAGTTTGTCGAGGACCGCGGGCGAGAGCACCTCGGAAAGCGGCCCGCCCTTCTGGACCTCGGCGCCCGGCGGCAGCTTGAGGTAGAGGGTCGAAAGCTTGGGCACCACCGCCTTGAGCAGCGCCATCACGTCGCCCTTCTGCGGGTCGAAGGACTGGAGCTTCTCGACGATGTCCGCCGGCACGGCAGGGGACTCGGCCAGGGCCACGCCGGGACAAAGTGCGTAGAGGGCGAAGAAAAACCGGGGCCAGCGGGGCCGGCGTTGCCCTTCGCCGCGGTTCGCCGAAGGCCGGGGCGCCTGCGTCGAGGCGCCGAGCCTGCGATCCGAGGGTTGCCCGCGCCGTCGGTGTGGCGGGTGGTTCGCCGGCATCTGATCGGAGGTCCTCATCGCATCGCTCCTTGTTCCCGCCCCGGCGGTCTGGTTCACCGTGAATGACTACCGCGGCGCGTCGTGCTTCGCGATGGTACGTCGGGGCCCTGACAGACCGATGGAGAAGGTGACGCGGGACAGCCCGAGGCGCCAGGTCCGATTTCGGTGATCATGCCCATCCGGGCAGAGCTTATACCATCTGGGCAGCCAAGCGGCCAGGGCCGAGTGGCACGGGGGTGCCTACCTGAATCAGGGGCCCCCTCAGTCCGTGAGCGTGAGCGTGAGCAACTTTTTGCCGGACCTACCGATGATTTGGCCCATGGCGACCTTTCAACGGCTCGATGTGCCGAGTTCTCCAGCTCATCGACGAACCAGCCTATCAGCGAGGCAATGAGCTGCTTGATCGGGTGATTGCGATGCTCAGCAAACTCTGCCGGTAATCGCTCACGCTCACGCTCACGCTCACGCTCGCTCACGGACAGG
>JBBRLA010000442.1:0-7317 GCA_038231615.1 Polyangia bacterium | reverse complement strand
TGGACCTGGATCCGGGTGCCGTATCCATCGCCCGGGGAAACGCGGAGCGCGCCGGAGTGCTGGGCGATATCTTGCTCCATCAGGCAGACCTATTTTCGCTGGGGCCGGGCGATGCTCTGCCCAAAGAACCAAACCTGCCCGGGCTTCTGCTCGCGGCGAATCCGCCCTACGGCAAACGGCTGGCCGTGCATGGGGCAAAGGAAGGCTCCTTCTTCAGGCGCCTCGGCGACCACCTGCGGGAGCGCTTCCTCGGGGCCAGGGCGCTGGTACTGGCCGGGCACCGCCCGTGCATCAACGAGATCGGTCTCGACGGCCCGGTGCTCGCACTGAAGAACGGCGGCCTGCCCATCGTGGTCGCATACGGGCGCATCGGGCCCGCCCCCGCCAAGGCCAGCCAGCGGGGCGGGGGTGCGGGGCCAACCCAGGGCCAGAATCGCTGGCACAACCGCAAAAGCCGCGAAGAGGCAAAGCAGCGCCGGCACTCAAGGCGTGCTCCATGAGTGGAAGTCATGCTATATAAAGCGTGCATGAATCTTCCCTACGCCATCTCTGATTTCGCCCGCCTCCGGAAAGACGACTTCTTCTACGCCGACAAGACCCGCTTCATTCCGATGCTGGAGGACAAGCAGCGCGGCCGTAGCTACGTCCTGTTCCTGCGCCCCCGCCGCTTCGGCAAGACCACGCTTTTGTCCATGCTGGAACACTATTACAACATCGCCCGCAAGGACCAGTTCGACGCGCTCTTCCGCGGCCTTCACGTCGGCGACCACCCCACCTCCGAACGCAACCGCTACCTGATCCTCAAGCTCGACTTCTCCGGCCTGGGCCTGGAGCAAGGCGTCGATGCCCTGCGCGAGTCTCTGCTCCAGGGACTGAACCTGCGCCTGCGCAGGTTCTTTCAGTATTACGAGTCCCTGCTCCCGGGCCAGCTTGCGGAGTGGCTCCCCTATGCCGAAAAGGCCCGCTCGCCGGGTGATCTCCTCGGGGCGTTCCTGGACTTCCTGCGCGGGTCGCCCCATCCCATGTACATCCTCGTGGATGAGTACGACAAACTGGTCAACGACCTCATAGCCCGCGGCGACCACGACGCCTACCACGACGTGCAAGACCAACTGCGCATGGCGATTCCCAATCTGACCATCCAGGGCATCCACGGCGCCATCCTCGGCTACATCTTGGAGCAGGCCGCCGAGATCCATTTGGCAGAGGACCGTGTCCGCCCCTGCATCAGCGCCATGGCGACGCAAGCCGGCAAGAAGAGCGAGACGAAGCAGACGAAGCCGCCCAGGCGGCGCGCGTAGCGGGGTCTCATGCTGGCGTCCGGGGCCAGAGCAGGGCCAGAAGCGCCGGCAAAACCGCAAACGCCGCAAAGAGGCACAGCAGCACCGCCAGCGCCCCCGAGATCCCCAGCAGGCGCAGCCCCTCGAAGTGGGCCACCAACAGCCCGGCAAACCCGACCATCGTTGACAGGGTGGTCAACACGATCGCCCGACCCGTGGTGAAAAGGACCCGCGCCGGGTCGCGAAGATGAGGCGGCGTGGCCTCATGGCGATGCACCAGGAAGACATGATCGTCGATGCCGTAGCCGATGCACAGCGGGATGGCCAGCAGGTTGTACAGGTTCAACTTCAGCCCGAGCAGGCTCATGACCGCCGCGAAGAGCACCCACGCCAGCGAGAGCGGCAGCAGCACCGCGACAATCGGCCGCCAGCGCCGGTAGAAGAGCAGCAGCAGGAGCGCCACCGAGACCACCGAGGCCAGCGTCACGCGCCGGGTATCGCGTTCGACGATGGCCCGCAGCTCGAGTTCCAGCAAGGGCCGACCGGTGACGCTGCCCCCAGCCTCGGTGCGGGCAAAGCGGGACAGCTCCGCGAGGAGGGGCGAAAGGGAGGGCCCATCGTCAACAAAGAGGTAATTCGCCACCACCCGCCGCGCCGGCTCGCCGCCCCTTTGGGGCACGTCGGCCATGTGGCTTCGAACCAGGAAGCCCAGTTCGGTTTCCAGAAGGTCGCCGATGCCCACCGGCACCGGTTCCTTTTTGAGCTGCAAAAGGAACGATGCGAAGGGCGCCGTGTCGAAGCCCTCCCGGGCCAGCGCCGCCTCCAACCGCTGTCCCGCCGCCGGCAGGTCCAGCCGGCGCAGCAGCGTGAGGCGTTCTTCCTGCGTCCGCCGCGACGGCACCAACGTGCCCAATGCCTGATACCCGCGCAGGAGGCCCGCCGTGCGCAGCCGCTCCGCCTCCTTCTGCCACAGGTCCGCCCGCCACAGCGCCCGATCCGGGTCGGAGTCTTCGATCAGCGCCGCCAGCAGGTGCTGCCGGTCCCCGAAGCGGCGGCCCAGTTCCTTCTCAGCTGCCGCCGGTGGCAGCGTGTCCGGCTCCATCTGCAAGAGGCGCCGATCGAAGGTCAACCGCCGGGCCAGCGGCAGTGCCAGCAGCAGCAGGCAGGCCGAGAAGAGCAGCACCGCTCGCGGATGTCCCACGCGCAAAAGCGCCGCCAGCACGCCCCGGGGCGGAGCGCCCTGCTGGCTCACGCTGGTGAGCCGATCCGCCTGCTGCGTGCTGCGGCCATACCACAGCCGCGTCGGCATGACGATGAGCAGCGCGGGAAACATCGTCAACATGGCGATGCAGTTCAGGCAAAGCCCGACCCCCGAAAGGATGCCCAGCTCCTTCAGGCCGCGGTAGTCCGAAAGGGCGCAGCAGAAGAACACCGCCGCCGGCCCCAGCGTCGCCAGCACCGCCGGCCCGGCGAGCGTGGCGATGGTGTGGCGCACCGCCTCGTGCGGGGGCAAGCGCAGGAGTTCCTCGCGCAGCCGGTTGTACAACTGAATGGGCAGATCTATGCCGATGGCTACCAGGATGGTCCCAAAAGCGATCGACACCCCGTTGATGCGGTGGAAGAAGAGCGCCGCCGCCGCCGCGGTCCACAGCCCGGCGCATCCCAGGGGCAGGGCCACGATGGGCAGGATGCGCAGGGACCGGAAGAAGAGGGCGAAGAGCAGCAGCACGGATCCCGCCGAGATGATCGTCGAAAGGGCCGAGTCCTGCTCCAGCCATTTCTTGTAATAGGGCGGAAAAGCGTAGCTCCCGGTGAACGCTACAACGGGGTTTTTTCCGCTCATAATATGGGTCCCGGCGACCTGCGCCCCCAGCGAGCGGGCCAGGGCCGAGGCCCCATCCAGCAGGCGCTGGTCGGCATCCCAGTCCATCGGGTCGAAGCCCGGCCGCACCTTGATGACCAGGGCCTTTCCATCGACGGTGCGGAAGTAGCCCGACTGCGCATCCACCGGCAGCCCCGAAGCGATGCGCTTCCCAATCAGGAGGAGCAGGTCGAGCGGGTCGGCGGTCAAAAGGGGCGCCATGGCGCCGCCGCCGGGCAGGGTCAGCAGGCCGCGCAGGTGGCGCACCTGGGTCCGCATGGCCTCGGGCAAAAGCCGCCGGGACAGCTCGGTGATCTCGTCTTCATTGAGCAGAAGGAGCAAGTGGTTGCGCAGGTAGTCGGCGGACTGCCGGGACACTCGGTAGGTGACCTGCCGGGCCCCGGGCAGGCGTGTCAGGCCGGCGGCATATTCATCGGCGAAGGTGGTAAGGCGGGTGGGGTCGTCGCAAAGGACCAGGATGACGAGTTCCTGGCCCGCCACCAGGCTGCGCGTGAAGGTGGCGAAGGTACGGGCGGCACTGGACGATCGAGGCAGGAGTTCGATAACGTTGCCCTCGAGGCGCAGGCGCATGGCGACGGAGACCATCAGCGCGCTGAAGAGCAGCAGGCAAAGGAGCAGCGCTCGGGGACGATGGAGCAAGCGGACAGGATGAAGGGGCGACATCGGGACCAACCATTATGCACCGACGGACAACTTGGGGCAAGGTCAGCTTGCGAACACCGACCGGCGGTCTGGACGTGCCAGGACGGGCTACGCGCCGAAAACGTGGAGTCGTTCCCCGTGCAGGCCCTCGACTTCTTTGATATAGATTTTGTCGGCCCAGCTTCGTCGGAGGCCCCGATCGAAAAGGACCAGATAGGCTTCCCGCTCGCCAAGCCGCTCCAGATAGCCGCTGAGCTGCTCCACGGCTTGCTTCTCCGTATGCGAGCCGTGATAGATTTTGAGTTCCAACACGTCCCGACGACCGGCATATTCCACCACCAGATCGGCTCGTCCCGAGCCGACGGCGAACTCCCGGGTGATGCGACCGCCGCCATTGACGATGCGCTGCAAGAAGGCCATGAGGAAAAGGTGCGGCCCCGCCTCCTGGTAGTCGAAGCGCCCGAGCCAGGACTCGCTGTGCTCGGCGAAGAACTCCTGGAAGGCGGCCAGGAGCAGGATCATGTCCAGGCTGCCGTCGGGCCGGAGATACCACGCCACCTCCTGGACCATGTTGATCTGCATACGGTAGCTGAGTGCGCGCGGGATGATCTCGGCGTAGATGGGGTTGGCAATGCGCAGGTTCGGTCGATCCACCACCAGACCGAGATCGCGGACGAAGGCAATGTCGTCGTTGAGCGCATTCATGTTGATGTTCTCGCCGACCAGGATGGGTTCGATGACGCGGCGGACGCGGGGCATGCGCAGGCGCTCGATGAGCGAGTCCAGGTGGGTCTCGCGCCGGAGGATGATCTCCTCCTTGGCGCGCTCGACATGCTCCGCCGTGATGACTACCTGGCGATCGGGGACCAGGAAGTCCATGAGTTGGGCCCCCAGCGCGTTGACCAGCCACGGGTGCCCCCCCGAGAGGGTAAAGGCGCGCTGGACGGCCTCCAGGGTGAATGCCTGGCCGGTCTGCTCCGTGTGCTGTTGGTACAGGGAGGCCACCTCGGCAGCGTTGAAGTTGCGCAGGCCAAGGGACTCCTTGATGTTGAAGGGACTGGCGCTGTGGGAGCGCTCGGGCTCTTCGAAATCGACCCTGTCGTCGCGGACATCTCTCATCCCGCAGAGGGCCAGGGCCCAAGGGAAGGCTCCGGGCCGCCGAATGTAGCCGGAGCGGAGCTGGCGCAGCACGGAGACCAACTTGGCTCCATCCAAAGAATCGATCTCATCGAGGAACACGACGAGCGGCCGGGGACAGGCCCGCGCCCATGTGCTAAGGGCCATGCCGATGCGCCGCTGCGGGGGCGCATCGGGCCATGCAGGAGGCTGCAATTCAGGCGGAAGCTGTGCCAGGATGGCATCTCGCCAGTCGTCAAGGATGGCGTCCTCGGCCATACCCGTGGGCGTATTTGCCGGCGCGCCAGTCTCCATGGAGACCAGCACCGCAGCATAGCGGCCCTCGCTGGTAAGTTGCATGGCCAGCGTGCTGAGCGACGTGGTCTTGCCGACCTGGCGCGGCGCATGCAAGGCGATGTACTTGCCGCGGTCGATGAGATGGTGAAGGGTGGGGAGGCGGTCAAGCGGAGGCAGCATGTAGTGCCGCGAAGGCTCGCAAGGACCCTCGGTGTTAAAAAATCGCTCCATGATGCAGGACGCTAGCCCGCACCGGGGGTGGGGTCAAGGCGGGGACTTGAGGATGCTCATCATGGCCGCCCAATGAGCTGGATGGTTTGTGAGAGCTAGGTTGCGGACTGGATCGGGGTCTGGATGGACTGGATCGGGGTTTGGATGGACTGGATCGGGGTTTGGATGGACTGGATCGGGGTTTGGATGGACTGGATCGGGGTTTGGGGCAACAAGGCGAGCGAAAATGATGGTGGCCCGCATGAAGGTGGGCGCAAGAGTAATGTCCGCGTGGGTCCCCTGCTGCGTGGGAGCCCACCGCTAGCGCGTCGGGCGCCCACCCACTCCGCCCCCACGCTTGAATTTCCCGGTAGCCGGTTATTCTGAAGCGTCCTCCCCAACATTGGGGGCCTGGGCTTCCTTCCCCCTTCCCCAACATTGGGGAGTCGGGCCTTCCTTCCCCAACATTGGGGGGCCTGGGCTTCCTTCCCCAACATTGGGGAGTCGGGCCTTCGCTCCCCAACATTGGGGGGCCGAAGGCGGCCCCGGCTTCCCGGCTACCCCGGCGTCTGGGCCTTGGCGGCTGGCTTGGGATCAGGCTCGCCCCTCATCTTCCGGTAGCTCGCCTGCTCCGTCTCACCCCACTTGGCCGCGGTCTCCATCTTCGCATGGTGCCGCTTGTTCAGGACCATCAGCGTGGTCCGCAAGAGGGGGTCCAGGTCCTTGTTCGCTCGCTCGAACCGCACGAACGCCTCCATCGCCACCTGGCACAGCGTTCCGCTCTTCAACTGCTCCTCCTCATCGAGCTGAACGTCCAGGATCTCCTGCAGCAACATCAAGCGCTCCGCGTTCTCGCGGATGCCGTCCAGGGTGGTCATCAGATCCTCCGGCTCGTCCGGCAGGACGACGATCCCGCCGCCGACCATGCGTCCTCGTTCGGTCAGTTCCTCCGAGATCTTTGCCAACCGCTTCCGCTCCGCCTCGTTCTCCGTCGCGCCCTGCTGGTACCGCTCCACCACATCCTTGGCTTCAGCTTCCCTCGGAACCAACGCCGCCTCACGCTCCTGCACTTCGCGCAGGCGGGCCGAAAGCTCCGCCTCCCTCGGGGCCTGCGAGGCCCGCTGCTCGACGAACGCCGCCTGCTCGGCCAGCAGCGTCTCCTTCTGCGCCAAAAACCCGGCCTTCAGCACCCGCGCCTCGCCGAGTTCGACCTCCGCCCGCGCCCGCTCCCCCACCGCCGCCTGCCGATCCGCCGCCGCCTGGGCGGCCAGCACCCCAATCGCTCGCCGCTCTTCCTGCGCCTCGATCAGCACCCGCGCCGCCGCCGCCTTCTCCGCCTGCACTGCCTCCTTTTCCGCCCGCGCCACCGCCTGCACGGCCAGCGCCTCCCGCAATCGCTGCTCCGCCAGCCCCGAGAGACCCCCCGCATGGCTCCCGGTCTGCCCCAACGCCTCCCGCATCTCCCGCTCCGCCGCCTCGTTTTGCGTCACCCGAGCCTCGCGCTCGGCCAGTTCCCGCTTCTCCCGCTCCAGTCGATCCTTCTCAATGTCCATCTGTTGCTGCCGATTATCTAAAAACTCCTGTTTCTCCTCCAGCGCCACGCCCTGCGCGGCCATCTGCATCGCCAGGCTGTGGGTGAATGCCTCCGGGCCCAGGTCCAGATCGGCGATTCCGTCGTCGTCGGCGTCATGATCTTCGCGACCCTCGCCCGCGCCGGCCCCGGTGCCCGCACCGCCCGCGCTCGCCCCGACGCCCGCACTCGCTCCACCCCCCGCGGCACTGCCGTCAACGGCCCCACCCCCCGCGGCCCCACCGTTCGCCGCACCCTCTACTACCGCCCCACCACCGGTTGCCTCAGCGCCCGCAGCCCCCGCCCTGCCCGGTGCCGCC
>JBBRLA010000441.1:0-7322 GCA_038231615.1 Polyangia bacterium | reverse complement strand
TCGGTCTCGGCCTTGCGCTGCGTCAGCGAGGCCAGGTGCGCCTCCTCGTTCCTGCGCGCCCGCTCGGCCTCGATCTGCTGCTTCGTCAGCGATGCCAGGTGCAGCTCCTCGGTCTTTTGCGCATGCTCGGTCTCGGCCTTGCGCTGCGTCAGCGAGGCCAGGTGCGCCTCCTCGTTCCTGCGCGCCCGCTCGGCCTCTGCGCGCAGGGTCTCGGCCTGGACCGTCGCCTGCTGCGCCGCAGCCGCTTTGGCCTGTAGCGCCGCGGTCTGATGCTGGGCGTCTGAAAGCTCCTGCTGCATGCGCTGGATCTGGGCCCGCACCTCCCGGTCCGCCGCGGCGTCGCTCGCCCGTCGCGCCGCGGAGGCCGGGAGCATCGACGACGACACTCCTTGCGCGATGGCCTGCTCCGGGTCCAGGGTCGCCGTCGCTGTCTTGGCCGGGGCCTTGTGCGGCCGCTTTAGCCGGGCGATCTCCTCGCGCTGGGCGCTAAGCTGGGCGCCCTGCTGCGCCATCTGCACCTCCGCCTGCTTCCGTGCCAAGAGCAGCGCCGCCAGGCGAATCTCCTCGGCCCGCCGCGCCTCCTCGACCTGCGAACGGGACTGCTCCGCCTTGCGCAGCGCTGCCTGCGCAACGGCCACCTGCTCCTGGGTCAGCTGCGCCTGCTGCTCGGTCTTCTCCGTCTGCTGCCGCAAGGTCTGCAACCGCGAGCTGCCGCGCTCCTGCTCCCGCCCCATGCGTGCCACCAGGTCATGCTCCTCCCGAGACAGGCCGGCGCGAGTGCGTTCCAGGCGGGCCAGATCCTCCTCGGTACGCTGCTTCTGCCCCAGCGCCCGGTGGGTGGCCTCCTCGGCCTGGGTGCGATCGGCGGCCAGCCGCGCCTCCTCCACTCGACGGGCCGCCTCGGCCTGCTTCAACGCCTGCTGCGCCGTCGCGAGTTGCTCCTTGTAGGCAGCGGCCTGCTTCTGTGCCGAATCCAGGTCCCTGGCACGGGCCTGGATCAGCCGCGCCAGCTCGGTGGCCGCGCGATCCTGCGCCTTCACCTTGGCCTGCGCCTCGGCACGGGCCTGCGCCTCGACCTTGGCCTGCGCCTCGGCACGGGCCTGCGCCTCGATCTTGGCCTGCGCCTCGGCACGGGCCTGAGCCTCGGCACGGGCCTGCGCCTCGATCTTGGCCTGCGCCTCGACCTTGGCCGGCGCCTCCGCCTTGGCCAGCGCGGGCGCCATCCCCCCGTGGGGCAGCTCGTCCGGGGAGATGGTCACCACCAGGTCATGCCCCTCGGGGTGCACCGTGTAGCTGCTCTCCCGCTTCAGCCCGATGAGGAGCCGCGTCACCTGCGTCGCTTCCCCCACCCGCTCGTCGACGCTGACCTGCCCCACCGCCCAGGTGTCGGCCTGGAACTGCCGGGCCTCGCCCACCGATGGCGCGATTCGCCCGTTGGACACGTCGATCACCAGCCGCGACGGCTGCTGAAGCCGGTAGGCGGTGAAGCTGGGGATCGCCGACCCGCGCAAGATGACCAGGGTCTTGGCCCCCTGCTGCCGGGCGGTCAACCGGCTGATGACATTGGCTTCGGCGCCTTGCGCCTTTTCGCTGGCCTGGGCCATCCTCGACCAGGGTCCTGCGACACGCGGCGAGATTGCCACCGGGACGCCGGCGATCACCATGGCGATCCCCAGGCCGAAGAGTGTGGGGTTAGGGCCCTTCATCACCAGGCTCCTTTGGTTTTGCACATCACGTCGGATTATTTTATCGCAAGCCAGGAGGATTCTGACGTGTTCTTTTTGCACTGCGGCTCACAAACAGATTCACGCACTTGCTCGTTTACTTGAGCAGGGGGTTCTGTTCTCCGGGATACAGCTCTACGGTTCGCTGTACCTGCCGCGTCCGCCCCGGGCCGATCTCCTCGGTGAACTCGAAGAGCACCTTGTCCGAGAGCACCCGCTGCACGGTGGCGCACTGCCGGCCCACCTTGTCCCCCCGCTTCAGGAAGTATCCCACCCCCGTGCCGTCGATGAACATGGCCTTGGCCAGGGCATCCCCGGAGCCGGTGATGATGGCGGTCAGCTTCAGTTCCTCGATGGAGTACTTGGACAGGGGGCACGTCTGATCTGTGGTCCTGTCGGGCTGGAAGACCGAGAGGTTGTTGTGAAACGGATCGGTGACCAGATCCAGGTTGGCGGTCAACTCGTCGGGCTTGAACGGGCGCTGGTGTACCGACTGCAGGAGCTTCTCCTTGGCGGTCACCGGCTTGGCCGCCTCTCCCGGCTTGGCCGCCTCTCCCGGCTTGGCCGCCTCTCCCGGCTTGGCCGCCACACCCGGCGCCGCGGGCTTGGCCGCCTCCCCGGGCTTGGCCGCCGCGAGCTTGGCCGCCTCCCCTGCCGCCGGTTTTTCCGCCGCCGGCTTGTCCGCCTCGCCCGCCGCCGGCTTGTCCGCCGCGGGTGCCGCTTTCGCCGCGCCCTTCTCCGACGGGGCCCCAGGATCCGACCCGCACGCCGGGCCAAGCCCAAAAATGGCGACCAGGCAAACCAGAAGAAGACGCCTCACTTGCCACCTCCCGCGGTGGCCGCGGGCTTCAGGCCAGTGGCCCCAGGTGTGCCCTTGGGTTTCGGGCCGCTCTTGGTCGAATACTGGAAGGCCACGGCGATGAACTCCGCTTTCAGCAGGTCCCGGTTCTCCACCTGGTTCTGCCCCGGAGCCAGGGTCAGGTTCAGTTCCTCGATGTTCACCACCCGCTGGATCTCGCCCATGCTCTTGATGAAGCGCATCACCTGGTGGTAGGCCCCGATGACGCTGATCTTGATGGGCAGGCGCAGGTGCAGTTCGCGCTGCTGGGCAATGCCGCGGATGAGGGTCACGCGGGTCAGCCCGGCCAGCTCGATCTGCTGCTGGATGGTCTCGACGAACTGCTCGATGTCGTCGCTCTTCGGCAAAATCTTCAAGAGGCCGATCTGGTCCTCTTGCAGCTTCTCGACTTCGGCCTTGAAGGCCAGGTATTCCTTCTTGCGCTCCTCATACTCGCCCTTCTCCTGGACGAGCTTTTTCTGTGCCACCACCATCTGCTCGCGCTGGGTCAGCACGTCGTCGAGCAAAAGGTAGAAATAGCCGCCGGTGATCAGCACCACCAGGCCCACCAACCCGGCGACCTTCTGCCACAGGACGGCGGCGCCGAGTTTCTGCAAGATGAGATCGAGCTGCTCCATCAGTAGGTCACCCGGCACTTGAGGTCAAAGTTCACATAGTTGATGTTCCGCTTGGCATCAAACTGCGGGGTCGTCTGCTCCCAGTACACGTCCTGGAAGAACGGCGAGATTTTCAGCCGCTTGCCGAACTCGGCGACGTCGTCGCTGGACTTGGCCTGGCCCTTGACCGTCACGTTCTTGTTCCTCTCCACGAAGGACAACACCCACAGCCGGCGGCTGTCCCAGTTCGGGTTAAAACCCGCGTTGGGATCGTGTCGCAGGGTGTCTTCGTACTCCGTCTTGTCGAAGCTTGGGCCCTTGCCCTTGGACAGGATGTCCGAAAGTTCGCGCATCAGGTACACCGGGCCCGCCCGGCTGGCGATCAGCTTCTGGAAGATCTCCTTCTGACGAAGGAAGTCCGCCCGTTGCTGCTTGACCACCTCGTAGTCGCCGACCTCTTTCTTCAGCTTGTCGATTTCGGCGGTGAGCTTGGCGTTTTTGGCCTGGATGCGGGCGTTCTCGGCGGTCTGGTAGCCGTGGTACACCACCACGGTGGCCAGGATCACCGAGACCACGCCCACGCCGATGGCCAGTTGCTGCTTGCCCTTCTCGCGAAGGCGCGCCTGCCGGACCGGGAATAAGTTGATGCGAATCATGCGGCTACTCGAACTTGTCCGCGCCACTGCGCAGAGAAAGTCCCATCGAGATGGCCGCCTGCGCGGTGTGCTCCCGCAGGAAGGCCGGATCAATGCCGCTGTCCGCGACGTTGACGCGACGGAACGGGTTCAAGATCTCCACGGGCACGCGGGCCCGCGCCTCGATGGCCTGAAGCAGGGGGGGCACCCGGGCACTGCCCCCGGCCAGAAAGATCCTGCCGATCTGGGTGTCGGGGTTTGACGCCAGAAAGAAGTCCAGGGACTTCTGGAACTCGCCGGCAATCTGCTCTGCCGTCGAGGCCAGCACCCGCTCCAGCTCCCTTGGGGTGCCGTTTTCGGTAAACTGGAGCTTGGCCTGCTCGGCGGCTTCGTACTCGATGCCGCCCATCACCCGCATGATGTCCTCGTTGAAGCCGTTGCCTCCGGCGGAGACATCGCGGGTGAAGGCGCTCTGGCCGTTGGCGATGATGTTGATGGTCGACAGGGTGGCCCCCACGTTCACCAGGGCCACCGCCTGGTCCTCGGGGTAGTCGCCGTCGTAGGCGTGCTCGAAGCAGTTTTGCAGGGCGAAGGCCGCCACGTCCCCCACCGCCGGGTTCAGCCCGGCCTCGCGCAGCACCTCCAGGTAGGACGAGACCACCTCGCGCTTGGCCGCGACCAGAAGGATCTCCATCTGCCCCTGTGGGTTTTTGTCGGAAAGCGGCTGGAAATCGATGTCCACGTCGGCCCGGGTGAAAGGGATGTGGTGCTCGGCCTCCAGCGGGATCTGTTCTTCCAGCTCGTCGGGGTCCATGGCCGGCACGAAGATCTTCTTGATGATCACCGCGTTGCCGGCGATGGCCACGGCGGCGTCCTTCTGTTTGATCTTCAGGCGCGAAAGCAGGTTCTTGATGGCCTCCACCACGGCCGATCGGTTGACGATGGTGCCATCGGAGATGGCGTCCCTGGGGATGGGTTCGATGCCGAAGTTTAGCAGGGTCGCCGAACCCCTGCCAGGCTTCAGGTACGTGAGCTTCACGCTGCTGGAGCCGAGATCGAGACCGATGCAGTTCCTCGCCATGTGCTACATCCGTACTTTCCACGGTCCTTCGCCGGACCGCGTTTTTGGCGAGATCCGGCGACTACTCGTCGTCAGCGAAGACCATCGAGCGGTCCGAGGGTTTCAGCCCCAGCGCCTCGATGATCTTGCGCTTGGTGTCCATGCGGCAGGAAAGGCCGCGTTCTACCCGATCGATGGTCAACGTCGAGACGCCCGCTCGTCGGGCCAGCTCGGCCTTGCTCATCATGCGCTCCATGCGCAGACGGCGCGCATTGTTCTTGAACTTCTGCGGGCCCGTGCCCGGCGCCTGCTTCTCCGTCCCGCCGTTCCCCGTGTCAGTCTCCGTCGACACGGGTTCGCCGGTCAGCTCGACCCGCCCGCGGTCGACCGCTTCCCGTGGGGGCGGCTCAGGGTTTTCCTTTTTTTGCGTCTCCATGGGCTGATTTCGTTCGGACGGTGAAATTTTGCGCTGCCGCCGATCAAATCATTCTGAAACGGGGACCTCCTTGCGTCAAGGACGAAGTTGATACCTCTAACACAACAATGACATATATTTAAGTATGCAAATATCCTACCTTTCCCGTGTCTCTGGGTGCTCTCAGGGGCCGGCGATGCCGAACTCCTTGATTTTGTAGAGCAGCGCCCGGTGGCTGATCTCCAGGATCTTGGCCGCGCTGGTGCGATTGCCCTTGGTGCGCCTGAGGGCCCGGCGGATCAGCTCTTCCTCGATGGCCCGGGTGGTCTTCTTGATGGACAGCTCGCCCCCGCACAGGCCGGGCACGGCGGCGGAATTCCCCGAAAGGACGCTTTGCCCCAGGCTGCCTGCCGAAAGGCCGCGGCGGATCGGGTCGCGGTGCTTTATCAGGTGCTCGGGCAGGTCGGAACGTTCGATGGACGGCCCATCCGAGAGGACCATGGCGCGCTCGATGGTGTTCTCCAGCTCGCGGACGTTGCCCGGCCAGCTATATTCGACCAGGGCCTGGTGGGCGGCGGGGCTGACGCCGTCGATGTGGGCGCCCAGGCGCTGGCCGAGGGTGCTAATGAAGTGCTCGATGAGGACCGGGATGTCCTCCCGGCGATCGCGCAAGGGGGGCAGCCTGAGGTGCAGGACGTTCAGGCGGTAGAACAGGTCCTCGCGGAAGCGGCCGGCCAGCACGTCGGCCTGAAGGTCGCGGATGGTGGCGGCGACCACCCGGGTGTCCACCTTGATGTCGACGGTAGAGCCCAGGGGGCGGACCTCCTGCTCTTGCAGGGCGCGCAGCAGCTTGACCTGCAGGGAGTGGGGCAGCTCGCCGATCTCGTCGAGAAAGAGGGTGCCGCCGGAGGCCTCCTCGAAGAGGCCGCGCTTGTCGCGAACGGCGTCGGTGAAAGCGCCTCGTCGGTGGCCGAAGAGTTCGCTTTCCAAAAGGGTCGGGGGGATGGCGCCACAGTTGACGGCGACCAGGGGAAAGGCGGCGCGGGAGGACTGCTGGTGAATGGCGCGGGCCACCAGTTCCTTGCCGGTGCCGGACTCGCCGGTGACGAGCACGGTGGTCTTGAAGTCGGCGAGCTTCTTGATGGTGCGGAAAAGCTCCTGCATCTGCGGGGCGCGGGCGACGATGGAGTCGAGGCCGCGGCCGTCCTTCTGGGGGCGGCCTTCGCGGCGCAGGTGGCCGGGGTCGTCGCGAGCGCAGCGGGCGCGTTCGCGTTCCTCGGCCTTGCGCAGGACCAGGATGACGTCGTCGGGCTTGAAGGGCTTGGCGATGTAGTCGTAGGCGCCGCGCTTCATGGCTTCGATGGCGATGTCGATGCTGCCGGTGGCGGACATCATGATGAGGGTCGAGGCGCGGCGGCGGATCTCCTCGACCCGTTCCAGGCCCCCGATGTGGGGCAGGCGGATGTCGCACAGGACGACGTCGTAGGCGCGGGCGTCCAGTTCGACCAAAGCCTGCTCGGTGGTGGGGACGGTGATGGTGAAGAAACCTTCGCGGGTCAAAACCAGGGCCAGCATGTGGCGCAGGGATTCGTCCTCATCGATGATGAGGACGCTGCGCCGGGCCGGTTTGGGGGCATCGTCGGGAGCTGTACGCAAAGGGCGGGCTGGGCGACCGGCTGGACCGGGGTTGCCGCTTCTCGCCTGACCCTCAGATGACATCGTATCCCACTATACCAAGATTGCACGCCGAAGGCACGTATTGGTATTGCCGGGACGGCAAGGCCGGGGGTTTTGTGGGGTACTAGCCAATGACGCGATTTCGGCCGGTGCGCTTGGCGCGATACAAGTTGTCGTCGGCGATCTTGACGAAGGCGGAGAGTTCGATCTCCTTCTGTACGGTGGCGACGCCCAGGGAGATGGTGGCGGGGATGTTGTCGCCCTCGAAGTCGAAGGTCTCCTTCTGGACGATGTTGCGGACGCGTTCGGCGAAGGCGACGGCGTTGTCGCGGGAGGCCTCGGGAAGGGTGATGGCG
>JBBRLA010000440.1:0-7333 GCA_038231615.1 Polyangia bacterium | reverse complement strand
TTGCTCTCGTCGTCACCCCGTCTTCACCATGACCCGCAGCGCCCTTTGCCGTGTGAGAAACTGCCGCCGTGCGAAATAGCCTTGGCATCCAGCAAGAACTCTCGGCGATCTGCGAGGCGGGCCGCTACCGCCGGCTGCGTCATCGTCCCTCTACGACCGCCACCGGGACCACAATTGTTATGTCGGGCGTGATGGACGGACGCCCCCTTTTGAATTTCTCGGGCAACGACTACCTGGGCCTTTGCGCCCACCCGGCCCTCATCGCCGCCGCCAGCCAGGCCACGGCGGCCTTCGGTACGGGGTGCGGCGCCAGCCGCCTGGTCACGGGCAGCCTGATCCTGCACCAGCAGTTGGAAGCCGACCTGGCCACCTTCAAGGGCCGCGACACGCCCTGTGCCCGCGCCCTGCTCTTCAACAGCGGCTACCACGCGAACATCGGGGCCATCCAGGCCGTCGTGGGCCCGGAAGACGCCGTCTTCTCCGACGAGCACAACCACGCCAGCCTGATCGACGGCTGCCGCCTGTCCCGGGCGCGGACGGTGGTCTACGCCCACGGCGACGCCGACGACCTGCGCAGACGGCTGCGGGCGGACGGCCCGGCGCGACGCCGGCTGATCGTGACCGATTCGATCTTCTCGATGGATGGGGACCGGGCGCCACTGCGGGAACTGGTGGACCTGGCGGAAGCGTCCGGCGCCTTCCTGCTGGTCGACGAGGCACACGCCACCGGAGTGCTGGGCGATCACGGCCGGGGCCTGGTGGATGAATTGGGGCTTTCGGGACACATCGAGTTGCAAATGGGCACCCTGGGAAAGGCGCTCGGGAGCTTCGGGGCGTACGTGGTGGCGCCGGAGCCCTTCATCGAACTCCTGATCAACCGCGCCCGCTCGTTCATCTTCACCACCGCCCTGCCCCCCGCGCCGGTGGCCGCGGCACGGGCCGCGCTGGCGTTGATCGCGGCGGACGATTCCCTCTTGCTGCGGCTGCACGACAACATCCGGTACTTCGCCGCCGGACTGCGCCGCATGGGACTCTTTTCCGGCGAGCCAGCGGCGGCGATCTTCCCGATGATCCTGGGAGACGAGACCCGCACCATGGCGGCGATGGAGCAGCTTTTGCTTCGGGGGATCTTCGCCCAGGGCATCCGTCCGCCCACCGTGGCCCCGGGGTCGTGCCGGCTGCGCCTGACGGTGATGGCGACCCATGAAAAGGAGCACCTGGACCAGGCCCTGGCGGCCCTGGACGCGGTGTTGTGAGGCGCGGGATGGGTCGATTGTCTGCTCCCGCAGGATTTGCCGCCGATCATTGGGAGGTGTTGCGCAGAACTCCGATGGTTCCACTGGCGCGGTCGGCCAGGACCAGGTCGGGGAGGCCGTCGCCATCCAGGTCGGCGGCGGCGATGGCGGAGGGGTGGACCCCGGCAGGGAAGCCTCGGGGCAGGTCGAAGCTGCCATCGCCCCGGCCCAGAAGGACGCTGACGGTGTCGTCGGTATTGGCCACGGCAATGTCGGGGTGTCCATCGGCATTGAAATCGGCCACCGCCACCCCCTGGGGGTTCAGGCCGGCGGCCACCCGCAGGGCCAGCTTGCCATCCTGCAGGTGCCCATCGATGTTGATGAGGACGATCACCGCGCTGCCGGTGCCGCTGCACAGGACCAGGTCCGGGTGGCCATCATGATTCAGGTCGACCAGAACCATGCCGGTCACGCCATCGGCGGCCCACTGAGCCTGTGCGGGGCCGAAGCGCCCGGCGCCCTTTGCGGCCAGCAGGCTGTACGTGCCCGCGCTGGCGCCAAGGAGATCCTGCCCGCCCGTTCCCGCGACATCGCCCGCGGCAATCGCCAAGAGGGGAGTCGGGACCGGGTAGTAGGCCGGGATCACGGACCCCGCGGACAGGGTGCCGCCCGCTCCATCAAGGAGCACCACCACGCGGCTGCCCGTGCCATCGGCCACCGCCAGATCCAGGCGACCATCCCCGTCCAGGTCGGCGGCGAAAAGGGCCGTGGGGCCGCTGCCTGCGGCCTGGCTCACGGGGGGCCCGAAAGATCCGTCCCCGGCCCCCAGCAGCACCGAGACCGTGCCGTTCTTTTGCACGGCCACTGCCAGGTCCAGCCGACCATCGCGGTTGAAGTCGCCCAAGGCCAGCGCCACCGGCTTTTGCCCGGCAGAGTAGGCCATCGCGGGGCCCAGGATGCCGCCCCGGGTGCCGCGCAGGACGCGGATCTCGGTGGTCCCGGGGCCGGTGACCATCACGTCGGGCAGGCCGTCCCGGTCCAGGTCGCCAACCGCGAGGGCGGCGGGGTCGGGTCCCGCCGGATAAGGGGTGGCCGGGGCGAAGGCCAGGACCTGCCTGGGCCCCGTGCGGCCGCGCAGGTCGCCCACAAGATCACCCGGCGCGGCATCCGGGAGGTCTCGCTCCGCGCTCCTGCCCAGAGAGACCACCTGATCGCATTCGCACAGGAGCAGCGGCAGGAAGAAAAAGACGAAAGGGCCGATCCACTGGGATCGGCCTTGCCCGGCGATGTCGCTACCGATGGAGTCATCCGCCGATCCCGCGCCGATGGATGGCTCTTCATATCGGGAGCGAGTGAAGGTCCCGGGTCGCTTGTCGGGTTGGGTCCGGGGCTTTTGACGTGTCACGGCTCTTGCTCCTCTTCGTCAGTCGCCCAGGCGCTGGAGTGCCCGGTTGGCGACCTCCTGGAAGCGACCGCTAGGATAACGGGATAGATACTGGCTGGCCAGTGTGGCTCCCTGCTCGTCGCCCCTTTCCAGCGCTGCCTCGATGGCCAGAGCCAGCGCCTCCTCGGCGAGGGCGCCATCGGGATATCGGTGCAGGTAGTCCGCAAGGAGCACGGCGGCCCGCTCGGGGTCGTGGTCCTTGCGCAAGGCGCGGGCAGCGGAGAGGACCAGGGCCGCGGCGCTCTCCTCGCTTGCCGGGGCGGTCGCGGTCTCCGGGCGAACCACGGCGTTCGCTGACCCTTCGGGCGCGTGGGATGCTGCCTGCTTCGGAGCGGCGTGGCGCCGGGTCGGGGCGGCGGGCTGGCTCTCGCCCGCGGGTTGCGGCGCGATGCGAGGCGCGGCCTCTCGGGACACGATGGGCCCGGCGGGGACCGCTGACATTGGGACCGACACGGGGGCAAAAGGGGCGGGGCGCCTGCCGGGGAATCGGCCCAGCATCGCACTGGCCGCCACCACCATGCCAGCCACCCCGATCACCACCAGCACCGGCCGCAGGTGCAGGGCCCACAGGCCGCCGCCGTGCTCGGCCGCCAGCGTCGCGCGCACCCGGGCCTGTCGCGCTGCCGAGGGAGCCAGCGGAGGGACCTCGCGCAGCAGACTCGACGCCCAGGCCAGCAGCGGATCGCGTGGGGCGGAGTCTTCCAGGTCTCGCAGCCGCTCCATCATGTGTCCTCCTTCGTCTTTTGCCGGGCCAGATGGGTCAGAAAGGACTTCCTGGCATGGTGCAGGCGGGTCCACACCGTGGCCACGGGGATGCCCTCCAGCACGGCGATCTCCTCGCCGCTGTAGCCCTCGATCTCGAAGAGCGCGAAGGCGGTGCGGTGGGGCGCGCTCATCTTGTCGAGCAGCCCCTGCACGATCCTGCCGGACTCGCGCTTTTGCAGGGCCTCCGCCGGCCCGCCGCCGCCGTATACCAGGTCCTCGACGGGGGTGTCCCCTGGGCGCAAAAAGACCCGGCGCAGCCAGGCCCGCCGCCGCTGATCGCTGGTGGTGTGGGCGGTGATGCGGTAGAGCCACCCCGCCAGGTTGCCGCCGTCGAAGCCCGCGAGCTTGCGGCGCACCACCAGGAAGACCTCCTGCGCCACGTCCTCCAGTTCCGCTTCCGGGCAGCCCCGCGCCCGGGCCCAGCGACAGACTTCGTGGAACCAGTCCTGGTAGATCTTGGTGAATTCGGGGTCCGGGCCATGCGCCACCCTGGAAGAATGGGGGGAAGTGCCCCGGACCTTCAACAAAAGAGCGGCAAAAGCGCATCTTCGCAGTCACGCGACCCGGTGGGCATCGCAGGGGGCGCCTGCAAGTCCTTGTCCGGCACGGGGCTTGGGGGCCGCGAGACCGATTGATCGATCAATCGATCAATCGATCATTGCAACCGCACCAGCAAGCCGGCGCTGGCTTCCAGCCACAGGACCGGGGTGTGACCGACGATGCCCTGCGGGTCTAGCTGCAAATCGTAGGGGCGCGGAGACACCCCCGCCTGCAATGCGGCGAAGGGCGCCAGGCGTCCCACCCACACCCGCAGCGCCGCCGCCAGCCTGACCCCTGGATCGACCCGGAACGCGGGCCCCGCAGCGCGCGGGTCCATGCCCTGCAGCAAGAGCATCGCCAGCATCAGCCCCACGTCGGCGGCACCCTCGACTCGTCCGCGGCGCAGGGTGCCGCGCAGGGACAGGTCCAGCGGCAGGCGCAACATCTGCGCCGTGGCCCCAGAAAGCGCCAGCGTCACCGGCGAAAGGGCGCTGATCCCCAGCGTCAGAAGCAGCGGCCCGGCCCCCGCCGCGACCCGCACGCCGACGCCTCCAGCCAGGGGAACGGCTGCGCCATCCAGGCGAGGGGCCGCCGCCAACACCGCGCCGATCTCCAGTTCCACCCGCGGGCGCCGACGACGAGGCCCTTGTTGTGCCGGGGGCGAGGCCGGCGCCGCGCGTTCCGGCTTGGGGTCCGTCAAAAGCGGCGAGAGGACCACGGCGATGAACACCGCCGCCGCGCGGGCGCGCTCCTGGCAGCGGCGCGGTTCATCGGTGAACTCCTTCTCCCCGCCAGCCACCGTGCCGCCGGCCACCGTGCCGCCGCCGGCCACCGAGACCCGATAGCGCGGCCCCAGGTCGCGGACCTCCGCCAGCCGGGCCCCCGCGGGGTGACCGGCCTGCCCCACGACCGACACCCCGGGCAGGACCTGGCGCAAGTACGCCGCCACCGCCTCCGGGGTTGGGCACCCATCCGCCGATCCCGCCAGCGCCACCCGTTCCTCCCCGGCGGCCACCCCCTTCATGAGAATGACGAGGAGCAGCGCAAGGCCCCACAACCCGGCCCATGGCCCATGGCCCCTCATCGCCGGCTAGCGCCTCTCGGTCATGAGTTCGGCGATGCGCGAGAGCCCCGTCTCCACATCCGCCGGCCCGCCGGCCCACGAGATGCGCAGCCAGCCCTCGGCGCCAAAGGCCGCCCCCGGGATGGCCAGCACGTCTTTCCGTTCCAGCAGGGTCAACACCGTCCCCATCGAATCCTCGGCCCATTCCCCCGAAAGCCGCACCATGCAGTAGAAGCCGCCCTCTGGGGCCACATGTTCCAGCCCGGCCCGCGCCAGTGCCGAGAGCAGCAGCCCGCGGCGCTGCTGATAGATCGGCCGGTGGGCCGAAAGGCGTGCCGGGTCGCGGAAGATCTCCAGCGCCACCCGTTGATCGAACGTGCCCGCGCACGACACGACGAACTGGTGGGCCTTGAACACCGGCGCCGCCACCTCGGTGGGGGCCAGCAGGTAGCCCAGGCGCAGCCCGGTCAGGGCGCAGCTCTTGGACAGGCTGGATGCCACCAGGGTGCGCCCATAAAAGGTCGCCGGGGACGAGGGCGGCGCCTCAGTGTAGTAAAGCTCGTGATAGACCTCGTCGGAAAGGATATAGATCGGCGCAAAGGTAGAGCGCAGGCCGTCCCCGAGGAGCCGCAGCTCGGCCTCGGGCCACACCCTGCCGGTGGGGTTGGCCGGCGAGGCCAGGATGATCAGGCGCGTGTGCGGGTTCACCGCCGCCAGGATCGCGTCGGCCCGCGGCCGGAACCCACTTTCGGCGGAAAATTCCACCTGCTTGCAGCGCAGGCCCTCCATCTGACACAGCTTGGCATACAACGGGAAGGCCGGCGTCGCCAGCAGCACCTCGTGCCGGGCGGGATCGACCAGCGCCTTGAGCGCCAGGTACAGGGCCTCTTGCGAGCCGACGGTGACGCAAACGTTTTCCGGCTGATCGAGGCCGGGCAGGCGGTAGTGGGCGGCGATGGCGGCGCGCAGCTCGTCAAAACCGTTGTTGGGCGAATAGGGGCAGCCGTGCGCCTCGACCCAGGCGGTGGCCGCGCGAAAAGGGGCCGGGTCCGGGCGCAGCACCGGCTCCCCCAGCCCCAGGTCGATGGAGGTCGGACGTTTCTTCGCGTTCAGCTCGCGAATGAGGGACGGAGGGATGCCGGTGAGCAGCGGGTTCATGTGAAGAGCCGCACCAGGGCGCCATGGCCCTGCACAAGATACGCCTCGGGGACGGATTCGTCCGCCTGGTGGGCCTGCGCGGTCTCGCCGGGGCCGAAGTTTACCGCGGGGATGCCGAGGGCGGTCAGGCGGGCCACGTCGGTCCACGCCTGCTTGGCGGAAACCCGTAACCCGAGCGCCTCGCGCCAGCGGCGCAAGAGCGGCTGGTCCAGGCACACCGCGCCGGATGGGGCCCGATCAATGATGTCGATTCCAATGTTTTTCTGCATCTCCGGCCGGGTCTCTGGCGCCGCGTCTCCGAGGATCACCTCGCGCAGCTCGCGCTCGGCGACCTCCAGCGGCTTGCCTGGGGCAAAGCGGTAGTTGACGTTGACGGTGAAGCGATCGGGCACCACGTTGCGC
Organism: Polyangia bacterium; assembly: GCA_038231615.1. Lineage (GTDB taxonomy): Bacteria > Myxococcota_A > Polyangia > Palsa-1104 > JAEUJZ01 > JBBRLA01. The sequence continues at coordinate 726 of JBBRLA010000440.1, read as the reverse complement.
GAATTGTCGGTGTGGGCCATGGTCGCATTCATCACCTCATAGAAAGTCAGGCCGTCGAGATACACCTCACGGCGGCCGAAGCGGCGCAGCCGGTCGAGGCAGGGCAAGGCGGCGTAGATGGCGTTGTCTCCTTGCCAGGGCCGGGCGCTGTGGGCGCGGCGCCCAAAAAAGGTCACTGTGGCATGAAGCCCCCCGACACAGCCGGCCTGCACCCAGTTGTCCGTCGGCTCCAGGCACAGGGCCAGGTCCACCCCCGCCAGGGCACCTTGGGCCAGCACCGGCAAAAGGCCGCTTTCCTCCGCCGGCCCCTCTTCGCGGTCGTAGAACACGCAGCGCAGGTTGGCCGCCGTCAGCGATGAGGCCTGCCGCAGCAGTTCCAGCATCACCGAAAGCCCCCCTTTCATGTCGCTCGCCCCGCAGCCGTGGACCCGGCCGCCCCGACGCTCCACCTTCTGCCCCTCAGCGGGGCGCACCGTGTCGCTGTGCCCCAACAGGGCCACCGTCGGCAGACCCGGCAGCGGCGGGGGTGCCGCCACGACGGCGTTGCCCAGGCGACGGACGTGCTCCGGGCCGCAGTGTTCGACGCAGCGGGCGTGAAGTTCCTGTGCGATGGCCGCCTCGTCCCCGGTGACGCTGGAGATGCGGCACAGCGAAAGGGTGGTCTCGGCCAGGCGCTCGGCGATCGGGTCCGTCATGTGATTCACCAGGCCTTTACACCGGCCCATC
>JBBRLA010000439.1:0-7341 GCA_038231615.1 Polyangia bacterium | reverse complement strand
GCAGTGCCCACTGGAACGGTGGATTTGGTCACCACCAGAGCGTCCTCCTGCAGGTGCTTGCCGATCTCGATGGCGGCGCCCAGCACCTGGGTCAGGTCGGCGCTGCCGTCTAAAAGAGAAGGCGTGCCCACGGCGATCAGCACCACGTCGGCGTCCTTCACCGCCTCGGCGATGTCGGTCGAGAACGAAAGGCGCCCCTGCTTCAGATTGTCCTGCAAGAGCCCCGAAAGCCCCGGCTCGTGGATCGGCACCTCGCCCCGGCGGAGCTTTTCCACCCGTTCGCGGTTGATGTCCACGCACACCACGTCGTTGCCAAAGTCCGCGAACCCCGCCCCCGCCACCAGACCTACATAACCCGTCCCGATCACGCCAAGCTTCATTTGATCACCTGTGCAAATTTGTACCGCAATGCGCCCGATCGCTACCGGCCAACCCGTAGCAGACCAGCGCGGCGTACCTTAGCCACCTCGGGGCGCTCCTGTCGAGGACTTCGTGCGAAAATCAAGAGGTGCCCGGATCATTATAGGCTGGCGCCGGCCCCGGGTGGGCGGATTCGCGCTATGCTGAAGGGATGAGCGACAAGGAACATCCCCAGGCGGGGACCGAAGCCCCACTTTCCGCATCTCCCGTCCAGGTGATCGGCTACCACATCGAGGAGGACCGGCTGGCAGGGGAAGGCGGCTTCCTCAAGATCCGCCGCATGCGCCTGCGCAATGTCCGCCAGGATGGGTCGCTATCGGCGATCTTCCTGTGCGACTTCATCGATCGCCCAAAGGGCATCGACGCGGTGGTCCTGGGCCTCTACTACAAAGACCAGGCCGGGGGGCTGAAGGTCCTTCTGCGCCAGGGCCTGCGGCCGGCGCTTCATTATGGCCGGCGGCCCGAGCTCTTGCCGATCCCCGATCGGCGGGCGTACCTGTTCTTCACCGAGGTGGTGGCCGGGATCGTCGAGTCGGAGGACCAGGGCGAGGCGGGCATCCGCCACCGTGCCGCCGAGGAGGCCTGGGAGGAGTCGGGCTTCCGCGTGGACCCCGCCCAGGTCGAGCTTTTGGGGGCGCCGGTGTTCCCCAGCCCAGGCATGACGCCCGAGTGCTTCCACCTGACGTGCGCCGAGGTCAACCCCCGGGACTGCCACCCGCAACCCCCGGTGGGCGACGGCTCGCCGATGGAGGAGGGGTCATCCCAGCGCTGGGTGGCGCTGGATGAGGCCATCGCAATGTGCGAGGGCGGCGACATTCAGGATGCCAAGACCGAGCTGCTCCTGCGGCGGCTCTGGGCGAAGAAGTCCTGAGCCTCCCGCTCGGGGAAATCACCCGACCCAGAGCCCCGCCTGCGATGACACGAGCCGCCAGATCCTACATCTTCTTGCCGGTCCACGAGCTGCGCCCGATGTCCAGGCCCTGGCTGGTCCCGTCATAGGTGCCGCTGAACCCCTGAAAGTCAGTCGCGAAGGTCCACGTCAGCCTGCCGTGGCCCAGGTTGTCGCTCCACGTGCCCACGCAGGTCCGGTGGCTGGCCTGGCAGCGGATGCGCACCGACGAGTCCGGCGCCGTCCCGGTCAGCACGTCCTTCTCCACGTCGATCAGCATCGGCACCCGCTGCTCGCCGATGGCCTCATCGCTGCGCGTGGTCTCCCACGTGCCCGAAAGAAGCGAGTAGCCGCCCACCGGGACAATCTCGTCCTGCTCCGGCCGAGGCGGCCCGGTCCGTTCCTTCAGGTCCGAAAGCTCCGGCGCGCATCCCAGGAGCAGCGCCAACGCCCACAAGAGCATCCTTTGGGTCGGCTTCATGGCTCAAGGCTCCTTGCTCAGCGCCGACGTCGGCCCCACACCCAGATAAAGCACCAGCAGCTCCGCTATCCCATCCTGCACCTGCCGGGCCGTGGCCCCCCCGTCCTCCGGCAGGTCATTCATCAGCAGCGAGAACGCCAGGGGCCCGCGACCGCCGCTGCTGAACCCGGGCGCCCCCTGCGCCATCGGTCCGCTGGCGTACCCCGAGAGGCACGACACGCCCAGAAGCGTCCCCGTCTTGGCCCGCACGTAGCGCTCCGCCAGGCCCCCGGTCATGCGGTGCCCCACCGTGCCGTCCGCCCCGGCCACCCCCAGCGATCCGACGAAGTCGGCGGCATAGCGGAAGTCCCGATACGCCGTCCGCAGGAGGGTCGTGATCTGCGCCGCGCTGAACCGGTTGGAATCATAAAGTCCCGATCCGTTGGTCATCTGGTAGCGCCCGGCGGCGATCCCCAGGCTCTCCAGGTAGCGACCTACCGCGTCGGTGCCCTTCTTCCAGGTCCCAGGCTTTCCGCCGGCCTCGGCCCCCAGGGTCTTCAGCACCTGCTCGGCCATGAAGTTGTTGGATCGCTTGTTGATCTCCCGGGCGATCACCCCCAGGGGCGGCGAGTAATGGGTCGTCAAGAGTCGCGCTGTCGGCGGCGCCACCCCGTGGATCACCTTGCCGGTCAGCTTGACCCCGCGCCGTTGCAGGAGTTCCCGCAGGGTGAACCCGGTGTACAGGTCCGGGTGCGCCACCCGCTTGAAGAACTCTTGCCCGGGGTCGCTGGTCCGGATGGCGCCGCGCACCCGCAGCACGGTGTGCATCTTCCCGGCGGCATCGGTTTCCTCGGCGCTCTCCACCACCAGGTTGGTCCGGCCCGAAGTGCTGGTGCGGGCCTCGCTCTGCACTACGAAATAGGGAGACGCCGGCTCGACCACCACCCGCGCCGGCGCCCCATCCGAACCCCCGGGCTGCACCTGGATGCCGACGGCGTTGAAGTTCAGCGACACCGCCCCCTGCGGCGCGCGAAAGGCCGCGTCCTCGGGCTTCTGGTCAAACCCCGGGCCGACCCGCTGCTCGTCGAAGTAGCTGTCGTCGATGAGGATGTCGCCATCGATCTTGCGCACCCCGTGGCTGTAGATGTCCCCGGAGATCCGCCACAGGTCCTCGACCTGCAGGGTCGGATCGCCATAGCCGCGCAGGTACAGGTTGTCGTAGGCCCCGCCCTTGTGCTCCTTGTCGACGTAGATCGCCGTCTTGAAGCGGTATTCGGGACCCAGTAGCGCCAGCGCCGCCGCGGTGGTGACCAGCTTGACGTTGGAGGCCGGGTTCAGGGGCAGCGCCTCGTTGCGCGCGTAGACCAGCCTGCCGCTTTCGATGTCGGTGACGGCCACGCCGACCTTGGCCCGGGACAGGTGCGGCGCCAGAAGGAGCCCGTCGATGCGCTGGTTCAGCCAGCGGACGCGCTGGACCGGGTCCTGTGGGGGCGGCGGCGGCGGGACCCCCAAAGGCGGTGCTGCGGGTGCCCCGGGGGGCGCTGCGTCCGAAACCGGCGCGTCGCCTGCCTGGGGGGCTGGCGCCTTTGCACCGGTCATGGCAGGTTGGGTGCCTGTGACGGCTGAGGTAGCGCCGACTCCAGGAATCGCCGATGTCGACAAGGGAACAGAAGATGATGCCGAAGGGGCCGCCTGAGCACTGGGCGTGGCGCAGGCCGACAACGCCAGCAGAAGGGTGCCGTACAGACGCAGGGGGACCAGCGGGGGGACCAGACGATAGGGCCGCAAAGAGACCATATGTCGAGACTAGCAGAGCTGGTCTCGACGCGCGAACTCTCATCCCCCTTTTGGCCAGCCTGGTGGGCACCCTGACAGTCGGCTGCCAGCGGCACCGGGTGCCAGCGGACGAGCTGGTGGTGCTGATCGAACAGCCGCCGCGCAGCATCGACCCGCGCAGCACCGCGACCTCTTACGATCTGAAGCTCTCATCGCTGGCCTACGGCCGCCTGATCTCGGTGGACGACCCGGAGCTTTCGCCGCGCCCGGACCTGGCCCAACGGGTCGACGAGGTGCTGCCGCGGGAAGAATCCGGTCGCATCCGCTACGACATCACCCTGCGCGAGGCCCGCTTCTCCGATGGCAGCCCGGTCACCCCGGAGGACGTGGCCTACACCTTTGCCGGGGTGGTCGACAAGAAGACCGGCAACGGGGTGCTGCGCAGCCGATTCGAGGACTCGGGCCTGGTCTTGCCGCTGGAGGTGCGCGGCCCGCGGACCCTGCGCCTGACCTACGCCCACCACCACGCCTCGGCGCTGACCGACCTGGACTTCGGCATCGTCAAACGGGGCACATTCGAAAGCGGCCCCCTCATCGGCGCGGGCCCCTTCGTCCTTTCCGGCCCGGTCGGCGAGGTGACCCGCTTCACCCGCAACCCCTATTACTACGGCGGCCCGCCGCCCATGCGCACGCTGACGGTGCGGGTGGTGCGCGACGCCAACGCCCGGCTGCTCTCGCTGGTGGGGGGGTCCGCCGATCTGACGCAGAACACGGTGTCGCCGCTGCTCTATGACGCGGTGGACCGGTGGAGCCGGCCGCCCAACGATCGCTTGCGCATGCAGACCGGCCACTCGGCGATCTTCTTTTACCTGGGGCTGAACAACGAGGACACGCACCTCAAGGACCCGCGGGTGCGGCAGGCCCTTTTGTTGGGCATCGATCGCGAGCGCATCGTCCACACCAAGCTGCGCGGCACCGCTGTGCTGGCCACCGCGATGCTGCCGACCTTCCACTGGGCCTACGACGCCGACGTGCCGGGCTACGCCCACGACCCGGCCCGGGCCAAGGCGCTGCTGGACGCCGCCGGCTACCCCGACCCGGACGGGGACGGCCCGCTGCCGCGCTTCACCCTGACCTACAAGACGTCCACCGATGCCCTGCCGGTGTCGATCGCCCGGGTGGTGGCGGCGCAGCTCGCCGAGATCGGGGTGGCGGTGGAGGTGCGGCCCTACGAGTTTCATCTGTTTCTGGACGACGTCAAGAAGGGGAACTTCCAGATCTACGGCCTGAGCACCGGCGAGGTCGCCGAGCCGAACCTGATGAAGCGCTACTTCCACAGCCATTTCATCCCCACGGCGGCGGACCCCAACGCCGGCCACAACCGCATGCGCTACCGCAACCCGGCGATGGACGTGCTACTGGACGCGGGCGAGCGGGAGATGGACCGGGAAAAGCGGCGGCAGATCTACAGCCAGGTGCAGAAGATCCTGGCGCAGGACCTGCCCATCCTGCCGATGTGGCACATCGACAACGTGGTGGTGATGCGCCGGGAGGTCCAGCACTACATCGTCTGGCCGTCGGCGCAGTTCTCCAGCATGGCCCAGGTCAGCAAGGTGCCTTGATGATGATGAGCATCGCGCGCCCGCGGCCGATTCTATCGCCGTGCAAAACTTGCTCCGTTGCCCTTCCCCGGTAAAACCCGTTATGGTTAGGGTAACGATCACCTTGCCAGAAGGTCCACCATGACCCCCGCCCCCTACGATCTCTGCATCCTTGGTGCCGGCCCAGCCGGTTACGCCGCCGCCATGCGCGCCCACGACCTGGGCAAGCGCGTCCTGCTCATCGAACGCGACCGCGTCGGCGGGGCGGGCATCCACTCGGGCGCCCTCTCGTCCAAGACCATGTGGCACCTGTCCAACGACTACGCCGTCGCCTCGCGCACCGACCGGGGCTACTTCGCCCAGGGCCTCCACGTGTCCTACCAGGCGGTAATGAACTGCGTCGACACCGCCGTCTCCGAACGCCGGACGCAACTGAACGCGCAGATCGGGCGCCTGGCCACCCTGTCTGCGAACGGGGGCAAGCTGACCTTTGTCATCGGCACCGGCCGCTTTGTCTCGCCCACCTCGGTCGAGGTCGAGCAGCGCGACAGCGTCCGCACGGCGTACCAGGCCGAGCATTTCCTGATCGCCACCGGATCCTGCCCGCGCCTGCCGGCGGGCATCCAGATCGACGGCACGCACATCGTCACCAGCGACCACATCGAGGACCTGCAGGATTTTCCCGAGAGCATGGTCATCGTCGGGGCCGGCGTGGTGGGCTGCGAATACGCCACGATCTTCGCCAACTTCCACAAGACGCGGATCAACATCATCGACAGTCAGCCGCGCATCCTGCCCTATGAAGACGCCGACGTGGCCGAGGTGATCGCCACCAGCTTCGAGAAAATGGGCATCAACATCCACCGCCAGTCCAAGCTGACGACAATGCGGCTGGTGGATGGCGGGGTCGAGTACGTCATCTGCGGCCCGACGGGGGCGTGCCAGCCGATCCGCGTCGAGCGGGCCCTCATCTCCATCGGCCGGGTGCCCAACACCGGGTCGCTCTGCCTGGACAAGGCGGGGGTGGCGGTGGACAAAAGCGGCGGCATCGTGGTGGAGAACACCCAGAGTGTAGTGCCGCACATCTACGCGGCGGGGGACAGCACGCTGGACATCGCCCTGGTGAACGTCGCCGAGTTGGAGGGGCGCCACGCGGTGGAGCGCATGTTCGGGCTCAAGCCGGAGCCGATCCGCTACGAGGCGTTGTCGGCGATCATGTTCCTCTCGCCGGAGGTGGCATCGGTGGGGCTGAACGAGCAGCAGGCGAAGCAGAAGAAGATCCCCTACCGGGTGGCGGTGGTACACAACCAGCTCATCAACCGGAACATCGCCATGCGGTCGACAAAGGGGTTCATCAAGCTCCTGTGCTCGCACGACCAGCCGGGGCGCATCCTGGGGTTGCGGGTCGTGGGGCCGCAGGCGTCCAGCACCATCCAGGGGATCGCCTTCCTCATCGACCAGGGGGCCTCGCTGGAGGACATCGACCGCTGCATCCACCCCCACCCGGCCATCCCGGAGGGGGTGCAGGAGTGCGCCAGGCTGCTGCTCGGGAAATCGATCCTCAAGCCGGAGGTCTTCGGACCCGATCTCCTGCGCTGCGGCGAGGGGTAGCCCGAAACCATGTCGGTTGCGCTCTCATCCATCCTTCACGGCGGCCTGCACGATTTTCGCGACTTCATCAACCCGCTCATCTACAGCCGCGCCGAACTGGCCTGCGAGCCGACCCGCCTGGTGCGCGCCGAGGGCGGCGCCCTCATCGACGACCAGGGCCGACGCGTCGAGGACTTTCACGGCACGCAGGCCTTTGGCCACCGCCACCCGGTCATCACCACCGCCGTCCGCGAGTTCCAGTTTGATGAAAGAGCAAACCCAGGAAAAGTCTAGCCAACACCCTGGAACCGAGTCTTGCGCCGCGGTCGGGCAACCGACCCGGCGAAGCGTAGACAGGAAGATCACGGGCCGTAATCGGAAGGTGAAGAGATGGAGTCCCGAAATCAGGAAACGTGGGCGTCGAAGTTTTATGGGAAGCCGCAGACCACATGCACTACGTGCTAGACCTGTGGGTCCAGAAGGTGGTCAAGAAGCACTGTCGGGGACAGGTGAAGCTGTACCGATACGCAGATGACATCCTGCTGGGCTTCGAGGACAAGCGAGACGCCGAGCGGGTCACCCGAGCGTTAAGGCAGAGGTTGGCG
>JBBRLA010000438.1:0-7363 GCA_038231615.1 Polyangia bacterium | reverse complement strand
CTTCCAGCGCCCGTCGTTCGTCCAGGGTGAAGAGCACCCGGCCCACCACGTCGGGGCGGAAGAAGCGATCCTGGAATTGTTCGATGGGGAAGCTGTCGACCCCGGTGCCTGCGGGTCGGACCATCTGCCACGAGAGTGCCGCCTCGCCCCCGGCAGCGGCATCGTAGAAGCCGGAGGGGGTCCAGGCGACCCAGCGCTTTGGGTCCCGGTGGGGAAACCACGAGAGCAGCGCCTCCCCGGTCTGCGCCGCGTACCAGCGCAGCGTGCCGTCCCCCAGGGCCGCGACCACCAAACGCCCATCTCCCGAAAGGTTCACCAGCCGGATCGGCGCCGGCAGCGGCGTCTGCCAGCGGGGCCCCCCGTGTCCGTCGATCGAGTAGAGCGCGCGATCCGTGCCCAGGACGGTCCCCCCCTCGCCATCCAATACCGCGACGCGACAGGCATCCCCCGGGGCCTGCGGCGGCACCGGGCAGCCCGAAGCGGGGCGCGGCGCGTGCAGCCGGCTGTCCGCCTGCGTCAGCCGCTTGACCGCCCGCTCGCCCAGCGCGAAGGCCGCCAGCGACGCATCGGAAGGTGCGTAGGAGAATCGTACCCGGCTGCCGGTGGCATCGACCCACAGGGAACTACCCTGAAAGTCCACCGCGGTGCCTTTGGGGGCGACAAGCCGCAGGGCCGGCCCTGCCTCATCGGCCCGGGCGGCCGGACGCAGGACCGTCAAGGCAAGGAGCAGTCCCAGCGCATGGTTCATGCTTGCAGGCATCGGCGATCCCACCAAATAAGGTTGGGTTCACTATACGCTGTCCGTGGAATCATTTCCAGACCGGATTTCCTCCACCGGCTCGGGCGGTCGGCGCCGACGCATTGATCAATCAATCAATCAGTCAGTCAGTCAGTCAATCAGGGTTACGGGGTCAGGCTGCCGCGGGATAACTGGCGATCTCGACGAATTGGCCGTCTTGGAAGCGGAAGAGGAGGGCGCCGCGGACCCCGGCGGCGGCGCAGTCGATGACCAGGTAGTCCACCGGGTAGAGCAGTTCGTCCTCGAAGGTGGCGGCGCGGCGGTCTTCCTCGGAAAAGTAGGCCCCGACGTCGCAGTGGGAGTGGTAGATGATCTTGACCGGTCGCGGCCCGTCCAGAGATCGCGACAGATAAAGAATGTCCCGAGCCCCCAGGTTGTACGCCATGGTGGCGTCCCGGGGGTAGGTCTCGGGATCTTGCAGGTGCAGGTCGTTCTGGCGGTTCTTGCACGGGCGCACCTCGTCACAGAGGTCGCTTTCCCTGGGGCCGCTGAGCAGGCCGCAGGCCTCTTCCGGGTACGCCTGCGCCGCCTCGGCGTAGCACAGAGAAAGGGCGGTCGGTTCAATAGCGCATGGCGAAGCCGTTTTTGGGTCTTTACCACTCATATTTCTTTTCCCATTTCAGCGGCACGAAGTACCGGTCCCCGCGATCGGCGAGAAGGGTGGCGATGCAGCCGCGTTCGCCGCGTTCGGCAAGCTCCTTGGCCAGGCGCAAGGCCCCGGCGACGTTGGCGCCCGCCGAGTGACCCACGAAGAGCCCCTCGTCGGCGGCCAGTCGATCAGCCATGTCCCACGCCTCGTCGGTCGACATGCTCAGGATGCGGTCCACGCATTCGTCCGGGCGCCAGATCTTCGGCACGATGGACGAGTCCATGTGCTTGAGCCCCTCCATGCCGTGCAGCGAGTCGTCGGGCTGAAGGGCCACCACGGTCACGCCGCCGCTGCCCCCGTGAGGCTCGGGCCGCCGGTGCTCCTTCAGGCGCCTGCCGGTGCCCATGACGGTCCCCGAGGTGCCGATGCCAGCGATGAAATGGGTCAGACGATCGCCCAATGCCGCTATCAGCTCGGCGCCGGTACCCAGGTAATGCGCCCGGGGGTTGGATTCGTTGCTGTACTGGTCGGGATAGAAGTAACGTTCGGGGTCCTTGGCCACCAGCTCCTGCACCACGCGGATGGCCCCATCCGAACCTTCCATGTCCGATGAGTAGATGAGTTCAGTCCCGTACGCCAAGGTGATATGTTTGCGGGCAGCGGAGACATTGGCCGGCATCACCAGCTTCACCCGGTACTGAAGGGCCGCCCCGACCAGGGAGTAGGCCACGCCGGTGTTGCCCGAGGTCGAATCGATGATCGTCTTTTTTTGCGTCAGGCGGCCATCGGCGATGGCGTCGCGGATCATCTGCAGGGCCGGGCGGTCCTTGACGGATCCGCCGGGGTTGGCAAACTCGCACTTGGCCCACAGCTCGACGCCGGGGGGCTCCAGGTTGCGCAGGCGGCACAGGGGCGTGCCGCCGATGAGGTCGAGCACGGATTCACAGGTCATCGCCTGGGCGCGGCGCACCGCCAGCTCGGTTGCAAGCTGCCGGGCGGCGGGAGGGTGACCTTGGGTCAGATTCATGGCGAATGTTATGATGCCTCAGAGTCGGCAGCGGTAGCGACTCAATCCTTCATCCGCCGCGCCCCCGCAGGTGCAGGGGGGAACGCAGTGCAGCGCGGTCGTCCCGCCAGAAGCAAAGTCGAAGCGAAGGATGCCGATCGACGGGGCGGACGCCGGGTGCGCGATCACGGGCAGGTGCAAAAGGAGCTTCAGCGCCTGAAGGGCCAGGGCGGCGCCGGTGGCGAAGCCGGCCTCGCCGTCACCGCCGCGGAGGCTTCCGGTACAGGGACAGCCGGTCCCGACCTCGCCCCGGGGTCCATCGCAGGCGGCCCACAGGGAGGTCGCGGGGGGACTTTCCACCAGCAGCAGGGTTCGCAGTGCCGGGGTCGTCGGGGCCATGACTTGCAGCCCGACCACGCCGGCGCGGATCAGGTAGTCCGCCGCGACCTTGGACAGGGCACCCCCTCCCACAAGGACCGGGCGCGCGGCGCGGAGGCGCTCCTGCCCCCTGCCGCCCACCTCGGAGAGCAAAATTTGCCGAGAATAGCGGCGGACCTCGTCGGCGGAGAAGCGAGACAGCGCTTGCATTGATTGATCGAGCCTCTATACAGGGTCGCGTCAGTTGATGAAGAGCCATGTCAGGAAGAAGCACCTGGCCGGAGCAGATTTTGGCGCTCCTCACGGACTCGCATTCGCGAGTCCGCGTGGGCCCATCCCGCAGCGACTGAGGGAGCGTACTACTGTACGTGACCGAAGAAGCGTGGGGGCACTCCCCACCGACTCGCATTCGCGAGTCGGCGTGGGCCCACCCATGGCCTCGCGAATGCGAGGACATGGGGGAGAGGTACGCCAAAAGATGCCCGGCCATGTGCTCCTGTTTAGCGGCCCCCGGCGATGGCCGGGACGATGGACACTTCTACGGATTCGCTCAAGGGGGTGTCGAGTTGCTGGAGGAAACGGATGTCCTCGTCGCCGACGAAGATGTTGATGAAGCGGCGGACCTGGCCGCGCTCGTCGAGGAGGCGCTCGCGCAGGCCGGGGTGGTGGGTCTCCAGCGCGGTGATCAGCTCGGCGATGGTGCCGGCCGGGAGGATCACGACCTCCTGGCCCTTGGTGAGCTTGCGCAGTGGAGCGGGGATGCGGACGTTTGCCATGGGCCGGTGCCTCCTGTTGATGTTCGGTACTATAGCGTGGACTTTTCAGCGGGGCGATTTCGCCACCCTGCGGGTGCTGCCGCGGCGCAGGCTGGACAGCCTGGCCGCCGAGACAGGGCGATGCGCCGGTAGCTGTCGGAGCGCAGGTCCACGGAAAGCAAGGCCCCGGCGTAGGCCGGCGGCTCCCCGCGCAAAAGGTGCAGCACCTCGGCGGCTTGCAGCGCGCCGACGATCCCACAGCCCGGCCCGAGCACCCCGGCCTGCTGGCAACTAGCGACGCTGTCCGGTGGGGGCGGTTGCTCGAAGAGGCAGCGGTAGCAGGCGCCACTGCCGGGCAACACCGTCAGAAGCTGTCCCAAAAAGCGCACGACCCCGCCGATGACCGCGGGGATGCCCAGGCGCAGGGCGGTATCGTTTACCAGGAACTTGGTCTCGATGGAATCGCTGCCATCGACCACCACGTCGTGGCCGGCGAGCAGGGCGGCGGCATTGTCCGGCCCAAGGCGTGCCTTCACCGGGTGCACCCGAAGGCCCGGCGCCCGCCGCGAAAGAGAGTTTTGGGCAGATTCCACCTTGGGCCGTCCCACGTCGCCCTCGCCGTAAAGGAGCTGCCGGTGCAGGTTGGACAGGTCCACCTGGTCGGGGTCGACCAGGGTCAGGCTCAGGTTGCCGGCCCCGGCCCCGGCCAGGGACAGCGCCACCGGGCAACCCAGCCCGCCGACACCGATAAGGACCACCGAAAAGCCAGGGCGCGGCCCCCCGGGGACCGGCGGTTCAGACAAAATATGAGTCCAGGGAGAAGTAGCGCTCCCCCGTGTCGCACAGAATAGTGACCACCGTGCTTTCGGGCCCCAGTTCCCGCGCCACCGCCACCGCGATGTGGACCGCGGCCCCGGCGGAGATGCCGACCAAAAGCCCTTCTTCCCGGGCCAGCCGTACCTTCATCCGGTAGGCGTCCTGGTCGCTGATGGTGCGCACCTCGTCGATGAGGCTGCGGTCGAGGATCTCGGGGATAAAGCCGGCCCCGATGCCCTGGATGCGGTGCGGCCCGGGCTTACCCCCGGACAAGACCGCCGAGCCCGCGGGTTCGACGGCCACGATGAGCACCCCGGGGAAGGCCTGGCGCAGCACCGCGCCGGCCCCGGTGAGGGTCCCGCCGGTGCCGACTCCGGCGACGAAGGCATCGGCGCGGCGCCCAAGGCGGGCGAGCTGGGCGACAATCTCGGGTCCGGTGGTGCGGCGGTGGGCCTCGGGGTTGGCGGCGTTTTTGAACTGCTGGGGCATGAAGAAGCGGCTGTCTTCCCGGCACAACTGCTCGGCGCGCTCCACCGCCCCGGCCATGTCCAGGCGCTCGGGGGTCAGGATCAGCTCCGCGCCATAGGCCCTGAGAAGGCTGCGCCGCTCCAGGCTCATCGACTCGGGCATGGTCAGCTTGAGCTTGTAGCCCTTGACGGCACAGCACACGGCCAGGCCGATGCCGGTGTTGCCGGAGGTGGGCTCGACGAGGATGGATTCGCCGGGGCGGATCTTGTCGGCGGCCTCGGCGGCCTCGATCATCGAGAGGGCGATGCGGTCCTTGACTGAGCCGCCGGGGTTCTGCTGCTCGCACTTGCCGAGCACCGTGCCGCCGCCCTCGTAGGGGACGTTGCGCAGGCGACACAGCGGTGACCCGCCGATCAAGCCCAGGAGGTTGTCGACTTCGATGGGGGGCTGGGCCACCCCCTGGTTTTACCTCATCATGACTGCCGATGCTGGAGAAATTCCCGACCCCCGAACGGATCTAGAAGAAAATCGAGTCCTTGCGCGGCGGCTTGGGGAGCTTGGGCTGCTCTGGGACCTCGGTGCGGGACGATGAGCCTGCGGGCAGGTCCTCGTCGTCCGGGGCCTCTTCGGGGGGGCGCAGTTCGGGGGCGTGCTCTTCCGCGGCGGCGTCCCCGTAGTTCAGGCAGTTGTCGCAGCGGGTGCAGAGCGGCGGGGTCTTTTCGCCGAAATACTCCAGCAGGAGCTGGATGCGGCAGCGGGTGGACTGGGCGTAGCGAATCATCGAGGCCAGGCGGTCCCGGTCGCCTTCCCGGCGTCGGCGGTACGACTCGGCGGCGCGGCCCAGGGTCAGTTCCTCGGTGTCCTTGCCGGTCAGAACGAAGCGCTGCCCGGCGATCTCGGTGGCCAGGTCCAGATCGCGGAAGATCCCCAGCACCACCCGGGTCTTGGACTGCGACACTGAGGCGGCCAGCGACATCTCGCGGAGGTTGTCGGCGCCGTTGCGCAGGGCCGCCCACACGTTGATGACGTCGGTCTTGGTGGGGTACTTGCCGGAGACGAAGTATTCCTGCACCTGCTCGTCCTGCTGGTTGTAAAGCAGGATGCAGCGGCTGGGTCGGCCATCGCGGCCGGCGCGGCCGGCTTCCTGGTAGTAGGCCTCCAGCGAACCGGGCAGGTTGTAGTGGATGACCGCGCGGATGTCGGGCTTGTCCACGCCCAGGCCGAAGGCGTTGGTGGCGACCATGATCCGCGGATTGCCCTTCATGAAGGCGAGCTGTGCGGAGTCGCGATCGGCCTTGCCCATCTTGCCGTGGTACATCCCGACCTTCAAGCCCAGCACCGGCAGCGCCCCGGCCAAGGCCTCGACGGTGCGGATGGTCGAGCAGTAGATGATGACCGAGCCGTGGATCTTGCGGATCAGGCGCAGGAGGCGCTTGACCTGGGTCTTCTCATCGCTGGTCTCGCGGACCTCGAAGCCCAGGGAGGGACGGTCGAAGCCGTGGTGGATGATTTCCGGTTTGCGCAGGCCGAGTTGCGCGATGATGTCCTCGATCACCTTGGGGGTCGCGGTGGCGGTCACGGCGCACATCACCGGGCGGCCGAGTTGCTCGCAGGCCCGCTGCAGGTACAGGTACGACGGGCGGAAGTCATGTCCCCATTCGGAGACACAGTGGGCCTCGTCAACGACGAAGAGGCTGACCTTCTGCCCGCCCAACTCTTCCTCCAGCTTGCCGGAGGCGGCGCGCTCGGGGGTCACGTAGATGATCTTGCGCTTGCCGTCCTCGATGTCGTCCAGGGTCTGGGCGGTCTGCTTGGAGGTCAGGGTCGAGTCGAGGCGCGCGGCCACGACGCCGGTCTTGCGCAGCTTCTGCTCCTGGTCGCGCATGAGGGCCAAAAGCGGCGAGACCACGATGGTGACGCCTTCCAGTTCGAAGGCCGGGAGCTGGTAGATGAGCGACTTGCCAGCGCCGGTGGGCATGAGGGCCATGGTGTCGCGTCCGAGGACGATGTTGCGGATGGCCCGCTCCTGACCGGGGCGGAAGCCCTGCAGGCCGAACTGCCGGGTGAGCCGCTTGAAGATGCGGCGCATGACCGGGTTCTGCTCGGTCTCCATGATCGGCATCTCGATGGCGGGCAGGGTATTGGGACGCTGGTCGCGACCGCCCTTCTCGGGGCGGCGGCCCTTGGCCTTCTCCCGGGACGGCGTCTTGTCCCGGGCCTCGGTGAGGATGCCGGAGGCGGCGGCGACTTCCTCGGGCCGGGTGGCGGCGGACAGGTCGTCCGGGGTGGCCCAGAAGTCCTCGCGCTCGTGGGCCGCGTCGGTCAGATAGACGAACATCGGGCCGGCGGGACTGTCGCTGGCGTAGATGACGCCAAAGTCGATGATGCGGTCCTCGGGGCGCAGCACATCGCCGAGTTCGGTGGCCTCATAGGTGGGCACCGGCTGCGGCGCCGGGATTTCCGGGGGCGGAGCGGATTCGTCAACCTCGGGCACCACGATGTCCGGGGTGGCCCAGAACGCAGTCGCGTTGGCCTGGGCCTGGGGCCGCGGG
>JBBRLA010000437.1:0-7412 GCA_038231615.1 Polyangia bacterium | reverse complement strand
TCGCTGCGCTCCGAGCTGATCACCCGCGACCCCAGCACCACCAGCGCCGGTTCATACGCCGGCTCAAGCTGGAGCGCTTGCTGCAGGCTCTGCTCTACCGGCCCGATCTTACGGGTCGCCAGCGGGTTCAGTGCGTGCAGCAGCAGCCCGACGCGGAACCACAGGTCCGCCGCCCGCCGACGATCGGGCGTATGCATTGCCTCCTCCCGCAGGCAGCGAATCAGGATCGCGGCCAACTCCGGCTCGGCCTCCGGCGACAGATGGATCGCGAAGCGCGAAGCGCCGGGGTGTCCGCTTGCGAGGGGCGAAGAGCCGGGGTGTCCGCTTGCGAGGGGCGAAGAGCCGGGGTGTTCGCTCGCTAAGGGCGAAGCGCCGCGGTTTTCTATGGGCGCGCCCAGCAACCGCTCGAACTGCCAGTGCAGCGCCTGCAAAGCCCCCGGGGCCCGGGCGTGCGCGAACCCATTGGCCAGAAGACGCGCTGCCTCGCTCGTCCTGCCGGCCCGCCCGAGCAGCCGGACCCCGTCCTCCAGATAGAACAGGCGCAGCGCCGTGTCCCCCCGGGTCCGCGACGCGACTTCCGGGGGCCTGCCCAGCACACCGAGAAGCGCCATGGCCGCCTCCTCGAACGCTCCCGCTCCGGCCAGAAGCTCCCGCAGTAGCAGCAGCGCCGGGGCCAGGTCCCGTCGCAGGCCCAGCGCCTGTCGCAGCTCCGCCAGTACCTCGTCCAGCCCAGCCCCCTCCGCCAGCAGCCGTCGCGCCGAAAGCAGGCGCAAAAGCGCGGCCCGGCTCGGCTCTGTCCCGTGGCCCTTGTCCGCCTCGGCGGCGTCTGCCGGTGCCTCGCCCCCCGTCTCGACTCCCGCGTAGGGGGCTTGCACGGCCTGCTCCAGCGACGACCGCGAGAGCCCCGCGACCAGACGCAAGGGCGCCCGGTAGCGATCGGGGCCCCCCAGCCGTTGGGAGACCTGCAAGAGCCCGATCTTCGCCGCCAGGGCGATCCCCGAGGTGGCGTCCGCGTCCCTCTGGATGCCGCCGTAGCTGGCGGCGGCGCTTTCGTCCCGCCCGGCCTGCTCCTCCACCCGGGCCCGCTCGACTTCCAGCGCCAGGGACACCCGGGTGCGCTGCTCGCGACCGGCCAGTCCGCTCATCGACTTCAGCGACTCGCTCAGCGCGTCCTTCGGCGACTCGTCCTTCGCTTGGCCGTCCGCCCGCAGCGCCGCGTCCCAGATCCCGCTCAGGGCGCAGAACCGCACCCCATCCTGCTCATCCTGCGCCACCGCCGTCGCGTCTGGCGACGCCACCGCCGTCGCGTCTGGCGACGTCCCGGGCTGCGCCAGCCCGGCCAGCGCCTCTTCGAAGCTGCTTCGGGCCGCCGGGTGCTGCCCCAGCGATAGCAAAAGTTCGCCCCGCTGCAGCAAAAGCCCCACCCGCTCCGCCGCCGTCGAGCGCAGTAGCTCCCGATCGAGGATCGCGATGGCTTCATCGGGCTGCGCCGCCGGCCCCGGCATGGAGAGCATGCGGCGAAGCCCGCGCAGCGCCGGACGGCACTGTGGAGAAAGCTCCAGGCTGTTGCGATAGCGGTGAAGCGCGTCCGCCGGGTTCTGCAGCGCCTCTGCCTGCCGCGCGGCGAACACCAGCGCGTCGATGCGCGGCGCCAGCCGCCCCTCCGCGTCCAGAATCTCCAGCAACTGCCGCCGGGTTTCGCCCGAAATCCCGCTGTGGGACGTCGTCCGGGGACGCGCCGGCCCCGGCAGCACCGTCACATCCGGCAGCGGCAGGCACCGGGGCAAAAGCTCCCCTGCCGTTGCACCCGGGACCCGCGGCGAGGCAGTGGATCGCACCAGCGGCGTCAGCATCGCCGGCGGCATCGGCGACACCGAGGACAGCCTTCGGCCCAGTGTCCCCGAGAGCGCCGACGGCGGCACCGCCAGGGTCGGGGCGCTTGCCCGCATCACTGGCTCGGGGGGCAGCTCGGCCTCGATGTGGATGGTCATCGGTTCGGAGATCGGCAGCTCCTCGTCCGGCAGCGGCGTGCGGTCGCTTTCGTCGCTCAGCAGGCCGGCAAACTCGTCCCGGATGTCCCGCGCCTCCTGATCCATGTCGCTCATGGGCGTCGGCCCGGTCCCGAATCTCACCCCTTGGAACCGGCGCCCGGGCGTGGTGGTGCTGCGCGGGTCGGTGACGCGCTCCTCCTCCGGCGAAAGGGGCCGCGAGAACCGCTGCGACGACGGCGGCAGACTCTCCCGCAACTCCGACTTCTCGATGGTGATGGCGTCGTAGAAGTCCTCGTCCACCGGCAGGGCGACCGACGCGTTCAGCGCCGTCACGGCCAGCTCCTGCTGGGCTTGCATCTCCGGTGTCTCCGAGGCCGCCGACGGCGGGGGCGGCAGCGGCACCGCCGACACCCCGCCGCTGGCGTAGTCGGAGAAATCCGAGACGTCGATCTCCCTGCCCGGCAAGCTCCCCGAATAGAGCGGGGCGATCGGCGACGACCGCGAGAGGCCAGGGGAAGCGTCGCTGCGGTACGACTGGCTTGACCGGGTGCTGCGGGCGCTCGGCAGGACCTGCAGGTCCTGCGCGGGCGGCGGCGGCAGATCGGCCTCGGCGGCGTCACCGGCCAGGGTCATGTCGTCGGCGATCTTCGACCCCGTGCCGATCCCGCTGGTCAACGTCGGCGGTACCGACCCCGAGATCTGGAAGTCCGGCAGCGCCCGCGGGGCCTCCGGCAGCGGTGGCAGCGGGTCCGCCTCGTCGTCTTCCTTGAAAGCGAACGACCCCGGCAGCGGCGACTGGTCGGGGGCCGTGGGCACCTGTCGCCGAGCCTCCCTCTCGCCGGACAGGTGCAGGTTGTGGTCCCATTCCTCCAGCGCGTCGTCCCAGTCGTCGGCGGTGTCCGCCAGAAGGGTCGCGGAAGGCCCCTCCGCCGGCGTCTGCTGCGCTTCGCGGTCGGTCTTGGTGGTGGATTGCGGCGCCGATGGCGCTTCGCGATTGGTCTCGGTGGTGGACCGCGGCGCCTGCTGCACTTCGCGATCGGTCTCGGCGGTGGACCGCGGCGCCTGCTGCGCTTCGCGATCGGTCTCGGCGGTGGACCGCGGCGCCGATGGCGCTTCGCGATCGGCCTTGGCGTCCTGTGCCTTGTCTTGCGGTCTGTCCTTAGCCGAGGACACGTTCGTTCTCCTGCCCGGCCAGGCCGAGCGTGCGACGCATCTCCTGAATTTCAGACGAGATGCTGAAGAGCAAAAGGGCCCGTTCCTCCGCGTCCCCGCTGGCCCCGCCGTTGCCCCGGCCCACCTCTGCCAGCGCCGACGCCAGGTCGCCGGTCAGCGCCAGCGCCAGCCGCGCCGTGCCCGCCCGCAGCGCCTCGCGCCACTCCCGCACTCGCGCCCGGCCCTCGGCCCCGTTCAGCGCCCCTGCGAGCTTGTGCGAAAGCCCCAAAATGCCCTTTCGCTCTTTGCGCGTGATCACCTTGCCCAGCCGGCGCGAATAATCCTCATACACGCTCAGCTCCGCCGAGTGCAGCTCCGGTCGCGGCAGGTCCGCCTGCCGGCAGCACGCGGCGACGAACGCCGCCACCTCGGTCTCGCCCATCTGCAAAAGCGGTCCCAGACGATCCGGCAAGAGCGCAAGGTTCCGCGCCAGCTTGAAGTAGAGCCCCGGCGCCATCTGCTCGATCTCGTTGGCGTAGGCGCTGCCGCACACCAGGTTCGCCCCCGACACCACGCACAGCTCCCGCTCCCGCGACATGTACAGCCCGTAGGGAATCGCCCCGCCCACGCCGAAACGCTGCGCCAGCCGGTCCACCGCCGCCCACACCGCCGGCACGTCCTTCCCCGTCAAGCGCTCCTTGGCCCCGCTGTGAAGCTCCGGCAGTTCCTTGGCCAGCACCCGGTTGGCGCTTTCCCACACCTCGCGCCACAGGTCCAAAAGCGGCCCGCGCGCCGCGTCGGTGAACGCGGGTGAAGACAGGGGCGGGTAGACCGAGCGCCGCGGTTCCCGTTGCGGCCGGCCCCGGGGCGGGCTGCCCGAGGTCACCGCCGCCTCCGCCTGCCGCGAAAGGTAGCTGGAGTCCAGGTTCCCCTGCCAGGCGTAGATCTGCGCCAGCACCCGGTACGGTTCCCCCAGCCCCTCGTCGCCCAGGTCGCGCCGCCAGGCGCGCGCCTGGGCCTGCGCTGCATCAATCGCCCGAGCCAGGTGCCCGTCCTTCCTCGCCGGTTCGCCGAGCTCCGTACAGAGCAGCACCATCCGGTCCAGCGCCTCCAGCGACAGCGGGTCCGAGCGCAGCGCCCGCTCCAGCGCCGAGAGCGCCCCGCGCAGGTCGCCCGCGTCGTTTTGCAGGATGTCGGCGATCTCCAGTTCCACCCGGGCCTGTTCGACGCCATTATCGGCCCCGGGCGGCAACAGCGTCGCCAGCCGCCAGAGCACCGCCACCGCCTCGGAGTACGCCTGCCGCGAAAGCAAAAGCTTCACCTGCCAGCGATACAGGGCGCTTTCCGCCAGCGCGGCTTCGTCGTCGGCCAGCCCCACCCCCGGCAGAGTCGCCTCGCGCTGCCGCTCGCCGATCTCGATGGCCGCTTGCAGGTGGGTCGAGGCCCGTGGCGTGTCCCCTTGGGCCAAAAGCGCCGCCATCTGCAGGTGCACCGCCCGCTGCTCCCCCTCGTCCAGGCGCAGCGTCAGCAGATGGTCGTAATGATCCAGCGCCTCCTCGGCTTGCGAGGGCACCTGCTCGAGCAGCAAATCCGCCAGCCGGCGTCGCGCCACCGTGTGCTCCGGGTCCAGTGCCAAAAGGGCCCGCAGATCGCCCATCGACGGCCGGTCCTGCCCGTCCGCCTGCAAAAGCGCCGCCCGTTGCAGCAGCAGCGCCACCTTCAGCGGCTGCTCCGCGGCGCGCAGCGCCTCGTCGGGGGACTCCAGCGCCAGGCGGAAGTTGAGCAGTTCCAAAAGCGGCCCGGTGTCCCCCTTGCCATCGGCATCGGCATCCTTTTGCTGCGCCCGGCGCATCAGCAGCGCGTAGACCTGGCCAAAGGCCGTCGCGTCATGGGGGGCGTGGTCCAGCACCGCCCGCAGTGCCGCCGCCGCGTGTTCCTCGTCCTGTAGCGCCGAGAAGAGCTGTGCCGCCTCGCGATACAGCGCCGCTTTTTGCTCCGGCACCCGCAGCTCTTCCGCCAGGCGCAAGGTGTACAGAGCATAGGCCCACAATGCTTCGCGATCCTCGCCCACCGGGGCCTCGCCCGGCGTTGGTTCCAGCACCGGCGCGGTGGCGTGGCGCAGGAGCAGGAGCGCCGGCACGCTGTGGGGGTGGATGCCCAGGCCCCGCATCGCCGCCGTCGCCGCCCGGTGTCGCAGACCGGCGGCATCGTCCTCGCCCAGCCCGTCGCCGGCACGGGCACTTTGCGCGAGCAGTGCCTCGGCCTCGGAAAGTGCCAGTGCCAGGCGATCGTCGGTCTCGTCCTCGGGGCACAGGAGCTGCCGGGCATGGAACACTGCCGCGGCCTCGTCGAGCGTCCCGTCGCCCCCCTGGCCGGTCCCGGCCGCGTTCTCAAAGGCCTCGGAAAGCGCCACCACCGCCGCCGTTGCCCCGGGCATCAGCCGGTGGGCCAGAAAGAGGCGCCGCCGGGTCTCGCCCTGTTCCGTATGCCCGTCTTCGTTCAGGCTGCCCAGAAGGCCCGCGCGCAGGTAAAGCGCCCCGGCGACCGCCTGCCGTTCGTCCGTTTGCGCGGCCACCTCCGCGGCCATTCGCGCCAGCGCCGCGCCCTCTGCCTTGCCGTCGCCGCGCCGGGCCACCAGTGCGATCCGCCGCAAGTCCAAAAGCGGCGCGAACCCCGGCGCGGCCGGCGGCGCCGAGAGCAGCACCGACGCCTGCTGCAACAACGCCTCGGCCTGGGCCAAGGCCGCACGCTCCGCGTCGCCCAGGCGGGTATTCTCCGCGCCAGCCGCCCCGGCGTTCTGCGCCCCGACCGGACGTGGGGTCATGGCGAGCTGCGCCCGCACCTCGCAGATCGCCGCCCTCTCCTGGGGCGAGAGGCCCTCCGCCGCCCCGCCGTCCAGGATCGCCCCCAGCGCCGCCGAGATCCCTGCCGCGTCTCGCTCCCGGGCCCGCAGCCGCAACTGCCCGAGAGAAGCGTGGGCCAGCACCGCCAGGTCCCGCGGCGCGGCAGGCGTCCCCTCGGGGGTTTCATCGTGGGCCCCGAGCGCCCGTCGGAACGCAGCCTCGGCCTCCTTGGGCTGGTCGAGTACCTGCTCATAAACCTCGCCCAGGCGCAGGAGCATGTCCGCCCGCGGCCCGCCCGGGGGCAGCGCGTCGATCAATTGCGCAAGCGCGGCGGCCAGAAGCGGCGCGTCTCCCTGCTGCCGCTCCGGTCCCTGCTGCTGTTCCGGTCCCTGCTGCCCCTGTTCCGGTCCCTGCTGCTGCTGCCCTTGTCCCTGTTGCTGCCCCTGACCTTCATAGATGCGCACCAGCGAATAGAGTGCCGGCAGGTGCCCCGGCCGCCGGGCGAGCATGTCGCGGTATACTGCCGCCGCCTGCGCCGGTTCGTGAAGCTCGCGCTCCAATAGATCGGCCAGCTCGGCTTGCAGCGAGATCAGCCGCTCCTCCACCTTCGCGCTGGACCCGCCTTCAGCATCGGCATCGTGTGTCGCCGCCACGCAGGCGTCGGCCTGCCGGCGCAGCAGATCGTGCAGCTCGCGGAAGCGCCCCGCCCGGCGCAGGAGCTGCTCCAGGGGAGACAGCGCCAGCGGCTCGCCGGGGTGGGAGCGCAACACCTCTTCATACAGGGCGATGGCCGCCGGTTCGTCGTGAAGCGACCCCGCCAAAAGCTCCGCCCGGCGCAGCACCGCCTGGGTGCGCAGCGTGTCCAGCACCCCGCCGTCCAGCCGCTCCCCCAGCCGGATCAACTGCGCCAGCGCCTCCGCCTCGCGCGGGTCATCGCGGCGGCGGCGGTGCAGCTCGCACAGGCGCAGACGCGGACGCAGGTCGTCGGGGTGCAGCCGGCACAACGCTTCCACTGGGGCCACGGCGCGGTCGGGATCGCCCAGGCGCTCGGCGAAGATCTCGGCCAGCGATTCGTACAACCGTTCCGCCCCGGGGTCCCCGGGCGCGGCGTCGTTAGCGTGCAACGCAGCGAAGCGCCGTTCGTCGGTCGCCCGCGGCGAAGCGAGGCGCCGTCCATCGAGCTGCCTCTGATAAAGAGCGGCCAGCTCGGCCCATTTCCCCGTCCGCTCGTACACCTGCTCCAGGGCATCCTGGTGGAGGTGCCGCCGCGCCGCCCACTCCCGCGCCGTGACGTCATCCCCGCCGCCGGCGCCCGAGCCCTTTACCTCAGGGACGGCCGTACCCTCGCCCGCTTGCGGGATCGGGAAGGGTGAGGGCGTGTCGCTGCCCTGGCTCACTCCCTATTGCGGGATCGGGACGGCCGTAC
>JBBRLA010000436.1:0-7414 GCA_038231615.1 Polyangia bacterium | reverse complement strand
TTTGTGGGTGACCGGCTGGCAGCCCCCCGCCAGAATGGGCAGGGACAGGCAGGCACTTTCTCCCGCGCGGATCACCGCGGAGGAACAACCCTCGCCCAGCTGCGTTGTGGCCGCGGTATCGCTGAAGGCGAGCATGTGGACGATGACCCCGCCGGCCGGCAGCGAGATTGGCGACAGCATCGACGGCGCCGTCGCCACGATGCTCAGGGGCACCGCTCCGCCGGTGTTTACCTTCCCGCCGACGCACTGTGCCGGCGCGGGGAAGACCTCGATGCGAAGCAGCGCCGCCTTGAGCGCCAGGCCGGAGGCGGGGCCTAACTCCGCGCAGTCCGAGGGAGACTGGCAGCCTCCCAGGCCACAAAACCCCCACAAGGAAATGACCAGCACCCATGGCAAGGCGGTGAGAACGGCGGGGCGCATCCATACATTCTAGCACTGCCGGGAGCCGGCGCCTGCCTGTTCAACCTCAAGCGGCGAACGCCGCAAGGCCGCTCCTTGGCCTGCTTTACCCGGGTTTGTGCTACGATAAGCCTGATGTCCGCGCGCTCCGTTCGCAGCGCCCTCGTCGGAGCCGTCCTGTGCTGCTGGCTTCAGGGTATCACCGCCCACGCGGCCCCCGAGCACCCGCTCGTGCGGGCCGGCATGGCCGCATACGAATCGCTTCAGTATACCCGCGCCGTCAGCCTGCTGGAGCGCGCGCGCCGGGCGTCGCTGTCCCCGGAGGAGCGCGCGGTGGCCCTTACGATCCTCGGATCGGCCAAGGTGGTCCTTGGCGATGAGCGCGGGGCGCGGGCGGTCTTTTCCGAACTCCTCGAACTCCAGCCCGACTCGTCCCTGGATGCGGCCGTGTCGCCGCGCATCCGCATGGTCTTCGAAGAGATCCGGGCGCAGGTGCTGGCCACCCGTCCCCCCGATCCTCCCCTCGACAAACCAGTGCCGCAGCTCCCTTCGCCGCAGCCCACCCCGCCGCCGGCCCCGGTGCTAGCGCCAGCCGGCCCGGCGATCCCGGTCCCACTGCCGCGGCCGGTACAGCCCATCCAGATCGCCGCACCGCGACCCGCGCCTGTGCCGGTGTACCGACGGGGCTGGTTCTGGGGGGTGGTGGGCGGCGTGGCGGGGGCGGCGGTGGTGGGCGGGGTCCTGGGCGGCATCCTGGGTCGCCACTCCGATGGACAGCTCATCGTGGTGCCGCACTGAGGCCCGACGGTCACGGAGGGCAGCGCATCGGCCGCTACACCGTCCGTCGGCTGCTCGCCCGCGGCGGCATGGCGGAGATCTTCCTGGCCGAGACCGCGGACCTCCCCGGTGTCCGCCGCGTCGTGGTCATCAAGCGCATGTTGCCGGAGCTGGCGCGGGACGAGGGCTATGCGCGGATGTTTCTCGACGAGGCGCGCATCGTCGCCTCGCTGGCGCATCCCAACATCGTGCAGATGGTCGAGGTCGGCCGGCAGGACGACGACCTCTTTCTGGTCATGGAGTACATCGACGGCCCGAGCCTGGCCGTCGTCATGGAGCAGGCCGCGGCGCACGCGGTCCCGGTCCCGCTCGAAGCCGCCCTGCACGTCATCTCCGGCGTGCTGGCCGGGTTGCACTACGTCCACGAGAGGTGCGACGAGGCAGGCCGGCCTCTGCGCCTAATCCACCGGGACATCTCGCCGCGCAACGTGCTCATCACCTGGGAGGGGGGGGTGAAGATCGTCGACTTCGGCATTGCCCGTGCGGAGAACCGCCTTGGCACCACCAGCGACGGGCGGGTCCGGGGCACGGTGCCCTACATGAGCCCGGAACAGTGCCGCGCGCGTCAGCTCGATCGGCGCACGGACATCTACTCGGCGGCCATCCTGCTCTACGAGCTGACCCTGGGGCAGCGACTCTACGACGGCGAGAGCGAGTTCGCGGTGTTCGAGCAGATCGTCAGCGGCCGGGTGCGCCGCCCCAGCGCCGTTGTTTCCGACTATCCGCCGCGGCTGGAGGAGGTGGTGCTGCGCGGACTGGCTCACAAGCCGGCGGATCGCTTCGCCAGCGCGGCGCAGATGCTGGACGCCCTCGACGCCGTCGGCCGCGAGCTGGGGCTGCGGCCCTCGGCGCGGACGCTGCAGGCGTTCCTGCGGGCGCACCTCCCCGCCCCCTCGTCCGGCGGCGCGGCGCAGAAGGAGTGGGCCCCCGCGACCGGGGCGACGCGCACCGCCGAAGCCCAGGCCGCCACTGCTTCTCCGGCGACGGCGACCAACGGGGCCACCCGGCTGGAGTCGGAAGAAGCCCCCGCGGTGTCCCGCTTCTCCCTGACGCGGCCCCCCCGGCGCCTCGCCGCCATCGGAGCGGTGCTGGCCGTGACGGCGGTCCTCGGGGCGGGCACTTCCTACTGGCGCTGGCGGCATCTTTTGCCAGTCATCGGCGAACGCACGCCTTTGTCCACCGGCCCCGCGGCGACCCCGCCAGCCACCGAACCGACGAGGCCCGCTACGTCCCCAGAGCCAAAAGAGCCAAAAGAGCCAAAAGGTCTGGCGGCCCCCTTGCCTCCGCGGGCGGACGCGCGGCCGGGGCCCATGGCCAAGGCCGCCGCACCCCGTGAGGCCCATCCAGCGCCGACCGGCGAAGTGGTCATCGATGCCGTGCCCTGGTGCCAGATCGCCATCGACGGAAAAGATCGCGGCCCCACGCCCCTGATCGCGCGGCTGTCCGCCGGGCCCCACCAAGTCCGCCTGCGCAACGCTCAGTACGCGATCGATCGCACGACCCGCATTCTGGTCACCGCCGATCGCCGCCTGCGCCGCCGTTTCGACTTCCCCATGCCCGCCGCCGCCGTCGAGGCGCCCCGCACGCCGCTGCCCTGAGAGACCACCCCGGCGCTGCTCGCCAAGCGCCGTGGTGAGGCTCAGTCGATCATTCCGAACTTGTGCAGCTTGTAAATCAACGTGCGTCGCGAGATCCCAAGCTTGCGGGCCGCATGGGTCCGGTTGTCGCCACACTCGGCCAGTGCCGCCTCGATGGTGCGGCGCTCCAGGTCGTCTATTTGCACCCGGATGGGTCCGGTCGCTACCGTCGGCGCGTCCGTGGACCTCAGGCGCTCGGGCAGCTCGCGCCGGGTCAGGATGTCGTCCTGAGAAAGCGCCACCGCGCGCTCGATGACGTTCTTCAGCTCGCGGATGTTGCCGGGCCAGGGGTAGGTTAAAAGGCCCGTCCGGAAGCCCGCGTCCATGTGCAGCGGCCGCATTCCAGCCCCGCGGGCCGCGGCGACCAGGAAATGCTCTGCCAGGGGGATCAGGTCCGCGGGCCGATCGCGCAGGGGCGGCACGGAGAGCGGGATCGCGTTCAGTCGGTAATACAGGTCCTCGCGGAACCGCTTGCCGCGCACCTCGGCCTCCAGATCGCGGTTGGTGGCGGCGACGAAGCGCACGTCCACCGGCGTCCGATCGTTGGCACCCAGGCGCACCACGCTGCGATCTTCGATGACGTGCAGGAGCTTGGCCTGCAGGTGCAGCGGCAGCTCGCCGATCTCGTCGAGGAACAGGGTCCCCCCGCTGGCCGCCTCGATGCGTCCGATGCGCCGCTTCTCGGCGCCGGTGAAGGCGCCGCGCTCGTGGCCGAAGAGTTCCGACTCGATGAGGTTGTCGGGCAGCGCCGCGCAGTTGACCCGCACGTAGGGCCCCTTGCCCCGCGGGCCGGCGGTGTGAATCGTGGCGGCGACCCACTCCTTGCCGGCGCCGCTCTCGCCCGTGATCAGCACCGATGCCGGTGATCGCGCCACCCGCCGCGCGGTGTCGAAGACCGCTACAGTGGCGGCATCCACCACCACCGGCCCGCTCCGGGCCGGCGAGACCTCGGACGACGGCCCCTGTGGGAAGGCGGCGGCCAGCAGTTCCTCCACCTCGCGCCCGCTTTCGGGCACGGCGGCGGCGGCGGCGGTCATGTACACCCCGGCGACCTCGTCGGCGAGCTGCAAGAAGGTGCGGCCGGCGGCCTCGGCCGCGGTGAGGGTCCGCTCGGGCAGCAGCACCAGCACCCGGCCGGCGGCATACTCTCCTGCGCTGTCGGTGCGCCCCAGGCGCCCGAGCAGCCGCTTCACCGCTTCGTCGATGGAGCCGAGCGGTCCCTTGAGGACCAGGCCGACCACCGAAAGGGGCCGCTTGAACGCCCGCGCCCGTTCGACCTCCTCATCGAGGCGATCGATGAGGTCGCCCTCATCCAGGAGCGCGGCCTCCCGGCGGGCGCCGCCGACGCGAATGCGCAGGGGACCCAGTTCAAGCAGGTCCCCGCCCCGCAGCCGGCGCTCTTCCACCAAACGCTTGCCGTTGAGGAGGGTGCCGTTGCGGCTGCCCAGGTCGACGGCCCACAGCACGCCCTGCCGCGCTACGATCCGCAGGTGGCGGCGCGAGATCCGCTCATCGTCGATGGTGATGGTGGCCTCCGAGGTGCGGCCGATCAGGACCTCGGAAGTCTCCGCCACGTCAAGCCTGCGTCGGGTGCCGTGGAGTTCGATGTCCAGACACGTGGGGCCGAAGTCGTCCTTTTCGGCGGCGGCCGCGTCCACCGTTACGATCTGCGGTACCTGATCCTTGGAATCCTGAGGTACCGGGGGCACGGAAGGCGGGGTCATGACCCCTTCACTATAGCGTCTTAGCGGGGTTTTCTGAATGGGTAAGGGCCCCCGTCTGCCGTGCACAGTTCGGCGATGCGCAATGGGTCAAGGTTTACAAGACCGAGAACGCCAACGAGGTCGTGCTGGAAGACCTGGTCGGCGAGAATGGGGCCGTCGTGCCGGCGCAGCCGGCGCAGCCGGCGCAGCCGGCGCAGCTCGAGACCGAGTGGGCGCTCGATTGGCCGCGGCGGATCGGGGACGGTAGTGGGCACCCCGGCGGGGATCGATCGCGCCATCAGTTGCGGCAGCAACTGCTCGGCCAAGTTCACCCAGGATACCGTAGTGACGCTGACGGCGACGCCTGGGCCCGGCGTCTCCTTCGTCAACTGGACCAACGGCTGCGCCGGCACCTCGGCGACCACCACGGTGGCCATGACCAAGAACGCCACCTGCCAGGCGAACTTCAAGTAAAAAACCATCCCGGCAGGTCGGACCGGCCGGGCGCGAGCAGCGCCAGACGCGATCACCTTCCCCAACCGCCTTTGTTGCGGCCTCTTCCCCCCCATGAGATGCTGATGATTATTTTCTACAGCATCGGAGGGATCTCTTGCCGCAACGATCTCCCCATCGTCTGATTCTCACATCCCTTTTCGGCCTCGTCCTGTCCGCCTGCGCCGCTGCGCAATCCGGACCCGACGATGTCCAGGACATGCTCAGCGCCGACCTGTCGCAGGAGCCTGACTTCTCGATCGGCGCTACCGATCTCCGATCGGCCGATCTCCGCGTACCCGCCGATCTTTCCAGCGCCGGCGATCTTGCCGGCCCCGTCGATCTGGCACAGCCGCCGGACATGGCCAAGATCACCAACTGCGTGCTGATCCCACAATCGGGCTGTCCCGCCGGGAACAAGTGTACCACCCACGACGCCGCCTCCACCCTTTGCGACCCGTCGGGGACGGTGCCCCGGGGGAACACCTGCGCCACCGTTGCGCAGGTGGACAATTGTGTCGCCGGGGCCTTTTGCACCGATGAGGGCGGGGGCATCGGCCAGTGTCGCGGCTTCTGCAACAAGGACGGCGACTGCGGCTTTCAGAGCTACTGCGACTTCACCTTGGGCATGCCCATGAAGTTCCACGTCTGCACCCAGCCCTGTACCGCCACGTACCCGGGTTCGGGATGCACCACCGGCCTTGGCTGCACCGTCTACGGCGACGAGCACACCAACTGCATCGTGCCCGGCCCCGTGGGCGAAACCGGCGCTTGCTCCAAGATCACCGATTGCAAAAGCGGCCTGGCCTGCATCAACATCGGCACCTCTCAGTGCCTGCGCGTGTGCAAGCTGATGGTCGACAATTGCCCGGGCATCACCACTTGCAACCCGGTCACCGGTCCCAGCGGCACCTGGATGACCTACGGGGTCTGCTTCTAGTTGCAGAGCACCAGGGCCGCCGCCAGCATCAGCGCGCACAACATCATCAGTGCAAGGTCCGAAAGCGCGAGAGCCCCAAGCCCAGCATCGCGTCGCTGTCGGTCTCGAATTCGGTGAACCGGATGCCCATCCCGGTCAGGGAATGGGCCCCCCCCGCCGAGTCGGAGAAGTTCAAGAAGTAGTGGTTCTTGACCTCCCCCCGGGCCACGATCTGCGAGTGCGAATCCGGCATCGAGAAGTGTACCCGCACCTCGGTCCCCAGGGGGAGCGGGTCGGACACCTCCAGCATGATTCCACAGGACGAGATGTTCCTCGCGACCGCCAGGGCCTCGCCGAACGCCTCGCTACTGATAGAGACCGGGAACGCCTTGTCGAACCGGACGGCCTGTCTCTTGTCCATCGCTTTCCTTGCTAGTAACATTTTTAAAACTTAGCGTGGTATTCAAAGGAAGTCAAAAAACTTACCTTATCCTACATAAACTTACTTAACTTTACTGACGGAGGTGTCGATGAAGACGTTGGTGACCGGAGCGGCAGGGTTCATCGGGGCAGCGGTGGTAAGGCGGCTGCTTGATCGCGGGCGCGAGGTGCGGGTGATGCTGGAGCCCGGTTTCCGGCCGCGGGTAGACACCCTGGCCGGACTCCCCGTGGAGCGGGTGGAGGGCGACGTGCTCGACCGGGAGGCGGTGACGCGGGCGCTTTTGGACTGCGACGTGCTCTATCATCTGGCGGCGATCTACTCCCTGTGGATGCCCCACCCGGAGCGGATCTATGAGGTGAACGTCGAAGGCAGCAAGAACGTCCTCTTTGCCGCGCTGCGGGCCGGGGTGCGGCGGGTGGTCTACACCAGTTCGATCGCCGCGGTGGGCCGGCGCGACCCGGGGGACCCCCGCCCGGCGGACGAAACGTGCCTCTTTGCCCCGCGGGATTGGGAGGATGGCAACGCCTACATCCGATCCAAGTGGCTCTCGGAGCGGGACGCCCTGCGCTTCGCCCGGGAGGGCCTGCCCCTGGTGGTGGTCAACCCCGGCTTTCCCTTCGGCGAGGGGGACGTCGGGCCGACCCCCACCGGGGGCTACCTGATCGAGGCGCTGCACCGGCGCATGCCGGGCTACTTCCCCGGGGGGTTTTGCGCCATCGACGTGAACGACCTGGCAGAAGGGCACCTGCTGGCGGAGGAGCGGGGCAGGGTGGGGGAGCGCTACGTTCTGGCCAGCCACAACCTGACCTACCAGGACTTCTATGAACTCTTCCAGCGGGTAAGCGGCGTCAAGTTCCCGATGGTACGGCTGCCGGCCCCGCTGTGTCAGGCCCTGGGGTATGGGCTGGAATGGGTAGCTGATCACCTGACCCACAAGCCACCCCAGACCACGTACAAGGCGGCGCGGCAGGTGTCGCGGCGGCTG
>JBBRLA010000435.1:0-7429 GCA_038231615.1 Polyangia bacterium | reverse complement strand
TATAGAGGACGGCGTACTGGTGATCGCCGACCTCGACCATCATCTGGGGGCGGCCGGACTGGTCTTCGCAGAAGCTGCCGACGCCGTCGTCGACGACGATGCGGTCGGCGGCGGTGGGGGAGACCATGGTGGGGCCGACGTGCAGGGTGACCTCGCCCTTGTCGTCGTCCTGGACCCAGAGAAACTGTCGCTCGGTGACGGGAATCTTGCGGCTGCCCCGTTCGTTCATCATCTACGGACCCTCCATGGGTCTGCCGACCCATGATCAATCAAGCAATCAATGCGTCTACTAAAGATGCCGCGGGATTTTCGCCTGAAAATGGGGTCGGGATCAAGCACGAAAGCTGGCCGGGGTTTTCAGGGCGGATTTCCTGAGCTGCCCGGGTCTGTGGTATTGGGGTCGTCCGGGGCCGCGGAGAGAACAATCTGCACGGTGCCGCGGGCCAGGTTCGCCCGAAGCTGCGCGATGATTGCGGCGGACACGGGCAGGGCCGGCGAGATGCACCCATTGCCCACTCCCAGGCAGATCTGGCCTGCGTTCAGCGGCAGCGCCGCCAGGTCGATCCCGTCGAAGAGCCCGGCATCCACCTGCAAGATGGCCCCCACTTGCAGTCGCTCGGGCACCTCGCGGGAAAGCGTGACGGGGTTCATATCGGCGAGCGGAACTCCATCGGGCGCTGCGGGATCGACGAGGCTCACGTCGGCGGAAAAGCGCAGGGCGGCTCGGGCGGTACCCGACAGTCGGACGGCACCCGCCGCCCGCAAGCGCCGGAGCCAGAAGCCCCCGCCCACGAGCACGGTCCGGTCCACCTGGCAACGAGGATCGCACGAACCCAGCGGCACGCCGGGGAGCAGGGCGACCAGCACATGGGTGGCAACCGGCACATCGCCCATCACCGGAAACGAGACCAGCGGGATCGGGGCAAAAGGCGACCCGGCGTAGTCAGACGAGCCGCGGAGGATCAGGTCGGACACCGAGAGATCGAGCGAGTCCAGACTCAAGGACGAACCGCCGCTCTGGAGCAGCCAGTTGTCCGCCCCGCGCCGGCCCGGTCCCAAGGGGAGCTGCGCCGACAGGATCGCCGGCGACAGGGTCGCCACGAAGTCGCCATCTCCCGCGATGCAGCCCGCCCCCAATGCCGCTGCGCACGAGAGCACCCACAGGAGTACGTTGGGCATTAAGAGCCTCCGCAGGAATGCGCTGTGCATGGGCCGCCTCCGCAGGAATACGTTGGGCATCAAGAGCCTCCGCAGAAAGGCGCTGGGCATGGGCTGCGTGGTGATAGGGATCGTCACGGGATGGACCTCGCGGTCTGGGCGCCGAGTAGTGCGTGGACGAGCTGCTCCACTCCGTCGGCGTAACGCTCGCCGCGCTCGAATCGGGCGCCGAGCGGCGTGACCACTCCCTGGGCGCCAGACTTCTCCATCAGTGTCCGCGCGGCCTGGGCGGGTTCGTACTCCCGCAAAAGGATCAGGCGGATGTTGGACTCGCGCATCAACCGCAGGGTGCGCAGGACCGCCACGGCAGGCGGCGGCATGCCCGGTGCCGGCGAGAGGGTGACGGCCTCGGCCAGTCCGGCCCAGCACAGGAAGGCGCGGAACGAATCATCGTAGGTAACGACTTTTTGCCCACGCAGCGGCGCGAGATGCAGCAGCCAGGTCTTCTCGCGGGCCGCCAGATCGGCGGAGAGCGCGGCGGCGGCGGCGCGATAGGCCGTGGCCCCAGCCGGATCGAGGACCGCGAGTTGCTCGGCAATGGCCTGCGAAAGCCGCACGGCCTGCCGCGGATCGCCGAGAGGATAGCTCCCCAGGCCGCAAGGCCGGGCACCGCCGCCGGATGCGGTCGGCCCAGATGGGCCTCCGAGCAGGCGTGTGGCGTCGAGATATTCGGCCATCCTGGGGTTTCGTGCCGCGGGCAGGAGGTCGCCAAGCCAGCCAGCCTCCAGCGGCCCTCCGAGGGCAACCAGGAGGTCGGCGCGGCTCAGGACGAGGGCCTGCTCAGGCTGGGCCGCAAGCGACAGGGGATCGTCGCGGCCACGCAAGAGGACCGAGACCTCGGCACGATCGCCGGCGATCTGACGGGCCAGGACCGCAATATCCGGCACGGAACCCACGACGCGCAGGGCAGGGCGAGCGGCAGCTGATGGACCCACTACCCCCAGCAGCAGAAAGAGCCAGACCAAGAGCGCGAAGGGCCGCGGCTGCGCGAGGGTCGGTGCAGACTTGAGAATGGGCGGGAACATCATGGGATCTCCGTGCAAAACATGCGCGTCACTCCAGCACTGGGGAGGCGTGGCGTGCTCCAGCGGCGCCCCCGAGGGCCATCTGAAGGCCCAGGAGCACCGAATAGCCGGGCCCTGCCTGGGCGGCGGAGGTACTGGCGAGGCGCAGCACGTCCAGCAGTGCGATCCCGCGGGCATCGGGATCGGCATTGCTCAGGTCCAGGGACCCCGAAAGGCGCAGGAGGGACCAGCGGGTGGGTTGGAAGAGCACCCCGGCCTCTGCCAGGTGGCGGTCAAAGGCCCCGGTCGGGCCGTCGAGGTGTTGCGGATCGCCGGTGATGCCGCTTTCGTACTGATAGCGGGCGGCCAGATGGAGCCTGGCGGCGGGCAGGCCCACCCGCAACTCGGCGAGGCCGGTGACATCCTGCAACACCTGCCCCGGGACCTGCCGCCGCCGCACCGCCCACTCCGAGAGCAGCGCCACCACCACGCGCCCACGCGCGATCGGGACCTTGAGCGAAAGATCGGCCCCATACACTTCCGTGCGGTTGCTGCGCCCGGTGGGGTTCGGCCCGAAGGCCCCGGACAGTCCCATCGAGAGGCCCCCCCCCCGCCGGCAGTCCGTGGTGCCCCTTCAGCGTCACGACATAAAGCAGGTCCTGTGGGCCCGGCGGACTCGATCCCCAGGGCGTGCCGCCATCGCCGGCAGGGCCCCGATCCGAGCTGCCCTCTCCATAAAAGCTGCGCGCCGTGGTGGCGCCGCGAGCGTCGAGGGCGGCGGCGGCCAGTTCAACGAAGACCGGCAGGGGCATAAGCCACGACGCTTCGATGCCCAGCCCCTTGCCTCCGTCCGTGCCGAAGACGCGGCTCACGAGCAGGGGCCGCTCGGCGAACGCGTAAGCATGCGGGTGGACCGCATTGGCCTGGCCGAATCGGTGCAAGAAGATGCCGGCCCTCGCCTGGAGGCAAAAGGGCAAGCGCAGCGTTGTGGCGTAAGCCTCTAATAAGGAGGCCGCTGCCCCGCCCCCCCCCGTGTCCCCCCCGGCCATTGCATAAGCCGAGAGCAAGAAGTAGCGATCGACCGTCTTTTCCAGGCCGATCTCCAGCATTTCTCCTGTCGAGACCGATGAGCTGCCAGTGCCGGGGCCCACGGCAGTGCCGGGGCGGCCATGGCGGAGCAGCAGCGCGGCCACCAGGCTGGTGTCGGGCAGCAACTCCTCGATGCGGGCCAGCGGCGAGATCGGCGGTGGGGTGGGTAGCCAGAGGGCCGCTGCCTGCCCGGCAAGGGCCGCGAGGCGTTGCTGGCTTTCTTGTCGCAGGGCTGTCTTGATCTCTTGCATCTCGGCCTCGTCGGCATCCTCGTCGGGCAGGCGGCGGCCGGCGGCGCTGGCGAGGCCAGTACAAAGGAATGCCACCAGCGTGAGGGTGGCGGCCAAAACCAGGAATCGAATGGAACGGTTGATCGGCATGGGCCCGGTTGAAGTAGGTCCCGCGGGGTGGGTGTCAACCGGCATCCATGGCAATTTTTGGAGTAGAACCAAGAAATCCGGCTTCCGGGCCCGCTCCCGATAAGAAAGCAGCGAGTCTGCTCTCTGGCCCGGTCGGGCCGGAGAGCAGATTCGCGGGGATTGGCCAGGCCAGGCAGGGGGGACTGCCACGAAGGGGCCTTTGGAGGGTACTCCAAGCCGGTCCCGACCGGCGCGGAGCACCCGACGGGCCACAAGTGGCAGTCCCCCCTGCCGCCAGCCGGCCAGTTCCAACCGGCCAGTTCCAACCGGCCAGCGCCGTTCCAGCGAGGGTCGCTGGTTTGACACCCCTCCACGACCTCTGACATGCTACCCCAAACGCAATGAACCTTCGCCTCTGTCCCTTGTGTCGCAGGCTCTTCCCTCCGGGGGTGCTGACCTGCCCCGACCATGGGCAGGTGCTGCGAGATGATCCGCTTCTGGGTGTCAGCCTGGGGGGATATCAGGTCGTCTCGTGGATGGCCGAAGGCGTCTATACCGCGGTACACCC
Organism: Polyangia bacterium; assembly: GCA_038231615.1. GTDB lineage: Bacteria > Myxococcota_A > Polyangia > Palsa-1104 > JAEUJZ01 > JBBRLA01. The sequence goes on along the minus strand of JBBRLA010000435.1, from coordinate 3,191 downwards.
CAGTTCCGAGGCCCAGACCGGCGTGCGGGTGGTGTCCCTGCCCGCCGAAGACTCGCGCTTATCCGCGGAACTGCTTGAGGAGTTGCGCAAGGGCAGCGCCGCTACCGAGGGCATCGGCGTGCAGCCCATCGATGGCGGCAAGCTTGCCGACGGCCGCTTCTTCTACCTGTTCCCCTGGACCCGGCGCTATCGGATGGAGCCCCTTTCGGCCAGCCTCCAGCGCTCTCCCCGTCCCCTGGTCGAGGCACTGGAGATCGCCGCCGATCTCTGTGCCGCTCTGGAACTGGCCCACGATGCCGGGTTTTACCACAACGGCCTCTCGGGCGAGTCGGTGCTGCTCTCATACCCCGCCGGCATGGCCCCCAAGGTGCAACTCCTTGACCTCGGCCTCTTTCGCCTGGCCTCTTCGGGGCGGACCCGGGTGAGCATGGGCGGCCTGGGTCCGGGGGACCTCGCCGACCCGCGCAACGACGTCTACACCGTCGGCTCGCTTCTTTATCAGCTCGCCACCGGCACCAGCCTCCAGGCCGCCAGCGCATTCGCCGGTCCCGGCGCTAAACTGCCGGCAGAGTTCCAGGCAGTGGTGCTGCGCTCCCTGGCGCAGCGCAAGGAGGACCGCCACGCCAGCATCGCGGCCCTGCGCAAGGATCTGGCGGGACTCCTGCGCGAGGCGCGACCGTTGCGCTCGCCCTCCAGACGGCGGCGGGGCAAGACACTCCCGGCGCTGACGGCCCTGGCGCTCGTGCTGGCGGGTGGGGCGTTCTTCTACTCGTACTGGTTCCATGACCTGCCCGGGCTCCCGGCGCTGTCTGGGTCGCACTCCCTGTCCCTGCGCGGGACCTCGACGATCGATGGCGCAGCCCAAAAGGGCGTGCAGGAAGGTCTCCGATCCCCCCCGAGGACCGAGGCGCCCGATCCCACCGCCGGGGCGATCTCCACCCTGGGCGGTGAAGGCGCCAGGCGCGACCCGGAGGGCGACGAACTCTTGGTACCCCTGTCCGCCCGTGCCCAGGCCCTCGACGTACTTGGCGAGACCCTGCGCAGCCCGGATGTGGAGGCCCGCCAGTGCGCGGCCAGCTTGATCGGGTTCTCCGGCGACCGCCGTTTGCGCCTTCAGGCGGAGGAACTGCTGGCCGATCTGGACCCGCGGGTTGCCGGCCGCGCTGCCTGGGCCCTCGGGCAACTCGGAGACCAGGCGGCGGCGGTGGCCCTGGGGCAGGCCGCCCAGGATCACCAGACGGACCTGGAGGTCGGGGTGGCGCTGCTTCAACTGGGCGATCGGCGCGGTCTGGATCTTTTGCGCGGGGTATTGCGCGGCAAACGGGACAGCGACCGGCTGGAAGCGGCACTGTGGCTGGGTGAGCACAACGAGCCGGAGGCGTGGCGAGTGCTGCGCAAGCTGCTCACGCAGGCCCAGGACCAAGATCCTTTGCGCCACCTGGCCATCCTGGGGCGCCTGTGCCGGGGCCGGGACCAGGCCGCTTGCCAGCAGCTCCGCGACCGGGTGGCACCACCGGACGGCGGCGGCGTTCGGGGCGAGGCGCGGCTTCTGGTGGGGGCGGGGCTGATGCAGGCCGGCGACGGCCTGGGTTATCGGGTGCTGCGCGAGGCCGCGGTGGAACCCGGGGGCCGGCTGGCTGCATTGCGGGCCCTTTCGGAGGGCGATCTGGATGCCGAAGAAGAGCGATTCCTCATCGGCGTGGTCGGGCAGCCGGCCCACAAGGACGAAAGCCACGCACAATCCCACGCGCGGGCGGTGGCGGCCGAATCGCTCGGCATAGCCGGGGCGGTGGTGGCGTTGCCGGGGCTGCGTGGGGCGCTGGCCGATCCCCATCCCGCCGCTCGTTGCGCTGCTGCCGGGGCCCTCTTGCGGCTTTCGGCCCTGGAGCCACGACTCCTTCTGACCCGGGCCAGCGAGTGGGCCCAGGCGGGGGTCACCGAGCCCCGCATCTCGACCCGGATGGCGGCGGTGGCCACCCTGGGGGTCGGCCCGGCCGCGCTGGCCGTGCCGCTGCTCATGCAGGCGCTCCTTGACCGGGAGGCAGAGGTGCGGATGGTGGCGGCGCAGGCCCTGGGCCTGTTGCAGATCGGCAGCGCGGTACCGGCGCTGCAGCAGGCCCTGGGGGATCGCGAAAGTACGGTGCGGGTGGCGGCGGTGCGTGCGGTGGGGCGCATCGACGACCCGGCGGCGCGTGCGCTCTTGCAGGACCGGCTGGATCACGGCACCCTCTCGGAGCAGGTCGTCGCCGCCGGAGTGCTGCTGGCGCAAGGGGACCGCAGCCACGAGTTTGTATTGCGCCAGGCGATGCAGTCCCCGGATACATCGGTGCGGCGGCTGGCGATGGAGCAGGCCCGGACCGGCGCGGATCAGCCGCAGCGGGCGGCGCTGCTTTCGCTCGGGTTGAGCGACGCCGCCGACGAGGTGCAACTGGTGGCGGCAGTGGGCCTGGCGCGAATGGGGGACCGGCGGGGCGTGGCAGCGCTGCGTGGACAGGGCGGATTGCTTCTCGGACAGCGGCTGCTTGGGCGGGACGCGCTTTTGCGGCTGAAGGAAAACCAGCCGACGCTGGATGTGATGGCGGCGCTGGGTGCCGCGGGGGAGGGGCAGCGGGCCGGGGCGCTACAGGTGGCGAAGGAACTGCTGCCAGAGGTGGGGCTCTCCCTGGTACGACGTGGGCTGCGCGACGCGTCGCCCGCGGTGCGGCTGCAGGCCGCCGCCGCCGCCGCGGAGTTGCCCTTGGGCCGACGAGCGCGGGAGCAACTGCTGCTGCAGCTTTACCACGACCCCGACGTGGCGGTGCAGGGACGTGCCCTGGGCCTCCTAGGACGGCTGCTCCAGGGGGAACAGAAGCACCTGGACCGGGCAGATTTTGGCGTACCTCCTCGCTCCTTCGGTCACGTACAGTAGTACGCTCCCTCGGTCGCTGTGGGGGTGCGCCAAAATCTGCTCCGGCCAGGTGCTTCTTGCTAAGATAACTATTCGTCAACTTGACCCTGTATCGCTAACCAGAGTCTTCTTGAGTCTGGATCAAAAGCATAGCACCTGAAGATTGCGGTCTCGGGGTCAAATTGGAGCACAATCGATGCGTCTCTGATTAGCGTGGCGGACGCTGGTGTTCAAATCGTCGCTGGGCAGTGCAGCCTTCCGGGCTTCCGCCTCGACAGGCCCGGCGGTATAGATCGCGCACTTG
>JBBRLA010000434.1:0-7459 GCA_038231615.1 Polyangia bacterium | reverse complement strand
GCTCGCCAAGTCGCGACTCGTCTTGCCCACTTCTTCTTCGTGTCTGCCATGTCATCCATCCTGCTCAGCCACAATGGCCGCGACAAGAAGGGGGCTCGTGCAGCGGATACGCACCTGCGCTGGCTTGAGCCGTCCGGTACGCAGGCTGGTCAAGAAGTAGCGGTCTTCGACGGTGACTTTGCCGTCTTTGTCTCGGCTGTGCTGCCGCACCAGCCAGACCTGTCGCAGGTGACTCCACCCGTGATAGCCCGCGATTTGTTCGCTGCGATACAACGAGCGCTGCACACTCCGGCCCCCGTGCTGTTCCCAGGGGTTCTGCGCCTGTGGGGCGGAGGTGGTTTGGGGAAGCAGCAGACGCTGGGCCTCGGCATAAAGCTCAGGCTGGTTTTCTTTCAGCGCCATGACATAGGCCCGGTCCTTCTTGTCCACCAAGTCCGCGTTGGCCAGCGAAGTCATCCCGGCGTCGGCGGTGACAATCTCGAACAGCGCTCCATAGGTCTGCACCAGCCCACCGAAGAAGTCAGCAAAGATGCCCATCTCGTTGGTGTCCGGGGGGATTACCATCTGGTCCACGGCGGGCTTGCCCGCCGCGGAGGTCAACACCGCCCGCTGCACGCGCAGCAGCCAGTAGTCCTGTTTGCCCCCGGTGCCAGAGGTCCTTTGCGCGTCCCCCTGGGCGTCATGCCCCAGGCAGTGCAGCTTCTTGCCATCCAAGGCCAGCACCCCACAGGGCAGCCCCACCGGTTTCAATCGCTTTTGTCGCGCCTGCAGCTTGACCTGCCAGTGCAACTGCTGACGCAACGGTTCCACCTCCAGGTTCTTGTGCGCCAGCACATCATGGAGCGTCGTATCAGGCACCCGCCCCCCGAGGTATTGGTGACCCGTGGGCCCTAACTCCTCGGTCAGGTCTTCTACGTCTCGCAGCTTGCGACACCCGGCCAGTAGGCCCAACAAGACCGCCAACAGCAGCTTGGGCAAGCCGTGCTTTCCCTCCCGAGCCCGGGGATCGGGCACCTGAGCAAATCGATAGACCGGAGCTGACAGGTCGCGCTCCAGATAGTTCTTCATGCGGCGGTCCCGCCGTTGTAGGTTCATGTAGGGCCTTTTCAGTGGGATGAGTCAGTTCGCAACTACCTCGTGCCACTGAAGAGCGCCCTTTTCCAGTTTTTTCAGTCGTTGCGCACGCCCGCTCAGGGGGAGAGGCAGGGCCTGGATTTTGCGGCGGGCGCATGTCGTCCCGGCCGCCGGTGAAGCGAACTCTATTGCGGATGCGAAACGGTGGTTGGCCGATTCTACGGTCAGAACGCCATCTCACCGACGGTCGTGCTTGCCGCCATCTTTCATATCCCAATCAATCCTGGGGCAAGGCCAGGATCTATGCATATGTCAGCGGCGAGGTACGGGAGAAATCCATCGATGCCTTGAGCAAAGGTGAAACCCTCTCGGACTTCGTCGAAACCGCTCTGCGTGCCGAGATCGAGCGCAGGTACTCCGGGAGCCCTGGGTCCAGCACCCCGGGGACTTCCCGTCGTTTGCCTCCGGGTAAGCGCCCCAAGCCCAAGCCCAAATAGAGACCACACATGAGCACTCTGATGGGAACTGGATTCCCCATTTTTCGTGGGAACTGGATTCCCCACGGGCCGCTCTCCCCCTGAACCGGCGAAGCCTCTGGCGCGATGGCCCTGTACCGTCTACAATATCCATAGATGGCAGACGTCTCATTCGCGATACCCGAACATTTTCTGCTGGCGCTCAAGCTCACCCAGGACCGCCTGGCGGATGAGATCCGCCTCGCCGCCGCCATGAAGCTTCATGAGATTGGCAGGCTCTCCTCGGGGGCGGCTGCCGAGTTCGCCGGTATCCCCAAACCGGTCTTCTTGAGCCGGCTTGCCGACTATGGGATTCCTACCTTCCGCATGACCCCGGAAGAGTTGGCAGATGACCTCGCGCACGCTTGAAGTCATCTGTAACACCTCCCCCGTCCAATACCTGTACCAGCTTGGGTTGCTGGAACTGCTTCCCGGCTTGTACTCGCAGGTGACCCTTGCCACAGGTGGTGCCGCAGTCGACCACGAGATCTGGCTCCGAGAAAGGAGATGGCCAACCAGGGGATCCGTGGAGCAGCAGTTCCAGGCATCGCGATATCTGGTGATTCGGCGCGGTTGGTGTGGCGAAGCAGCGCAGCAGTTCCCGCGGAGCGCCCAGCTGGCTGATAATCTGCTCAGCCAGCGTGCGCATGAAGCGCCCAAGATCGTCACCGGGCAGAGATTCGGTAGAGATCCTCGCCAGTCGGAGCTCTGGCTGCACTTTGAGCTGGGTGCCGATTTCCTGAAGGAACAACGACTTGCCGGCTAGCACTGGGCCCTGAACGACCGCCGGACGTCCAGGACCGGACAAATAACGGAGCACCTTGCGTGTCTCTGGCTCTTGGACGAGATAGATCGCGGGCCTCAGGATCCGCAGACGGGTCCACGGTTCGCTCAGGCTTCGCGCCCTCTCTGCAAAGCCTGCTCGCGGATCGCGGCGCGCTGAAAGCCGTGGTAAAACAGGGCCACCAGAAGGTGGATCTGCCCCTTGGCCTTGCGGACCACGGCGTCGAGTTGGGAGACCAGCATGGGGGAGATCGGGTCTTTCTCCTGCCGACGGGTGTAGAAGGCCTCGAGCTGCCGGCTGGCCTCGTGCAAAAAGGCGAAGACCCAGAACAGGTTCTTCTCGGTGGGGCTGTGGTCGAAGCCGTTCAAGGGATCGACGACGTCCAGGACCAGCCAGGTAAGCGGCGTGTCGATCTTGTCGGCGCGGACCTCCAGCGGCGCCAGAGACTCGGCGTCGGCCTCGGGGTTTTCGGCGGCGGCCTTGGCGGACAGCTCCTGGTGTTCGGCGCGCCCGGCATCCACGTCTTGACGTATCCCCACTTTAGAGGGTACTGAAGTATCCATGGAAAGCATGAGTCTCGCAGCAACGGCTCTTGCTGGGCTATCCGGGGAAACATGATATCGACGCCCCCTTCCCTCATAGACCGCATCTCTGCCAGAATACCAGAGGCCACCCTTCTATATCATCGGCTCATCTTGCTGGTAGGGCCACCCCGCAGCGGCAAGACATCTGCTCTCCAGCATCTTTCCAGTAACTGCAACTGGCCCTTGATCAATGTCAACCTCCGGCTGTCAGAGCTATTGCTGGAGCTGACGCAGAAGCAGCGCGCCATCCGGGTCCCTCGCTTGCTGGGTGAGATTGTCGCTCCGGCCGGAAGCGACGTGGTCTTGCTAGACAACATCGAGCTTCTCTTTAGCCCCGAACTGGCCCAGGACCCCATGCGGCTCCTTCAGGGCTTTTCTCGCCACCGGACCATCGTGGCTGGCTGGTGCGGTACTTTCGACGGCGCCTACCTGACCTATGCCGAACCCGGCCACCCTGAGGCGCGCCGCTATTCCCATCCAGAGGCCATCATCGTGCCCGTAAATGAACCATCCCGGGATGTGCAGGCGTCGGCCTCTGGTTCCTCCGAAAGTCCTCAGGAGACAGCATGAAGTACGCTGAACTCGTCCAGTTCGAAGCCATCGAGTCCATCATCGAGTTACACGAGGCGGATGACGAAGAGGACGCGCGCAGGCTGGTCAAGACGTTCGTCATTTCGAAGCGGATGGCGGAGAATCTCATCGAGACAATATTCCCCCAACTCGAATTTAGTCGACCCGCCGACAACAAGGGGCTGCTGGTAGTGGGGAACTATGGTACCGGCAAGTCCCACATCATGGCCGTCATCTCCGCGGTGGCGCAGCGGGCGGATCTGGCCGCTTTGCTCACCAATCCCACCGTCGCCGATCGCGCGGCGGCCATCGCCGGCCGTTATCAGGTGATCCGGGCGGAGATCGGCTCCACGACGAAGTCACTGAGGGACAGCATCTGCGACGTACTGGAAGACGGCCTGTCATCCATGGGCGTGTCGTACAGTTTCCCGGGCGCCTCCGAGCGCCACGAGAACAAAAGCGCGTTCCACGAGATGATGGCGGCATTCGGGGCCGTCTACCCTGACCGGGGTCTCCTGCTCGTCGTGGATGAGTTGCTGGACTACCTGAAGTCTCGTAAGGACCAAGAACTGAGCCTTGACCTCAGCTTTTTGCGCGAAGTGGGCGAGGTCTGCAAAAGCCTCAAATTCCGTTTCCTGGCCGGCGTGCAAGAGAGCTTGTTCGACAACCCCAGATTCCAGTTTGTTGCCGACACCTTGCGCCGCGTTCAGGCCCGTTTCGAGCAGGTCCGCATCGGACGCGAAGACATCGCATTCGTCGTCGCCGAGCGCCTCCTGAAAAAGGACGCCCGGCAACAGGCCCTGATCCGGGAGCACCTGGCTCCGTTCACCCCCTTGTATGGTTCAATGAATGAGCGGATGGACGAATTTGTCCGCCTCTTTCCTGTGCACCCAGCCTACCTCGAAACCTTCGAGCGGGTCTACGTCGCGGAGAAGCGCGAGGTGCTCAAGACACTGAGCGCGGCGATTCGGCGCCTCCTTGACCAGCCGGTACCAACCAAGGAACCTGGGCTGATCGCCTACGATGATTATTGGCAGACCCTGAAGGATAACCCCTCGTTCAGGTCGGTACCGGAGATCCGCGAAGTCATCGACCGCAGCGGCGTGCTTGAGGCACGGATACAGCAGGCGTTCACGCGACCACAGTACCGCCCCGCGGCCCTGCGGATCATTCACGCGCTTTCCGTACATCGTCTGACGACCGGCGATATCTATGCCCCGCTGGGGCCCACCCCTGAGGAACTACGCGATGACCTGGCCCTGCTCCTGCCCGTGCCGGAGCGTGATGCTGCCTTTCTGAAGACCCTGATCGAGACGGTCCTCAAGGAAATCATCAAAACCGTCAATGGGCAGTTCCTGAGCTTCAACAAAGAGAATGGGCAGTACTATCTCGACCTGAAGAAAGACGTCGACTTCGACTCGCTGATCGAGAAGAAGGCCGAGTTCCTTGGCGACGATGTCCTGAACCGCTACTACTTCGATGGGCTGCGCCGCATTCTCCTGGAAGACCCCGACGCGCCGCCCCACGTGGCGGGCTATCGCATCTGGGAGCATGAGCTGGAGTGGATCGAACACCGCGCGGGCCGCAGTGGCTACCTTTTCTTCGGCGCGCCGAACGAGCGCTCCACCGCCCAGCCGACGCGGGACTTCTACCTGTACTTCCTTCAACCTTTCGACAAACCCTACTTCAAGGAGGAGCGGAACCCCGATGAGGTCTTCTTCAGCCTGGAGCACCGAGACCAGGCATTTGACCGCGCGCTGCGACTCTATGCCGGGGCGCTTGAGCAGGCTGCCGCAGCGTCCGGGAGCAACAAGAAGATTTATGAAGAGAAGGCCGCTGGTCACCGACAGGCGCTGACCACATGGCTCTTGGAGCACATGACCACGGCCTATCAGGTCACATGCCAGGGCCGGGCGCGGACTTTGGCCGAGGTCGTCCAGGGGAAGCCGGCCGCCGGCCAGAGCCGCGGCAGCGTCCGGGACTTAGTCAATGCGGCGGCCTCCGTCTGCCTGGGCCCGCACTTCCAGAACAAGGCGCCGGAGTATCCGGTCTTCAGCATCCTGATCACCCGCCAGAATCGTGCCCAGGCAGCGCAGGAGGCGGTGCGCTGGCTCTCGGGCAGCATCCGCAGCAAGCCGGGCACCGCCGTGCTCGACGCGCTGGAACTGCTGGACGGCGATGTCCTGCGGCCCCGGAATTCGCGCTATGCACGGCACGTTCTCGATCTGCTAACGCAGAAGGCGCAGGGTCAGGTACTCAACCGCGCGGAGCTGGTCCAGGATGAGCAGGGGGTGGATTACTGGGGACGCTTCCGTCTGGAGCCGGAGTTCCTGGCGGTGGTCCTGGCTTCGCTGGTGCACAGCGGCGACCTGGTCCTGAGCCTGCCGGGACGCAAGCTGGATGCGTCGGCCGTGGACCAGTTCGCCAAGATCGGCATGAACGATCTAATGGCCTTCAAGCACGTCGAGCGACCTCGCGACCTGCCGATGGCGGCGCTCCAGGAGCTATTTGAGCTTTTCGGCCTGCCCAAGGGCCTCATCGTCAACCCCGCCACCCGCGACGATGCCCTGACCCAACTGATGGGCCAGGTCATCAAATGGCTCGATCGGACCGTCGTGGCGCAGTCGCAGGTCCCGGAACTCGTGCTTTGGGGGAAGCCGCTTGTCGGCGAAGCTGAGGGCGCTGATTGGCGGCGGCAACTAGGAAGCCTCAAGTCCTTCCTTGAGTCGCTCCAGGCGTTCAACACGCTAGGGAAACTCAAGAACTTTCCGCACGATGTCGAGACCATCGCCACGCAGCGGCCCGGTCTGAGCCGGGTGCGCGAGGCCGAGGATCTGCTGGCGCTGGTACGCCAACTCGGGCCGATAGTCGGCTACCTGAGCAAGGCCGAGGCTGTGCTGCCGGCGGAACACCCCTTCGCGGAGGCGGTCCGCGACAGAAGGACGGACCTGCTCGGCAAGCTCGCCAGCCCAAAGCAACGCGCCGATTCGGGGTGCCAGCGCTCCGTCGCTCAGGGACTCCTGGAGTTGAAGACCCAGTATCAGGGGTTCTACCTGACCGCCCATGGCACGACTCGGCTCGGTGTTGGTGACGATCGACAGAAGGCCACGCTGACCAAAGATCACCGCCTGCAGCAGATCCAGAAGCTATCGGCCATCGAAATGATGCCGGTCCAGCAACTCCGGGAGGTGGAGAACCGTCTCTTCGGGCTCAAGACCTGCTACAGCGTGACCCGGCAGGAGTTGGAGGCGGACCCGGTCTGTCCTCACTGCTCCTTCCGACCCGTGGAAGAGCGGGCGGGCGGGCCCCCGGTTGCGGACGTGCTGGCCGCGCTGGAGGCGCGACTCGACGAGTTGGTGCGTGACTGGACCGCCTCGCTGCTCAGCGCCCTGGAAGATCCCACGGTGGTGGGCAACATCGAGCTGCTCAGCATCCCGGACGGAAAGCAGCAGGTGCTGGACTTCCAGCGACAGCGCGAGCTCCCCGAGCCGGTGGCGCCAAAGTTCGTCAAGGCGTTACAAGAAGTGCTCAGCGGGTTGGAAAAGGTCGTGCTGGCCGTTCCCGTCCTTCGTGGCGCCTTGGCTGCCGGTGGCCTTCCCTGTACTGTGGCCGAGCTGCGTGAGCGGTTCGAGCGCCACTTGGCCGATCAGACCCGGGGCAAAGACCCGGACCGGGTACGTATCCTTCTAGAGGGTTGAGAGAACTTCATCATGCAGACCACGGACGAGAACAGCGCAATCCTGCGTCGCGGCATGGCAATCTTTCCTCAACCGATTGCTACCGCTCTGGGTCATCTCGAACGGGCCCGCTCCCCCCAAGAGCACCTCTATGCCTGCTTGCGAGCTGCCGAGGTGATGACGCGCTACCTGGCGGCGGCGGCGGCGACCTCGTTTGCCGCACGAGATGGGGCCCTGACCGATGGCCTGGCCCTG
>JBBRLA010000433.1:0-7470 GCA_038231615.1 Polyangia bacterium | reverse complement strand
CGCAGCTCGATGCACCCGAAGAGCGGGGCAATACCCAGACCATCCCGCCGCTCTCGCGCCATCGGCCGTTCACGCAGCCGTCGTCGCTTTCCGGCGAGGACAATCGCCAGACCCTGATCATCCCCTCCCCGCAGGCGCCCCCCGAGGATACCTGGCACATCGAGGAGGCCAGCCTTCCACAGGTGATCACCGAATCGCCGCGGATGCTCTCGGGGCGCGTCCTGGGGCCGCTGGAGGCGGGATCGCTCATCGACAGCAAGTACCGGGTGGTGCGGGAACTGGGGCGGGGGGGCATGGGCATCGTGTACCTGGCGGAGGACGTGGCCCTGCGGCGATCGGTGGCGGTCAAGGTCTTGCTGCCGCGCTACGCCCGCGACGCCCGCCATGCAGAGCGGTTCCGCCGGGAAGCGCGCATGCTGGCGGCGATCGAGGACGAGAACGTAGTGCACATCCATGCCCTGGGCGATCATGCCGGGCTGCCGTACCTGGTGATGGACTACGTCATGGGCGACACCCTGGCGACGTTTTTGTCCGGGATGCAGAGCGCCTACGAGGTGATTCCCCTGGATTTGGCGTTCTCGCTGGCCCGGCAGCTGTGTCGGGCGCTGTCGGCGGTCCACTCGGCGGGGATCGTGCATCGGGATGTGAAGCCCGGCAATGTCATGATCACCGCCGGGCCGCGGGCCATCTTGATGGACTTTTCCCTGGCCCGGGACACCCACGCGGCGTACTCCGGCAACCACATGGTCGGGACGCCGGACTACGTGGCGCCCGAGCAGATCCGCGGCCGGCAGCTTACCGGCACGGATGGACAGCGCAGCGATATTTACTCGCTGGGGGTGACGCTTTTCGAGACCTTGACCGGGCAGCTTCCTTTTCAGGGCAGCGACTCGATGAGCGTGCTGCACTGTCATCTGCGGCAGCCGCCGCCGCGACCCTCGGCGGTGCGGCCGGACCTGCCGGCGTCCTTTGACAACGTGCTCCTGCGCGCCCTGGCCAAGGAGCCGGCGGATCGCTGGCCCAGCTGTGACGATCTGCTGGAGGCGCTGACCGTGGCCTACCGGGCGGCCCGGGGCACCCCGCGGCGGCGCATCCTCATCGCCGCCGACGCCCACAACCACGGACAGGCCCTGGCCCGGATGATCGGCGCCTGGGTCCCCGGGACCGAGGTGACCACCCTGTCGAGCGGCGAGGCGGTGCTGCGCGAGGTGCGGCGCTACATGCCCTCCCTGGTGCTTTTGGACCTGTCGGCGGACTGTGAGGTCGGCCCAGTGGAGATCTGTGCCGCCCTGCGAGGGGACCCGGCCACCGCCCGGGTGCCGGTGGTGGTGATGGCCAACGGCGACTCGCGGGATACCCAGGACCGGGGCTTTTTGCGCATGCTGGGGGCGCGGGCCGTGGTGAACAAGCCGGTGGACCCGGTGCGCCTGGCGGCTTTGGTGCGCGTAGTTGTCGCAGGCGACGCAGCCAGCGCCCTCACGTGAAAGAATCACCTGGCCGGGCAGCTTTGGGCGTACGTCCTCGCTTCCTCGGTCACGTACAGTAGTACGCTCCCTCGGTCGCTGCGGGCGTGCGCCCAAATCTGCTCCGGCCAGGTGATTCTTTCTAAAATGGTTTATGGTCAATTTGGGCCTGTTCTTGGCTCCCATTCTGTCATCGCTAACGGGCGAACTGGCGCTAGCTGACGGACTTGCCGTCGCGGCGGGCTTCGCTGCGGGCTAGTTCTAGATCGGCGTCTACCATGCGCTGGACCAGTTCGGGGAAGCGGACTTTGGGCTCCCATCCCAGGGCTGCCTTGGCCTTGCTCATGTCGCCACAGAGTACGTCCACTTCGGCGGGGCGGAAGTAGCGCGGGTCGATCTCCACGTGATGCTGCCAGTTCAGGTCGAGTTGCCCGAAGGCCGCGTCCAGGAACTCTCGCACGGTGTGGGTCTCGCCGGTGGCAATGACGAAGTCGTCGGGATGCTTCTGTTGCAGCATCAGCCACATCGCTTCTACGTAGTCCCCGGCATAACCCCAGTCGCGCCGCGCCTCCAGGTTGCCCAGGTACAGCTTGTCCTGCAGGCCCAACTTGATCCGCGTCGCCGCCCGGGTGATCTTCCGCGACACGAAGGTCTCCCCCCGGCGGGGCGACTCGTGGTTGAAGAGGATGCCGTTGCAGGCGAACATGCCGTAGGCTTCGCGGTAGTTCTGGGTGATGTAGTAGGCGTAGGCCTTGGCCGCTCCGTAGGGCGAACGCGGGTGAAAGGGCGTTCGCTCCGACTGCGGGGGCGGCGCCGAGCCGTAAAGCTCCGACGAGCTGGCCTGGTAAAAGCGCGGTACGATGCCGATCTCGCGGATCGCCTCCAGCAAGCGTACGGCGCCCAGCGCGGTGATCTCCGCGGTGTACTCCGGCACGTCGAAGCTCACCCTCACGTGGCTCTGCGCCCCCAGGTTGTAGATCTCGTCGGGTTGCACCGTGCGGATCAGCCGGTTCAGCGAGGAGGCATCGTTGAGGTCGCCGTAGAGCAGATGCAGGCGCACATTCGACTCGTGAGGGTCCTGGTAGATGGGATCGATGCGGCCGGTGTTGAAGCTGCTGGAGCGGCGCACCACGCCGAAAACCTGATACCCCTTGGCCAGCAGGAACTCCGCCAGGTACGAGCCATCCTGCCCGGTGATGCCGGTGATGAGCGCCCGCTTCATGGTGCCTCCAGGAAAAGTCCGCGCCCGGTCTCCCGCCACCAGGCAAGGGTCCGGCGCAGGCCCTCTTCCAGCTCGATCTGGGCCTGGAAGCCGATGCGCTCCCTGGCCCGGCTGGTGTCGAGCGCCCGACGGGGCTGCCCGTTGGGACGGCTGGGGTCATAGACGAAGCGTCCGGCAAACCCCATCTGGTCGCCGATCAGCCGGGCCAGAGCGGCAATGGAGATTTCCCTGCCGCAACCCAGGTTCAGCGGCTCGCTGCTCTCGTGGCGCTCCGCGGCCAGGAGCAACCCCTCGGCGGCGTCCTCGACATAGAGGAACTCCCGGGTCGGGCTGCCATCACCCCACAAAAGGACTTCCTGCGGCCCCGACGTCGTCGTCATGGCAGCATCGATCTTGCGGATCATCGCCGGGATGACGTGGGAGGTGGACAGGTCGAAGTTGTCCCGCGGCCCGTACAGGTTCACCGGGAACACCACCGCCGAGTTGAAGCCGTACTGGTCGCGGTAGGCCTGGGACTGCACCAGCAGCATCTTTTTCGCCAGCCCGTAGGGGGCATTGGTCTCCTCGGGGTAGCCGCTCCACAGGTCGTCCTCGCGGAAGGGCACCTGGGCGAACTTGGGATAGGCGCAGATGGTGCCGGCGGCGACCAGCTTGCGCAGGCCCACCTGTCTGCCGACCTCCATGAGCTGCACGCCCATCATCAGGTTGTCGTAGAAGAACTTCCCGGGGTTCTTCTGGTTGGCGCCGATGCCGCCGACCCGGGCGGCCAGGTGCAGGACCACATGCGGGCGGGCCTCGCGGTACAGGCGGTGCACCGCGTCCATCTGGGTCAGGTCGAAGTCGCGGGAGCGCGGGACGAACACCTCCCGGGCGCCGCGGGCGCGCAGCTTCTCGACGACGAACGAGCCCAGGAAGCCGGCGCCGCCGGTGACCACCACCCGGAGGCCACTCCAGAAGCGTTCCGTGGGCGCTGCGTCCGGGTCGGGCATCTGCATGTTATCAGGCTAGCCGCAATTCCCGGCGATGTCATCCCCGGTGGGCCTCCTTTTGGCGCCGCTTTGCTTTGCGCTTCCTGCGTCTCTTCGGGAGCCTACGGACATTCGCTGCGCGCTGCGCAAGGGATGCACGGGGTTTCAGGTACCCAGAGAAGGGTGTCGCTTTTTCCGCCCACGCTCGACGCCGCCGTGCTAAGGGATGCGGGCATGCGTGAAGAACTCATGGAACGACTGGCCGAGCCCCAGACCGGCTCCCCCCTGCGCCTGCGGGCCACCCGGTCCCTGGGCGGCCGGGTCGAAGAGGGCTCGCTGGTCTCCGAGACCACCGGGCGCATCTACCCGATCCTCCGCGGCATCCCCCGCTTCGTCAGCCCCAAAGACAATGACAACTACACCGGCTCCTTCGGCAGGCAGTGGAACCTGTTCCGCGGCGTGCAGCTCGACAGCGCCACCGAGCGGGGCTACTCCCGCGGGCGCTTCGACGACGAGACCCGCTGGACCGCCGCGGACCTGGACGGCAAGTGGGTGCTGGACGCCGGCTGCGGGGCGGGCCGCTTCGCCGAGGTGGCCGCCTCGCGGGGGGCAAACCTGGTGGCGCTGGACTACTCCTCCGCGGTAGAGGCCGTGGCAAAGACCCTTTTCTCCTTCCCGCGGGCCGACGTGGTGCAGGGCGACCTTCTCTCGCCGCCCTTCCGTCCGGGCGCCTTCGACTTTGCCTACTGCATCGGCGTGGCGCAGCACACTCCGGATCCGGCGGCGGCGGTGCGCGGCGTCCTGTCCTGCGTGCGCCGCGATGGGCGCTTCAGCTTCACCATCTACGCGCGGCAGCCGTGGACCCGGTTTTCCGGCAAGTACCTGGTGCGCCCGCTGACCCGGCGCCTGCCGCAGCCGACGTTGCTGCGCGCCATCGAAAGGGTGATGCCGGCGCTGTTCCCCCTGGCGGATCGGCTCTTCCGCATGCCCCGCGTGGGCCGCCTGGCGCGCTACCTGCTGCCCATCGCCACCTACGTCCACACCGACGAGCTTACCCGGGATCAGCGCTACCGCGAGGCGGTCCTGGACACCTTCGACGCCCTGGCCCCGCGCTACGACACCCCGATGACCTGGCGCGAGGTCGAGGACATCTTCCACGTCACCGGCGCGGCGAACTGGCGCTTCCAGACCAAGGTGCCGATCAACGTGGTGGGCGCCCGCTAGGGGGAACGCGCAAAGGCTTTGCGCGTGTGTTAAAATGGCGTCGTGCAGTTGGTTCGACGTGCGGTGGCAGAAAGCCTGTATGTGCATCCGCGCATCAGCCACCAGGACTTTGACGGCACCCAGCGTCTTTCCGCGCTGGCGGAGGCCCTGCCGGAGTTTGTGCCCTTTCGCGGGCGCCATGTCGAGGGGGTGGTGGCAATCCTCGACTGGGACCACCGGCTGCCCTCCCGGGGGCTGATCCTGCGGCTGCACTTGTGTTACACCCTGACCAACGAGGGGCGCATCCGACAGGGCATCCTCGAACGGCGTCAGCAGATCGCGTCCCGGGACCTGTACCCCGAGTTCGACGTGCCCGATTTCTCCGGCCTGCCGGGTGATGAAATCTACGAGTGCGAACTGCAACCCGACCTGACCCTGGGCGAGTGTCGCCTGGCCTCCCCGTGGCGCCGGGACGTCTCCCCCGAGGACGCGGCACCGGCGGTGGCGGCGGTGCGCAAGTCACAGGTCTTCGGCGAGACCAAGCAGGCCCACAAGGGGCGGCCGGCGAACCTGGGCGACCTGGAGGCGGTGGCGTGGACCCCCCCGTGCGAGAGCGGGCATTCGAGCTGGACCCTGGATGTGTGGTGGCTGACCGACTTTGACGGGCGCGTCGGGAAGGGCTGGTCGTTCCTGGTCGATCTGGAACAGAAGCCGGGCGAGCGGGTGGTCGCCCACCGGGAGTTTGCCGTCCGCGCCGGCTGACCGGGAACCTGGATCTGGGACGATCTGGGACCGAGCCTCGGGCCATCCCCCGGCCTTCATGCTATCACCAGGCATGTTCTCTTCCCGGCTGCCCTTCAACCAGCAAAAGAACCGCCTGAGCACCGCTTTGGCCGAGAAGCGGAGCATCGGCGCCCGGCTGCTCGATCTGAGCGAATCCAACCCCACCTGCGTGGGGCTTTTCGCCGACCTCCCCCCAGACCTCCTGCGCCCGCTCGCCGACCCCCGCGGCCTGCGTTACGATCCCAACCCCCGGGGGGCGCTCTCGGCCCGCCGCGCCATCAGCGCCTACTACCAGGGCCGCGGCATCCAGGTCGATCCCGAGCACCTGGTCCTCTCGGCCAGCACCAGCGAGGCCTACTCCTGGCTGTTCCAGCTCCTGTGCGACGTGGATGACGTGGTGCTCTATCCCCAGCCGAGCTACCCGCTCTTCGAGCACCTCGCCGGCCTTTCGTCGGTGCGCCTCTTGCCCTATCCCATCGAGTACGACGGCCGCTGGACCCTCGACCTCGGCGCCCTGCGCAGCGTCTGCGAGGCCGGGCCCAAGGCGATTCTCCTGGTCAACCCCAACAACCCCACCGGCTCGTTCCTGCGCCGCGAGGAACTCGACGTCCTTTGCGACCTCTGCGAGCGCCGGCAGATCGCCCTTATCTCCGACGAGGTCTTTGGCGACTATGGCTTCTGCGACCCACACGGGCGGGACGGCGGCGACCCCGGCAGGGTGACCTCGCTTCTCGGGGAACCGGCGATCCGCGAGCGTGCCCTGTGCTTCGTGCTTTCGGGGCTGTCCAAGGTGATCGGCATGCCGCAGCTCAAGCTCGGCTGGATCCACGTGGGCGGCCCCGGTGCCTTGCGGGCGGCGGCGCAGGAGCGGCTGGAGCTTGTCGCCGACGCTTTTCTGTCGGTGGGCACGCCGATCCAGCTGGCCGCCGAGTCGCTGCTCTCGCGGCAGCCGGCCCTGTCGGGAGCCATCGCCCGCCGGGTCAACCAGAACCGGGCCCGCTGCGCGGAGGCCGTGCGAGACACCGCCTGCCAGCTCCTGCACGCCGACGGGGGCTGGTACGCGGTGCTGCGCCTGCCCCAGGTGCTTTCCGAGGAGGAATGGGTGCTGCGCCTTTTGGCCGAGGACGACGTGGTGTGCTACCCGGGCTACTTCTTCGACTTTCCCGAAGAGGCCTACCTGGTGCTCAGCCTGCTCCCCGAGCCGGACCTCTTCGCCGAGGCGCTGCGCCGCATCGTCGCCCGGGTCGCCGCCGTCTGACGAAACGCGAGAGCCGGCGGGCAAGGAGAGAAACGCGCGTCCCTCAAGGGGCAGGATTTGCACCCGCCGCATTCAGGCGGGCAGGGTCCGATGTTGCATGAGGTGCGGCGGACCTGTTTCAGCTCCAGTAGCGGCGCAGCTCGCCCGGTTGTGCGACAACCTGGGTGAACTTTGCGCCCCCGGTGCAGCCGGCGCCACCTGCTTGACCGATCAAGCCAGATCCTACCTCACGAATAGCAGGGGCCGAGCAATAGGTCCCGGTAGAAGCGGACCAGTTCGCCCAGGGCCTCGGGGAGGTCGTGCACGTCGCCGAGGTTGCTCAGGTATTCGCAGTAGTTGGGCAGCCGGGCAGCGACCAGGCAGTAGATCGCGAAGCGCCGGCCCTCAATCCCCTTGGGGCCCCCGGCGCGCAAAAGGGCGGCCAGGCGGGTCAGTTCCTTCTTCATCGGGTGCTTTGTGGGCAGGTAGGGCCGCATCTCCCGGTGCAGGTCGGCCACGCTATCGTGGGAGCCCGAGTTGACAAAGCCGGCGAGCAGATCCTGCATGTTGATTTTGCTTGTTGCGGACAACTTG
>JBBRLA010000432.1:0-7487 GCA_038231615.1 Polyangia bacterium | reverse complement strand
CGTCATCACCGTGGCGCCGGACTGGGTGTGCGAGGTGCTGTCCAAATCCACCTCGGCCCGGGACCGCGGCATCAAGTGGCAGGCGTACCAGCGGGCGGGCGTCGAGTGGTACTGGATGGTGGACCTGCTGAATGAATCGCTGACGGTATTTCACCGGAGCGAGCGCTATTATGAGGCGGTCCAGATCGCCGGGTCCGGCGAAGTGCTGCGCCTTCCGCCCTTCGAGCAGGTGGACTTCGTGCTGTCTCCGCTCTTCGTGTTCAAGGCGCCGCCGCAACAGCCGTGAGCGCGGGCGCGGGGAAGAGGACAGGCCAAGGATGCCGACTGACTTAGGACACTTCGGTAACTTAGGACACTTCGTTTCGTCGAGTGTCCCACTTGGGACAGCCCCCGTACACCGGCAAGTCAGTTCAGGCTGAAGGGATAGCTCACGACCTGGGCGCTGCGGGAGGCAGGGAAGCGCATTCTGGAGACGATGGGCTTGATGCAGCCTAACAAGCCGTGCTGCATGAGGTAGCTTGGGGCCTCGACCCGGACGCCGCTCATCGCCCCGCTGCGCTGGATGCGGAAGGACACGGTCAGTCGCCCGCGGACCTGCGCCTCGCCCCGGGCCTGATCCAGGCAGCCGAGGACCTCGTTCTGGCTGCCGTGGAAGACCCCGTCGATCTCGTCCTGGGTCAGCTCGTGCTCGGAGGTGCTGTCCTTCGACAGATCGACGACCTCGGTGCCGGTCAGTCGGTCTCCGGCGGACACGGACTTCAGGTCGCCGGGTTTCAAGACAATCGCGGGAGGGGCCGGCGGTTCATCGGGGGACTGCGCCTGGACGTTCTGGGCCGTCTGGCTGCCCTGGGCGCGGCGGACGCGGCGTTTGGGCGGCACCACGGGCGGCGGTGCTGGGGCGGCGGCCAGGCAGCGACCCTCCTGGCAGTGAGTGCCCGCACCGCAGACCTGGCACGGGTCGCGAGGGGACAGGCGAAGATATAGGCCGATGCCGACCGCGAGACCGATGACCAGGCCCAGGAAGAAATTGCGCATCGGCGAGAGTATCGCCCGGCGTCGCCCGAAACAGAAGGCGACCCGAAGGTCCGCCCATGCGGGTCCATGCGGAACAGTAGGGGCCCGACCCTCCTGGCAGGCCCGAGGCCAAAGGAAATGTAGTTTGACCTTTCCTTCCAGGCGCCTTACAAGGGGCAGACAACACCCCTGGCAGGAGGCGCCCGATGCGACTTCACTGGCTGGCCTTGCTTCTCCCCCTCGTCGGATGCGGCGATCCCGCCACCGGCACCCCGCAGACCCCGCAGGAGGGCGCTTCGTCCAGCGCCGGACAGGGCGCCCCAGGGCCCCGTGGACCCGTGGACCCGCCGCCCGCCATGATGCCGGCTGGCAGCGGGCCGATCACCATCGGCATCGGCGGGGGCGCCCCGGCGGACAACGCCCCTCCCCCCGGGGCCCTTTATGCCCCAAGCCCTGGCGCGGCCGACCCCTGCACTTCGGGCGTCCACCCGCCCACAGGCGATGTCCTGCGCAAGATCCAGGTCCCCGGCGACCTCCGCTGGTACTCGCTGCACATCCCCAAGAACTACGCCGAAAAGCCCGCCGAGCTGGTGCTGAACCTTCACGGCTTCACGTCCGACCCCTTCCAGGAGGCCCTGCTCAGCGGCATGAACGCCGCTGCCGATCTCCGCGGCATCCTGGTGGCCTACCCGTCCGGCCTGTCCCATAGCTGGAACGCCGGCACCTGCTGCGGCTTTAGTACCCTCTTCCACACCGATGATGTGGGCTTCGTGCGCGCGGTCATCGACGCGATCGCCCGCGAGTATTGCGTGGATGCCAGGCGCATCTTCGCCACCGGCATGTCCAACGGCGGCTTCATGGCCCACCGGCTGGGCTGCGAACTGTCCGATCGCATCGCCGCCGTGGCCCCGGTGGCCGGGCTCATGAGCCTGCCGAGCTGCAAGCCCCCGCGTCCGGTGCCGGTGATGCACTTTCACGGCAAGCTCGATCCTCTGGTGCCCTACAACGGCAGCCCGCTCCTTGGCTTCGGCACGGTGCAGGCCAGCTACACCGGCTGGACGCAGCGTGACACGTGCGGCGGGCCCGAGGGCACGACCTTCCAGAAAGGCGACTCGACCTGCGTCGCCCACAGCGGCTGCCGCGGGGGCAGCGAGTCCATCCTGTGCACGGTCAGCGATGGCGGGCACACCTGGCCCGGAGGGTTCCCCATTCCCCTTATCGGCAAGACCACCACGGACATGAACGCCACCCAGATGATGTTCGATTTCTTCGACCGCCACCCGATGCCGTAAGGGCCCGGTGGACCTGGTGGGACCCCGCTTACCTTACAAGAGGAGCGTTATTTTTCATCCCATTTCGTAGTTTTCCATCCAGGTCATTCCTGGTGTAAAATAGTGGTTGCCATGCCTGCGGCGATGACCAAGGAACTTGAGAAGGGGCCGGAGCCGATGATCGGCAAGGCCATCGGTCCATACCGCATCCGGCGGAAGCTCGGCCAGGGGGGCATGGGCGTGGTCTACGAGGCCATCCACCAGACCATCGGGCAGCGGGCGGCGATCAAGGTGCTGCACGAGCAGCTCTCCGCCAGCGAGCGCTCCCGGGAGCGCTTCCTCAACGAGGCCCGCGCCATCGGTCGGGTGCAGCACGAGGGCCTGGTGAAGATCTTCGACCATGGACAGCTCGAAGATGGCACCACCTACATCATCATGGAGTTCATGGAGGGGGAGTCCCTGTCGGAGCGGCTGGAGCAGCGGCGGCGGGAGGGCCGCGGCCTGCTGGAGGAGGAGGCACTGAGGGTGGTGTCCCAGATGGCGACGGCGATCAAGGTGGTCCACGAGAAGGGCATCGTCCACCGCGACCTGAAGCCGGAAAACGTCTTCCTGGTCCCCGACCCGGCGGTGTATGGCGGAGAGCGGGCCAAGCTCCTGGATTTTGGCATCGCCAAGTTCATGGATTCCGTCGGACGCAAGACCACCGTGGGGATGGTACTGGGCACGCCGATCTACATGGCACCGGAGCAGTGCGAGGGCTGCGACCTGACCGACAAAGTCGACGTGTACGCCCTGGGGGTGATGTTCTACGAGCTGCTCTGCGGACAACCGCCCTTCGTGGCGGAGAGCGCCTCGGCGCTGATGCGGCAGCACATGTTGCGGGACCCGCCCCGACTAAAGGATGTCCTGCCCTCGGTCCGCCCGGACATCGCCGCGCTGGTCGCCGACATGCTGATCAAGGAGCCGGTAAAACGCCCAACCATGGCCGAGGTGAGCGCGCGCATGGAGGGGCCCAGGCCCACCTTGGCCCAGGCCATCTCCGCGCGGCCGGCGGAAAGCTCCGTGGTCCCGGCGGTGCTGGCGGCGGCGCTGATGGTGGCGCTCTTGTCCGGCGGCCTGGCGCTCTTCTGGCCCCGGGGGAACGGGACCGGCGGGGTAGCCCGGCCTGGCGTCGCGGCAAAACCCATCGCACCCCCAATGGGTCTGCCCAGGCCCCCGGCGGCCATGCCAGATCGGGAAGACGAACACCCGGAAAACGAGGCCGCTAAGGAGCATGTCGGGAACGGTCACGGACATGGTGGCAAGCACCATGGGCCCCACCGACTGCCCACACTGGAGGGTGAGGTGCCCGCGGTACCGGGTCCCGCCGCGGAGTCACACCACTCGGTGCCTGGCCCCCACGCCGATTCGCCGCCATCGCCGCCGGAGACGCCCCGGCCGGCAGCCCGCCGCCCCACGGCGGAGCCGAAGGTGCCTGAAACCAAGGGCAGCATGGAAGACGTGGTGCTGCACTGATGATGGTTTCGGTCCAAGCCTTGGACGCGCGGGCGCTGCGGCGCCTGGTCCCGTTGTTCCTCTTGCTGGAAATACTGCCCGGCAGGCACGCCGCCGCCATGGATGCCCAGCCCGCCACGGTCAGCGCACCGGCCCCCGTACCTGACGTCGAGCCGGACCCGGCCCCCCTCAGCGAACCGGCGGCCCCGGCCCCAACCGCGCCCAACCCGACCCCCCCGACCGTGCCCATTGTCCGAGCGTCGGCGCCCCATCCTACCGTCAGTCTGGTCGAGACCTACCTGGAACGTGCCGCCCACTACTTCAAGACCCAGGAATACGATCGGGCCGCCGACGAGTTGAAGAAGGCCTACCTTATCAAGCCCAAGCCGCTCTTCCTCTTCAACACGGCACAGGCGCTGCGCCGCGGGGGCCGCATCCGCGAGGCCCTGGCGACCTACCAGGAATTCCTGCAAAAAGACCCGAGCACCCAGCTCAAGGCGGAGACCGATGGCTACATCGGTGACCTGAAGGCCATCCTGGCGGAGCAGGAGCACGTCGAGCTGGCCCGGCAGGCGCTGGTGTCCGAGAAGCAGACCACGGCCCAGACCAAGACGGCGTTGTTCGACGAGCGGCAGCGGGCCGAGCGAGAGCGAAAGAAGCCGATCTACAAGCGCGGCGGCTTCTGGGTGGGTATGGCCGCAATCGCCGTGGCCGTCGGCGCCGGCGTCGCCCTGGCGGTGCTGATTCCCAGGGATCCAGCCACGGACGGCGGGATCATCAACCTGAACCTGCCCCTGATGCGCTTTTGAGGTGCTGCCCATGCTCTCCCTTCGCCCCACCGGCTTGCTTGCCACTGTGCTTCTTGCCCTGGTCGCCGGATGTCAGGACGGCAGTGTCCTGGTCGTCAGCGTGGCCAAGATCCCGCCGACCGCGGTATCGCTGGAGGTGCTGGTAACGGGCCAGCCAGGGGCCACCGGATCGCCCGCTTTCGTGGGCGACTTTCTGACCCAGGACGGCGCCTCGGGAAGCATGTCCACGCCGCTGCCGGCGCTGCTGCTGAGTGGCCTGTCCGCGGAGACCCGGACCAGCTACAAGTTCGGGCTGCGCCTGCCTTCCCGCGCCGAGGGCGAGCGGGTCATCGTCGGGGTCGCCGCCCGAGACGGCAACCGCTGCCTGCAAATCGCCGGGTCGGCGCAGATCACCCTGTCCCCCACGGGCGGGAACACCACCCTGACCGTGACCCTGGATCAGCCAAATCCCGGCGACCCGGCGAAGCGGCCCGCGGATTGCCTCCCCACCATTCCGGCCATCGAGTCGGTGGTACACCTGCCGGTCAGTGGCGGCACCGACCGCATCCGCGTCGCCGGCTGGGGTTTCAGTCCGGCCGTGGCGGCCAGCCTCACCGACAAGAGCGGCCAGGCTCTGCCGGTGAAGAACCTGGGGGTCTCCCTTACGCAAATCGAGTTCGACCAGCCGGCGCTGAAAAGCGACACCGGCAAGATCAGTGGCAACCAGGTTTTTCTGAAAAACCCCTCTGGCGGAAAAACCAGCGCCCCCGTGGACCTGTACCGCGTGGCCTTCTCGATGGCAGACCGCCCGCTGCTCCTCGATCTTTCGCCGTGCACCCCCGGGGCGACCCCGGCGGTGAACTTCCCCTTTCACCCCGACTCGGTGGTCATCGCCGATCTTGACGGCGATGGCAACAAGGACATCGCCATGGCCGGCAACCGCCAGGACCGGGGCGTCATCGCCGTGTTCCTGAACAAGAGCGGCAAGGGGGACTTTGCCGACCCGCCCCAGGTCTTCTGCCTGGGCACCGCCCAGGCGCCAATCAACGCCCAATCGATCGTCGCCGCGGACCTGGACGGGGACAAGAAGATCGATCTCGTGGTCAGCAACTTCGGGCAATCCAGCGTGACCGTGCTTTACAACCAGGGGCTGACCAAGGGGCTCTTCCTGCGCCAGGGACTGCCCGCCTACCCCGCGGGGGATCACCCGGATTCGCTCTCGGTGGCCGACGTAGATGGAGATTCACGACCGGACATCGTGGTGGCCTACGCCCAGGATATCATGAGTCTGGGACAGATGAACGTCCTGCGCAACGAAGGCGGCGCCTCCGCGCCTTTCACCCTGCTGAAGATGCCGATGCACACCGACACGCCCACCTACGGAGTGGCCTTCGCCCTCAGCTTCATCAGCGTGCAGGACCTGGACGGAGACGGCCAGCCCGACCTGGCCGCTATCGGGTTGCGGATCATCGTCCAGAATGGGCAGGTCCTGTCCCGCGGCGGGGGGCTCTTCGTGGTGCCGCATCAAATGATGTCGCCCTACTTCACCCAGCCGAGCGTCCTAGACATCGCGCTGGGCCTGAACTCCTACCCGACCAGCGGGAGCCTCGGCCACCTGCTGATCCGCGACCTGGATGGAGATGGCTTCCCCGATGCCCTGGTCAGCGGGATCGACCGCGGTTCCGCACAGAGCGGCACCGCCAACACCGAGGTCAGCGTCCTGTTCAACAACCACCACGGCGCCTTCAACGCTGGCACCAGCGGGGGAAACGCCGTCACCTACCCCGCCGGGGCCTCGCCTTACTTCATGGGCTATGCAGACATCGACGGCGACAAGATCCCGGACCTGGTGGTGGCCAACTCCCTGGAGGACAAGGCCGGTTTCGTCACTGTCGTGCTGGGCAAACCCGGCGTGGTCCCGCTGAAACGGGACGACGTGTTCGTCCGTGGGGACCTGCCGAGCTTTCCCATCGGCATCGGCTCCCCCAGCCTGGCGGTAGACGACCTGAACGGGGACGGCAAGCCGGACGTCGTCGTGGCCACCCTGAACCAGTACGGCGACCCCGGGCCGGGTCACCTGAGCATCCTTTTGAACAACTCCCGCCCCTGAACAGAAGCAAGAAGCACCTGGCCGGGCAGATTTTGGCGTACCTCCTCACTCCCTTCGGTCACGTACAGTAGTACGCTCCCTCGGTCGCTGCGGGGGTGCGCCAAAATCTGCTCCGGCCAGGTGCTTCTTGCTGACTTTTCGTCAACTGACTTTTCGTCGACTTGACTCTGTATAGCTGGAGATCCAGCCGGGCTGTGTCTTCGTGCGGCTGGCACCAGAAGGGCACATAAATACGAAGCTGCCCCCGGGCGCAAGAGCGCCCGGGGGCGGGGTGGGTGATGGGGGGGAGAAAAGAAGAAGGGCGGGGCGGTTCAGCGACGCCAGGAAGCTACTTGCAGCAGGCGATCGGGCTGGTCGATCCGCTGCACTTGGCCAGGTCACCGTGGTAGAAGCTGAAGCCGGCCGAGCCGGTCTCCAAGAGTTCCCACGACGCCTGCACCCCGGTCCACGCCTTGTCGTGGGTCGGATAGCTCATGCTGCCGCAGTTGTCCGCGTAGCCCTTGCCGGTGCCGTTCGCCGTGCCGATGAACTCGTGCCACGTGGGCATGAAGATCCATGCCTTGTTGAGCTTCTTGTTGGTCGCGTCGGCCATCTTGAAGCCGCCGGCGGCCACCGTGTTGTACAGCTCGTAGGCCGTGCACATGTGGGCGCCCGGGTACTTGTCGCCGCACAGGTCGATGGCGGCGTGTAGGCCCGTCTCCGAACCGGTGCGCTTGATTTGGCCGTTGGGCACCACGTCGGTGACCCCGACAAAGACCGGTGCCGCCGAGCCCGGGTTGGCCTGGATGCCGGTGACAATCGTGCCAAGCT
>JBBRLA010000431.1:0-7490 GCA_038231615.1 Polyangia bacterium | reverse complement strand
GCGCCATGTCCGATGCAGGCGGAGGGGCGCAGGAGTTCGGGGCGTCCGTCGATCATGCCGAGGACGTTCTTCTCCGGGCAAGCGGTGACGCAGGCCCCGGTGCAAATGCAGGCTTCGCGGTGGATGACGGGGTGCAGCGTGACCGGGGCGGCCCCTTGCAGGATCGTCGCCTGAAAGAGCCCGCGCTGGAGTCGGCGCTTGCGCCGGCCGCTGACCAAGTACACCACGGACACGAGGCAGAACAGGAGGATGAGGGTCAGCCCGGCGGCGCTCAGCGAATCATTCACGCCCTTTTCATACACGACCGAGGTCCGACAAGGAACCTCGTGTGACTATTTTCCCGGCTTCCGACGTACATCGTGGCAAGATGCCGCCGGGTCTCATGAAAAAACTCCCTGGAGAGGTCGTGCTCTCCCGTCCCTACGTCGCTGTACTGGTCGTGGAAGTGCTGGCGCTCGGAATGCTGCTTGCTCGAGGAGAGACCCATGACGCGGTGCCCCACGGTTACCTGATCGGATGGTTGGGCACCGGTTCGATGCTGCTCATGCACGTATACTCGGTGCGGCGGCGAGTGCGAGCGCTGTCGCGGCTGGGTAAGCTGCGCGACTTCTTGCACTTTCATATCTTCGCTGGTCTTCAGGGAGCGCTCTTCGTTTCCTATCATAGCATCCGCTTGCACAGCTCACGCAACCTGCAGGCCCTGAATATCTTGCTGGTGGGCATCGTGGTCTGTTCCGGCGCCTTCGGGCGTTACCTGTACAGCTTCCTGCCGCGGACCTTGTCGGGTGACCGGATGAGCGCCCGGCAGATCGAAGCCGAGATCCAGCAGCTTTCCGCCGCGCTCCCGAGGCAGGCTCCGGGAGGTCGGGAAGAAAGGGCCCCGGCCGTCGAGGTGACTCTTTTGCAGGTCATGCGTGAGGATCTGCGGGCGAGGCGGGCACTGCGCGAACTTGGCGAGCAGGCCGACGTGCCGCCGCCGATGTATTTGCAGACCCGGCGGCTCCTCTACTTGCGTCTGCGCATCGCCACGCTGACCCGGGCCGAGCCCTATTTTCGCGGCTGGATCGTCCTGCACCGTCCGCTCACCTTTCTGCTCTTCGGGCTGACGGTCCTGCACATCCTGGCCCATTACCTCTTCCGGACCGGCCAGTGACACGTCGGTGAGAGGGTTCTGCTTTCTTCTTGTCTCGCTCCTGTGTGCCGCGGCCTCCGCGGCCGAGCTGCGCTTCCTCGCCGGCGCGGACTTCTACCTGACCAACTCGCCCCTCGACGCCACCCTCTTCGATGGCGAGTTCGGGCTCAGCGTGCGCGGCCAGGCGCGTGACCTGGGCGGCCGGGTCGACCTGAAGCTGGACTACGTGGATCGGGAGGCGATCTTCGGCAACACGCCCCGACACGAGCTGCACGAACTGTCAGTGAGGGTCAAGAACCTGGGCCGTCGCGTGGACCTGACCGCCGGGCGCTTTTTGGCCCCCAACGGTTTCTGGCTCTTTGTAGATGGCGCGGCGGCGCGGGTACGGCTCCCCCTGGGGCTCTCGGCGGAGGTCTACGGCGGCCTACGTGCCTTCACCAATGGCAGGGCCGAGGCTGACTTGCGCCCGGATCCCCTGCTCCTGCCCCTTGTCGGGATGGCGGTGAACTTTGACGACGCCCTGGTGCATTGGGTGATTTGCTACACCTATACGCAGGACGTGCTCGACCTACACCGGGGACTGCGCCCGGATGGCGGCGACTACGTGCGCGACGGCAGCACTACGGGTATGGAGCGGGTCGCGCGGCCCCGGGCGGCGGAGCACTTTCTTGACGCACACGTCCTGGTCCTGCCGCACCCCAAACTATTTTTCCAGGGCGGCTTCAGCCTGGGCGCCCGCTACGAGGTCATCTACTCCTCGGTGTCGACGCAGATTGGGGCGCCCCCGATCATCGACTCGATGCCGATGCGGGCGGTGACCGGCTTTCTGGTGCTGGAGTGGCGACCGCTGAAGCGAGTGCGGCTCTCTGCCTCGGTCCTCTACGACCGGATCAAGGTGGCTAGCGAGGCCTCGCCGCTGGATGGCACGACACCCGTGCCGAGCGGGTCCTTTCTCGATAACACGCTGAAGGCCAACGTGCGCCTGTGGCGGATGCTCGGGACGACTGGCCGCTATCGCCTGCGCCTGCGTGACAACGGAGACGTCGTCCACCGCGTGGACCTGAGCGTGCAGGGCGACCGGCTCTTTTACGGGCTCGGGCTCTTCGCATCGTTCGGCGGGGACTTCTATCAGAGCAGCCGTCCGGTCGGCCGGGACGGCCTTGTGGCGCAGTCCAGCGTGGTGAGCAGCGCCGGCCTGTCCTACGAGAAGAAGCAGGCGACGGTCCGGGCCGGGCTCTCCTACACCGACGCAGTCGGTCCGGTATTCGGCTATTCGACCCTGCTGGCCGAGGCCATCGGGGAGGGCCCGCAAAGCACCTTGAGCCCGCTGACCCAGGAAGGGCAGCGCTTCGCCTTCCTCCGCACCTTCCTCACTCTGGGCCACGTCTTCGCCGGCCTCGACGCGGAGCTCGGCCTCACCGGCACGCACTTTCGCCTGCTCTCGCAGGTGGGGTACGCGCAGTGAAGGGCGGGGCGAAGGGTACGATGGAGTGCGCAGTCTTCCTGCTGGGCCTGAGCCTCCTCTTGCTCACGCCCCGGCCGGGCTGGGCGCTGGACTTGCGCATGCTTACCGTCCCCGGCCCTCTCGCCGCGGCGCATCGGCCCTTTGTGACTCAATGCGAAAAATGTCACGTGCCCTTCCGTGGCATCCCGAACGATCGCTGCTTGTCCTGCCATGAAAAGGTGAGCGCGCAGCTCGCCACGCGCGGATTTCATGCCCAGTACCGAGACCGCTCGTGCGTGCCCTGCCACACCGATCACAAGGGCGACAAGCCGATGTCGCCTCCGTTGACGGCGGCATTCGCTCATGACCTCACGGGCTTTGGTCTGCGAGGGAGGCACGAGAAGCTCCCTTGCACAGGCTGCCACAAGCAGGCGTCCTCGGGCCGTTACGTGGGGGCCGATACGCGCTGCGTCGGCTGCCACCAGGACCGGCAGCACCGAGGCGCGCTCGGGGCCGAGTGCGCCCTTTGCCATGATACAAGCGGCTGGAAACACCAGATCAAGGACAGGGCGTCCCACCGGGTGCCCCTTTTGGGTGGGCACGAAAAGATCGATTGCGCGGGCTGCCACGCGCAGGGGATGAACCTGTCCTCGAAAGTCACCTGCCAGGTCTGCCACTTGCGCGCCCACGGCGGCACGCGCGCGTCCTGCCAGACCTGCCACAACACGCTATCCTGGAAGCAGGCCACTTTCACCCATGATACCTGCGGATGCTTCCTGCCAGGCCGGCACCAGACTGCACCATGCCAGAGCTGCCACCCGGCCTTTCGCTTCAAACCCACGCCGCACGAATGCGCCTCGTGCCACGCGAAGGATCTCACCCATGAGCCGCTGGGGGCCTGCTCGATCTGCCACTCCGCGCTCTCATTCAAGACCAGGGCCTTCGACCACAACCGGCGCGCCTTCGGCTTCCCGCTGACCGGTCGGCACCTGGACGTCGGCTGCGAGAACTGCCACACCCTACCGGGAATCTTCAAGAATGCCCCAAGGGATTGCCAGGGCTGCCACAAGGTACCCCGCCACGGCGACTTTGGGCCCTGCGCCGCTTGCCATACCACGGTCGGCTTCGACAAGCCTCGGTTCTCCCATGAAATGACACGCTTTCCGCTCGCCGGCGCTCATGAGGCTGTGCGCTGCGAGATCTGCCACGCGCGCTTTGCGCCGGGGCGCTTCGTCATGGGGGGAAACGACTGTGTCCTGTGCCATGGCGATCAGCACAAGGGGCAGTTCCGGGAGCCGGCCAGGAAGCAGGACAGCCCGCAGCTCCCGCCGCTGCGCACCGAGCGTCCGCGCTTGCTCCTGCTCGCGGCGCTGGACGCGTTGGGAACCCCCGCGGAACATCAGACCGGGCGGCGCTGGGTATGCCGCGATTGCCACGAGAGCAAACACTGGAAGCCGTCCACGGTAGACGCGGCCATGCACGCCGGGTTCTCCTTTCCCCTGCGCGGGCGCCATGCCGGGGTCGCCTGCGCCTCGTGTCACCCCGATGGGCGCTTCTTGTCGGTGCCTACGCGTTGCGCATCGTGCCACGTCGACCGGCACGGTGGACGGCTGGGGAGCGAGTGCGCCCGCTGCCACAACGAGCGCGGGTTCCGTGAGACGCCGCCCTTCGCGCACCTCCAGCAGACCGGCTTCGCTCTGAGCGATGGGCACAAGGAACTCGCCTGCGCGCGCTGCCATGGGGAGCGGCACGAGCGCTTCCTGCCCAAAGGGGCGGGCTGCCAGGGCTGCCACCTGCCAAGGCGCCACGGGCTGAACTTCGGCGCCCGGTGCGAGGACTGCCACAAGCCGACTCGCTTCGCCGACGTCCCGGCGTTCGCGCACGACGAGAAGGCGCTCTTCCCGCTCTCGCGTCGACACGCGGCACTGCCTTGCCTATCGTGCCACGATGCCCGGAAAGGCGCTCGATTGAGCCCGGCCTGCGAAAGCTGTCACGGCGATCCGCACCGGGGCGGCAACGGCCTGGAATGCCAGGAGTGCCATCAGCCGGATCGCTGGCGACTCATCCGCTTCGACCATGACCGCACCGAGTTTCCGCTCCAGGGACGGCACTTTTTGACACTGTGCGGCGCCTGCCACCGCAACCCGCAGTGGACCGGCCTGCGCGGGGAGTGCATCGCCTGCCACGCGCTTGATCGACCGCGTACGCAGGACCACCTGATGGCCGTCGACTGCGGGGCGATGGGTTGTCACACCTCGTTTTCGTGGCGCATGCTGCGACGTTGATGGAGAGAAGAATGAGAGAAATGCGGCGCTTGCCGGAACGATGGCTGGTCGGGTTCCTGCCGCTCTTGCTGACGTGCAGCGTGCCGGCAGTGTTTCCTGGACGAGAGCAAGTGCCGCCGACCACCGGGCACGAGGAGGTCGAAATCTGGCTCTCCCAAGGCTTCTATCGGCGATGGCACTGCCAGGCGGCGCCGCATCCCTCGCGCCCGCCTTCCGATCACGGCATCAATCGCATCTGCTCCAACGATCTGGCCAGCGCCGCCGGTCCCGGAGAGTACCCAGTGGACGCCGCTTCCGTGAAGGAGTTTTACGACGAGCAGGGCAAGATCGTCGGCTACTCCGTCGAGCGTCACACCCGCCCTGGGCAGACCGCCGAGACCTGGTACTGGTACGAGCGGGTCGCGCTTGACAGCACGGTCCCCCACGACGAGCGCGGGGTGGCCGCCGATGGGTGGGGCGGCAGCGGGCCGGCCCACGAAATCTGCGCCGGCTGTCACATGGGTGCCGGTGTAGGGCCGCACCCGGGCCATGACTTCGTGTACACCCAGGTCAGGTAGCCGCGCGCGGGGAACGAGGTAGGCGGCCGATGGCAGCGCGGGGCCTCGTTACTTGACCAGACAGAGCGGCAGCATCTGAGGGGCGCACCAGCCGGTCCCACCGCCCAGGGGCCTGCCGGTGCAGCAGGTAGCTCCGAGCATACAGTCCTTTAGGCAAACCTGGCTGCCATTCAGGCTCGTCCCCTTGCAGGCCGAGCTGGTGGGGCAAGAGTCCGGCGCGGTGGTGCAGGCAATGGACCCTTCAAGAGTGTGGCGGGATGATGGCTTTTGACGGATCCAACATGACCCCGGGTCGGTCCCCATTGCTGAATACGATGCCGCGTCGCTCCAGCGCCTCCGTGATCCGCTGAATGGTCTCTTCTCTTGGCATGGTCTGCCGATTCTCGAAAAACCGGACGGTCTGCGGGCTCACCCCGGCTGCCTTACCGAGTTCTTCCTGTGACATGCGCAGAAGTCCGCGTGCCGCTGTGACATGTTCAGGGATGATCCGCATTTTTTGGTTGACTTTTCTTTTTTTTCGATTTAAATAACTAAAAACGTTAATTCGTACCGACCATCAAAAGCAGCATTTGGCCGCGCACCTTGGCATACATGAACCTGAAAGTCCAAGGCCGTCAGTGCGTGCGCAGGAAACCCCTGTGCCCCATGGAGGGAACATGTCCAGGCCACAGATCTGCCCGACGTCGTCCGCCCTGCCTTCCACCTGCTTCCGGGCAGAGGTGCTGGCCGAGCCGTGCGTCACGCACCTCGACTCCCGCCCCGAGCCGGGCCAGGCCAACGTCACCGATCTGGTGGCCTGCGCCAGCGCGGGGAGGCGACCGTGTTTCGCGCTCCTGCATTTCCGCGCAGATCGGCTCATCGAGGTGGACCTCTACTTCACGGAAGCCGAGGCCAGGGCCTGTCTGACCCACGGAAGGACCTATCACCTGGAAACCTTCGCCCTGCCGCCCTCCATCCTGACGAGTCTGTAGCTGACGCCGGATGGCCCGATCCAGTCGCTGGAAGCAGGCATTGTCAGACCCCCGTGCTATGAGCACGACCACACTGCGGGGAGTCCCATGAACAAAGAACATGACCAGTTGGGAAAGCGCATCGCGCGCGAGATTCTGGACCTCTTCGGCGACGTGGACCAGGAAGTGGAGGTCCCGGCCCACGATGCCCAGCACATGGACCTCTGGTTCGTCCCGCGGCTGCCGCCGCCTGCGGACCTGCCTGGATTCCTGTCTCTTCCGGCGCGCCTCCTGTGCCGGCCGATCCATCTGGAACTCTGGTCTGCCATCCCCGGGAGCGACGAGATGCACGAGGTCGAGCGCAAGCGCCTGGACTGGCACCATCATCTGCGCGCCCAGGCCCGCAAGAAGGACCGGCCACCGCGGGCGTGGTTCCCCATCTGGACGGTCACGCCGGGCATGCCCGCGACCCTGTTCAGGCGGGCGCGGGTGCGGCCGGTCCCGGGGTGGCCGCCGGGCTTCTACTGGACCGACGAGCACAGCGAACTGTGGTTCGTAGTGACCAACCAACTGGAGCGGACCCGGGAGACCCTCCTTTTGCGCCTCTTGGGCCACGGTCGCACCCGGGAAGGGGCGCTGCGGGAGATGGAGCGGATCCCCGCAGATGACCCCGATTTGCCGAAGCTGCTGGAGTTTCGTGACCTTTTGCAGCGAGCGGTGGCGCGTGATAAAAAGATATCTGAAGAAGAGAGGAGCCTGATTATGACCGAGGCCCGAGCAGAGCAACTCAAGTTCATGGAAGAGATGCAGACGATCGGCAGAAAGGCGGGCAAGAAGGCGGGCATCGCCGACACCCTGCTGGGGATCTACCAGCAGCGCCTGGGCGCGGTGCCCGCATCGGTGCAGGGTGCGCTGCTCGCCATCGAAGACACCGACCGCCTCAGCACCCTTTTGCCGCTCTTCCTCAATGGCGGCGGCGACGACATCGCTCGAGCCTTGCTGTCCTGACTGCCCACGGGCCGAAGGCGGTGGACGGCCTCCGCCGGATGAGTATTGGCTGGGTGAGCCAGGAACGCTGACCCAGGTGAGATAACGGCCCCGCCGCGAATTCACGTTTCCCCT
>JBBRLA010000430.1:0-7490 GCA_038231615.1 Polyangia bacterium | reverse complement strand
TGACCGTTGGGGCGCTGATGCGGCAGCGTCGAAAGCGCAGGAGCAGCGAAATCTTGCGGAGCGCCTTGCGTGACCACTTCAGGCCGGAGATGGGGTCGCCGGCTGTGGTGTCCTTCATCACGTCGGACAGGGTCATCCGCAGGTCTGGTCTTTTTTTTCCAGGCGTGGCCGCCCCCCACCAGGGGCACGAATGCGCCTGGGAGAGGGGTCGGCGATGTTCAACTCTCGCTGACCGCGCGCGATGGTGTTCCGATCAAGCCCCGTGACATCCGCCATTAGCCGCAATGCCGCCATGGCCAAGTTGTGAGGCCCACAGGCCTACGAACTGCCGTCGGTGTTTCTCATCCAGTGAGGCGATGAGCCGGTTTATGCGCCCATGAAGGCGAGCCGTCCTCCCCCGAGGGTGTGCCTGGCACTCGGGGCAGTTGCAGTCGTGTACGAGAGTCGAGTCTTTTCTGGGCATAGCGTCGGTGAGTCGACAAGGGTAAAATGTCAGCAAGCCATTCTCTCTTGCTTCTTACCACCAAGTGAAACGCCGAAGTTGTTTTTTTACACGCCCTTACCTAAGGATTTGTTCAAAAATTACTTCCCTGGTTTTCGGGGAGCAAGGATGTAGTTCCACTGCGGGCAGACCTTGTGGCGCTTGATACGCAGACTCGCTAGTTCTTTCGCCGATGCCTTGAGCTTGCGCGGGTATGAGCCTGGCATCAGCGTGGCAGTCACACGCAGGCCGGTGCCTGTCGTAGTGCACCGGATGGCCGAGAGCATCACGTCCACAGACGTCAATGGTAATCCCGCCCACGTCTGGCTGATCTGACTGAACAGGCCGTGCTCGATGCGGTTCCACTTGGCTGCCCCAGGCGGATAGTGGCAGATCGTCACGGTCAAGCCGAACGCGTCGACCAATTGACGCTGAAGCTGCGTCTTCCAGCGGCCCGCACGGTAGCCATTGCTCCCACCTCCATCAGCGAGGATGAGCAGTCGCGATGCACTCGGATAACAACGGCGGCCCTGCTCGCGCCACCAGCATACGATGGCGTCCACGGCGAAATCGGGCGTGTCCCCATCCAAACCGACGTAGATCGCTCCTCGGTTGGCCTGGATGTCGTAGACCCCGTAGGGGACCGCCTTGGCAATCGCATCACTAGGGAAGTCATACGTGTAGACCTCAGCAGGCTTGTCCGTCCAGATCTGGCCTCTGTTTTTGAACAGGCCGATCAGCTCTTTCTTCTTGGTATCGACGCTGATGATGGGCCTGCCTGCCTGCTCAAACCGACGGCGGACCACCTGGATGTGCCGAAACTGACGGTCCCGATCCGGATGGGGCTGAGGCATCAGATGCTTGACATTGCCTTTGGACCGAACGCCATGGGCGTGCAGGACACGCTCGATCGTGTTGGGCGCCAACTCCAGACCGCAACTCTGCATGGCATGCTGGAGTTTGCGCAGACTGCGGCGAACCCACTGCAGCTCGCTGCAAGGATCGCCGGCCAACTCGGAGTCCACCAAGAACATGAGGTACTGGAGGCTCAGGGGGGGATTGCGCCTCGCTGGGCGGCCTACCTGCTCCTGCCCGCCGGGCCCGGTCGGCAGACTGAGGGCCAAGACCGCGGGCCAACTCGTCGCGCCCCCGCCGAATGGTCTTTTCGTCCAGCTCTGAGAACTGGGCAACCAGGCGGATTCCACCATGTCCCAGTCGATTCGCCTCCAAGGCGGCTACCCAGCGACGTTGTCGCTCATTCAGGCACCGCAGCAGATCACGGAACTGTTGATGACGAGCTTGCTCGGCATGTCCAGGGTGCTGCCGGCAGAGCCGGCATGGGCAGTTGTTCGGCATGGACATGTCAGCATTCTGCCCCCGCCGCAGCCAGAAAGCGGGAAGTAATTTTTGCACAAATCCTAAGACAGCCCACGGGCCCCTTCGGAGGCCAGGCCGGCGCCACCACTCGCTCCCCGGCTGCGCGAGGGGGCGCAGCGCTTCCTCGCGGCCATCGATGGGGCGCCGGGCCCCACGGCAGCAAGGCACCAGGCGGTCGTTGCCCGGGCCGAAACGCTGCTTTCCACCGCCGAGGCGCAGGCCCTGGAGTGGCTGGAAGAGGCGGCGCTGCTCTGCCCCCGTTTGGTCGATGGGCCGACGCGGCAAGGGGCGGTGCAGCGCACGCGCGCGCTGCTGCTGCGATTTGGCAAGAGCCGGCGCCCCCCGATAGCCGCCGCCGCGCAATCGCTGGCCCTGGGTCTCGGGGAGGCGGCGCCCTGAAGAGCCGAGAGGATGGGAAGGGGAGGCGACCCCTTTCGCGGTCACCTCTTGGGGAGAGCGTGTGCGCTACGGCTTGCCGTGGCCGGTGCCCGGCGACGCCGGACGCCCCGGGCTGTCCGGGCGATTGCCGCTGCTGCCCGCCGCGCTTGCGCCTGCCGTGCCATTGGCGTTGCGGACGGAGTCCAGGTTGGCCGGTGCCCCACTGCGCCCGCCCGCTTGCGCCGAGGCCGAAGCGCCCCGGTCGCTGCCGGGCCCCACTGCCTTGGTGTTGGCGCCGTGCGCGGCCGAGTCGGGCCGGTTGAGCTTCTCGGCCTCGGTCTTGGCCTCGTTGGCGGCGGCGTCCACCGCGCGGGCGTGACGCTCGTGCTTGGTCTTGTCCGGATGATGCCGCTTGGCGTCCCCCTCCTGGCCGAACGCCCGGCTCTTTGCCGTGTCGCTGGCATGGGAAGGGAGCGTCTTGTTTTGTGGATCGGCATGATCGGTGTTGCCCGCCTTGGCGGCGGCCTTGTCCGGGTCTTCCTGCGCCTTGTCGGCCTGGGCATTGCCCGCAAGAGCGAAGGCCAGGAATCCGGTGATCGTCAGTTTCTTTGTCATGTCTGTTGCTCCATGTCTGTTAGCTGTCGTCAGCCAGATGTAAATAAGCATTAGCAAGCGGAGTGCCAGCTCAATCTGCGCTGCAAGTGCCTGAGTTTTCTTGCTCACAGTGTTTTCGGCGAAGATTCCCTGTACGGTTTGGGCAAAGGGGGTGTACTGAATCGTTCAATGACACCCGAGCGGGTCTTCGTCAAGACGGGAATTTGAACGTCCGTTGGATTGTATGGCGGACTGTTAGGCGTCACCGGCTGGCGGCTATTCTCCACCTCGGGCGCGGGTCGATGTCCGCATTCCCAGCGTACTTGCAACGTCGTCGGCGCAACTCGAAAGTAATCGCTGGCGTGTAGCGATCCGGTGGACTGGCATGGCGGTGCCAATAACCCGCGCCGGACCTGAGGGTTCCTGTCGGCACAAATTGTGCACATCCATCGAGGAGTCGGCGAGAAGCAACGCCCGAGCAACCGGATTTGATGTGGAGCAAAAATGATCCCAAAGACTTCGTATAGTGACTGTACACAAAATAGCCCCGATCTGCCGGAGGGTAGTCCGAGGCCTACTCTCTGGCGACGCACGTCGCGTCTGCTCGGCTACCTCATCTTTGCTCTCCTTGGCAGCAACGGGTGCGGACTTCCCGAGCCTGAGCCGACCTCTTCAACGTCCCAGAAGATCACGACGTCCACCAGCATCATGCTCGGCGCCTACAGCGGCAACCAGGGGTGGATGATGAGCCAGATCACCGATCTGGAGAGCTGGCAGGGACGCAAGAACGCGGTCATCAACTTGTTCACGACCTGGGAGAACAACAACACACTGATGAACAACCTATTCGGGATCCAGCTCCCGAACATTTGGAAGAACGACAACGTCCCGCTGATCACCTGGGACCCCTCCATTGGCACCAGTACCCCGACCAACATCACCGCCCAGATCGCCAGCGGGAAGTACGATCGATACATCAATCGCTGGGGCGATCAGCTGAAGCTCTGGCTCAGCGGCCCAGATGGAATCTACGGCAACGCGGACGACCGGCGGGCTTATCTGCGCCTCGCTCACGAGATGAACGGGAACTGGTACCCATGGGGCACGCAGAGCGCGACTTCCGCCCAGGACTTCATCAGCATGTGGAGAAGGGTGGTGGGAATTCTGCGGTCCAAGCAGCTCGATTTCCGGCACATCCAGTGGACCTTCTGTGCCAACGCGACGGACGTCGGCGGTATCCCTGTCGAGAGTTACTTTCCGGGCGATGCCTATGTCGACTGGGTGGCCATTGATGGATACAATTGGGGATATAGCGCCACCTGGTCCCATTGGCAGACGCCGATGGAGATCTTTGATGCCATGCGGCTCCGCCTGCGGGGCATCTCGCAGCGGCCGCTGAGCATCACCGAGATCGGCAGCACCACGCTCAATGCGACCGGCACCGATATCAACGGAAAGTCCTTGTTCCTTCAGCAGGTGTTCTCCCACGCGACCCAGAACGGGTTCAACCAGCTCGTCTGGTTCAACGAGGACAAAGAGCAGGACTGGGCGGTCTTCGGCGGCAGACTGGGTGACACCAGCATCACCCTTGGGACGAACACCTACCTGGCCTACGACGCGTACAAAACTTCGCAAGCCGCTCTGCAATGGGTATCCCCCGCTGCAGATAATCCGCGGATACTCACCGACGCTGAATTCGCCGGTGGTCTGTGAGGCGCGGAGCCATATTGGCGTGGCCAAGCATAGAGGCTAAACTGTCCGACGAGCCGCGCGCCCAGTCCCGAGGGGCGCCTGGACGGCAGCCTAACCGGCGACGACGAGGCAATCGTAGCTGGCGCTCAGGGCGGACAGGACCGGAGTGGCGCTCAGATCCGTCGTGGTCATGTCGAACTCGACCTCGAGGAACTGGGTCCCGTCGAACAGGTTCAGCGCGATCGGGGGTGGGCCGGCGAGCGCGGTAAAGGGGGCGGTTGCCAGCGCCGCCGCAGTGGCGGCCGAGCGCATTCGCACCGTGGTGTGGGAACCGGGGGCATCGGTCACGGTGTAGTCCAGCGAAATCCAGCGAGTCGCCGCGGACCCGGAGCAGCCGGTGAAGAGGTGGCGGAACACGCCGGGCTGGGGCAACTGGACGCCGCGGAGCTGGGAGCCCGTCATGTCGCTGTACGTGTAGGGGTTCTGGCCCACGACGACCGGCTGGGTCGCGTAGGTCACCGGATCGACCTTGTAGGCAGTGGACTTGTCAAAGCTGATCGCCCAGGGGCTGCCGTCAGCGTCCACGGCGGCGCCGAGGGTGGTGACCAGCGGGATTGCGGCCATGCCCTTCTGCACCATCGAGGCGCCCGAGGCGTCGACGTGGAAGAGGCCCTGGAAGGTGTCGGCGATCCACACCCCGCCCTTGCGATCGACCGCCAACCCGCGGGGATACGTCTGCCCGCTCATGGGCGAGCCGGCGGGGGGGACGAGCTTGAGTGTCTGCCAGGTCTGGGCGACCGGGTCGAAGCGCGACACGCAGCCGTCCGCGCCGCTCGGGCCCGCCGTGTAGATGAAACCCTTGGCATCGGTGGCGATGCCGTAAGGGCAGGGCGGGGCGTTGGCGCCGTCGTAGTGGGTAACTTGGTCCGCCGTGTGGGGATCCACCTTCACCAGGCTGCCGTTGCCCTCGGCCCCGCGGACCCAGACGGTGCCGGCCTTGTCCAGGACCAGGCCGTAGGGCATGGCCGGGCTGACATCGATGCGCTTGAGGATGGCGCCGGTCTGGGCGTCCAGGCGGAGGAGTTCGCTGGTGCCATAGAGGCCGATGTAGACCTGGGTCGAGCGCAGCTCGCCCATGACCATCTCGGCGTTGAAGCCCGAGGCCCTGGGCAGGACGGCCTTCCCCGCCTGGTGGAGATCGGTGAGCCAGAGAACACACTCGTCGGGGCTCTGGGCCTGACCGTCGAGCCAGGAGAATTGCGCGGGCACCGGGCCGGCGCCCTCGAAGGTATCGATCTTGCCGTTCTTGTTGCGATCGATACAGCCCGATTTGTTGCCGGCAATCTTCATGACGGAGGCGCGATCGACCAACAGCTTGGCCCGGTTGGCGACCACCACGTCGCCGGAGATGCCGACGGTCGTGCGGGAAGGATCGGCGCCCGCGCCCGGGTAGGTGTAGTAGCGGGCGATCTCCTTGAGGGTGCGGGTGTCGATCTTGGACACCGAGCCCTCGCCGCTGTTGGCGACCCAGATCACCGAGCGATCGCTGGCGGCGATCCCGGCGGTGAGCACGATGTCGCCGGCGCCGTCGAGTCGCACCCCGCTCGACATGTCGTCCTTGGGGTCGAAGGGGTTCGGCGAGCCGGGGCCCAGCCGGTTGATGTAATCGGGGACGATGGGCCCGCCGAGGTCCGGCCGGGGCCGCAGGTCCGGGGGCCCACGGAGGGCCAGATCCGGCCCCGGTTTCGAGCAGCCGGGGGTGGTGCAGGCGTCCACGCCGGCGTCCGCCCCGCTCTGCCCGGCGTGGTTGCAGGCGCACAGGAGCAGTGCCGCCCCGCAAAGGTGCAGGGCCTTTCGTGTCACTCTGGTGGTCATTGCCTAGAGCACCAGCCGGTAGCCGGCGCCCAGGATGATCGAACCCACGGATCCCGCCCCGGTGGAGCGCTGCCCTGTCGCCGCCCACAGGAGCTGCGCCTCGCCGAAGAGACGGCCGGGGCCGAGGAGGATATCCACCCCGAGGGGCACGCCGACGCCGATCTCGGTGGAAGTCTCCGTCGTTTCCGGGATGAGCACGGTCTGTCCCGCCGGGCCGGCCTGGCCGGAGGACGAGGTCTTGAGCAGGAAGAAGCGTGGCCCCGCTCCGATGTAGGGGACGATCCGCCCGAGCGGGATTTTCGCCAGCACGCTCAGTCCGAAGGTCAACTGCTGCTGGGTCACGTCGTAGCTGTAGACGCCCCCCGGGAGCCGGGGGTCGGTGCCGGTGTTGCTGGTCCCGGGAGAGGTGAAGCTGATGGAGGCGGTGACGGCGATCAGGCGCCGCGCGAAGGGCAGGAGGTACCCGGCCTCGGCCTCCACGTAGTAGCTGGTGGAAAGGGGCGAGAACGCCTGGGGCAGAAGGACCCCGATCTTGAGGCCGACGATGGCGCCGCCCTTGTCGGAAGGGGGCGGCTCGGCGGTGGTGGACATCCCCCGGTCGGCGCGGGCAGGGGCCGGTGTGAGCACGGCGGCGAGCACTAGCAGGGACGTGAGCAGGATCCTCGGCATGAGCACGGGCGACATGTCTCTCCTCGCAGGGTGGGGGGCGGTGGTCGAACTCTGGGCGCTGCGCGTTACCATACGGTCTGCTCCGTGGTGCTCTGTGCGGTGTTGGGCCCGGCGCTGGCGCCGCCGAGTTGGTAGATGAACGCACTCTCCAGCGCGGTGCCTTGCAGGGCCCGCGGCAGGGTCAGCACGCCGCCGCCCAGGGAGTTGAAGTTCCCGATCGTGGTCGCGGACTTCAGCTTGGCGGAGTCCGAGTTGGTGACCGCGCCGCCGGCCTGGAACCCGCCGAAGGCC
The DNA here is from genome assembly GCA_038231615.1 of Polyangia bacterium. Classification (GTDB taxonomy): domain Bacteria; phylum Myxococcota_A; class Polyangia; order Palsa-1104; family JAEUJZ01; genus JBBRLA01. The sequence goes on along the minus strand of JBBRLA010000430.1, from coordinate 133 downwards.
ATGACCTGGTTGTTCACCAGGGTCCCGCCGAACCCGGCCCGCTTGATGCCGACCGAGCCGGAGTCGGCGAAGGAAGCCACCTTGCCGCCCGCCGGGACCGTGGCCACGTCGATGCGCCCGACCACCGTGGTGA